>NZ_JBBMQY010000028.1:0-45887 GCF_038900255.1 Pseudoalteromonas sp. AS84 | reverse complement strand
TGTGAAGATGTTGTCAGTGTGAAAGGCAACTCAAGTTCGGTGGTGACTGAGTTTGAGTTGTTTTTATTCCCTACAATTGCCGTGCAGTGTAAGCCAAGAATCTTTATATTGTGTGTGAAGATGTTGTCAGTGTGAAAGGCAACTCAAGTTCAGTGGTGACTGAGTTTGAGTTGTTTTTATTCCCTACAATGCCACGCAGTGTAAACCAAAAATCTTTATATTGTGTGTGAAGATGTTGTCAGTGTGAAAGGCAGCTCAAGTTCGGTGGTGACTGAATTTGGGCTGTTTTTATTTGTGCGACACAATTATTACTCCCTCCTAAAAACCTATAATCTTATTAAACATTTCTCTTTAAATCGTTTTTTATTTTAGCTAACCAAATGTTTCTTATCGTGTTATTTTTTATTAACAAAATAGCTTCGAAAGCTTAACTCAAATTAATTGATTTTTAGTTGAACAGAAAATTCTCTTTGTTATACTCACATTCGAACTTTCAGTAAGTTTTGAAAGTTTGGTTGATACGGATCAATTTTCGCTAGGTAAATATGTGCTAGCTGGATTTGATTGTATTTAGCACCTGGTTTTAGGGTTTACAACAGCAATGTTTTTTAAATTTTTCCATTGCAAACTGTATTACTCTAATTTTGTTATAGTCATTTTAGTAGGTTAATGTCTTTGAACACACTTTCTTTGCATCATACAACTACGGAACTTGCCTCTGGCGAGCCGCAGGCGTGTGAACGCTTGAATAAAGCAGGCAAGGGCGTGTGTGTAGCTATAACTTTATTAGTGTTTAATACTGTAATGTTGCTAAGCGGTGCATTAGAGGATGCCTTCAAGCTTGAAGCATTATTGAGTGATGGGTTTATTGTAGAGCCCCTGTTACTTACTATTGCTGGATTTTTAGCTCATCCAATCATATCAAGTCAGTTACTTATTGGCCTTTGTTGGTTATTGTTCCATATTTGTCCAGCGCGTCGTGCTGGCATAATCCTCCGTAAAGCAGCCTTTGCTTTTAGCGAGGCTAAAGTTCTTCAGCCTGTGATCTCTTCACATGGTTGTCGTGCTCCACCTAGCTTTACAGGTTGCCTGTAACGCTGCATCTTGTTGCTGGTTTTAATTATTTGTTCTTGCTGTAAATAATTAAGGTTAGCTAAAACAAAGTAGCTCTGTGTTTTTTAAACACATTTCAGCCAACCACCACTCACCCAAGTTAACTTTTATTACGTTATATAAATGCGTTTAGAAAGCTGGGTTTGTTGCTAGGTCATTAATGGCATGAGCTTTAGGTTTTGAATAGCCCCCTTATTTTTATAATTTAATTCTAGTTAACTTGGGTTTTTATTGAAAAATCGTTGCTTTGGTTTTTATTTTAAGCAGCAAATTGAAACTCTAGGTTTGTAGGATACTCCCTTGTTAATTCGTAACCTTTGTAATATTGCTTTAGCTAGTACAGTGCTGGCGTTGTCAGGCTGTAAAGGCGGGATACTCGATCCAAAAGGGCAGATAGGCATTGATGAGAAAAATTTAATCATCATCGCAACCGTGCTTATGTTGCTTGTAGTCGTTCCCGTTATTGTGATGACTTTGTATTTCGCTTGGAAATATAGAGACACGCAAACTCATGAAATTTATGCTCCAAAATGGGCTCATTCAAATAAAATTGAAGCCGCAGTTTGGGCAGTCCCTGTTGTTATTGTAATCATTTTAGGTGTTATTACTTGGGTGTCTACTCAAGAGCTTGACCCATACAAACCAATTGAAGGTAAAGGTAAACATCTTACTGTTGAAGTGGTTTCATTAAACTGGAAGTGGCTATTTATATATCCTGAGCAAGGTATTGCTACGGTGAACGAACTAGTTTTTCCGGCAAATGTACCTGTTGAATATAAAATCACTTCAGAGAGCACAATGAATTCATTTTTTATTCCGCAATTGGGTAGTCAAATATACTCAATGGCTGGGATGGAAACCAAGCTTCACTTAATTGCAAATGAGCCCGGCACGTTTAAAGGTTTTTCGGCAAATTACAGTGGCGCTGGTTTTACTGGTATGAAATTTAATGCCATTGCTACCCCTACTCAAGCAGATTTTGATAAGTGGGTTAGTAACATTAAAACAAATGCTAATAACCTAACTCATGCAAATTATGTTGAGCTTGCAAAAGCGAGCGAAAATAACCCTGTTGCTTATTACGGCAAAGTTGATGACGGCTTATTTCATACCATCGTTATGAAATACATGCAGGCACATGGCGACATGAATAAAAAACATCATGCAATGGGCGAACATGGGCAAATGAGTAAAAAACATCATGAAATGGATGAGCATTCAATGCCTTCATCTCACAGCCAAGGCGAGGAATAATAATGTCGTTATTAGGTAATCTTTCTCTCGACGCAATTCCGTTTCATGAGCCAATTCTTGTGTTCACGATGTCGGTTATTGCGATAGCTGGGCTTATTATTGCTGGGCTTATTACAAAGTATAAAAAGTGGGGCGTGCTTTGGCGCGACTGGATCACGTCTGTTGATCATAAACGCTTAGGCGTAATGTATATTCTTTTAGCACTAATAATGCTGTTTCGTGGCTTTTCTGATGCAATAATGATGCGTGCGCAGTTGGCACTTGCTACCAGTGGTGCGCCAGGTTACTTACCACCTGAGCACTACGACCAAATATTTACTGCCCACGGCGTAATTATGATCATATTTATGGCAATGCCATTTATGATTGGCTTAATGAACATTGTATTACCACTTCAAATTGGTGCTCGCGATGTTGCATTCCCATTTTTAAATAACTTAAGCTTTTGGTTTACAGCCAGCGGTGCCATTTTAATTAATATGTCGCTAGTGTTTGGTGAGTTTGCTAAAACAGGTTGGGTGGCCTATCCGCCGCTTTCGGAGTTGACCTTTAGCCCTGGGGTGGGGGTAGATTATTATATTTGGGCCTTGCAAATATCCGGGCTCGGTACACTTCTAACTGCAGTAAACTTTTTAGCGACCGTGTTTAAAATGCGTGCACCAGGTATGACCCTAATGAAAATGCCTATTTTTACATGGGCATGTACATGGGCAAACATCTTAATTGCAGCATCATTCCCAATCTTAACTGCAGTACTTGCAATGCTAACGCTTGACCGTTATCTCGACTTTCACTTCTTTACCAATGCAGCGGGCGGTAACGCCATGATGTACATCAACCTGTTTTGGGCATGGGGTCACCCTGAGGTATACATATTAGTATTACCAGCGTTTGGTATTTTCTCTGAAATTATTTCGACCTTTGCAGGTAAGCGTTTATTTGGTTACAAATCGATGGTTTACGCCAGCGGTGCAATCTCAATTTTAGGCTTTATTGTTTGGCTACATCACTTCTTTACTATGGGGTCGAGTGCTAACGTTAACGCTTTCTTTGGGGTAATGACCATGGTTATTGCCGTACCAACTGGGGTTAAGTTGTTTAACTGGTTATTTACCATTTACCGAGGTCGTTTACGTATTAGTGTACCCGTACTTTGGACTCTTGGTTTTATGGTTACCTTTACCGTAGGCGGTATGACTGGTGTATTACTTGCTATTCCAGGTGCGGATTACGTACTGCATAACAGCTTATTTTTAATTGCACATTTCCATAACACAATTATTGGTGGTGCTGTATTTGGTTATCTTGCCGGTTTTGTATTTTGGTTCCCTAAAGCAATGGGCTTTAAACTTAACGAAAAATGGGGCAAAGCATCATTTTGGTGTTGGATTATTGGTTTCTTCGTAGCATTTATGCCGCTGTACGTACTTGGTTTCTTAGGTATGACACGTCGCTTAAACCACACTAATAATCCAGATTGGAACATATGGTTATACATTGCTGCAGGCGGCGCTGTAATTATTATGTTCGGTATTATTAGCCAAGTTATTCAACTATATGTGAGCTTTAGAGACCGCGAAGCGCTTGACGATACAACAGGTGATCCGTGGAACGGCCACACACTTGAGTGGGCTACAAGTTCTCCGCCACAGATTTATAACTTTGCAACTATTCCACACATTGATGACATTGATGCATGGACCGAAGCGAAAGAAAAAGGCCAAGCTTATCAAACAAAAGCAAGCTACAGCCCAATTCATATGCCTAAGAATACCTCCGCAGGTGTATTTATGGCAGCCAGCCTAACCGCTTTTTGTTTTGCAATGATTTGGCACATTTGGTGGTTAGCTGTTGTAGGGCTAGTGGGCGGAATTGCCATATTTATCAAGCGTTGTTACACCAGCGATGTTGACTACTACATACAACCTGATGAAATTGCACGCATTGAAGCTGCATATAATTCAAGTGGGAATAAGGAGCTAAAAGCGTGAGTACACTTTCAGCAAATTTAGAATCAGCAAGTTTAGACTCTGTATCACACGATGACCATGCCCACGCGCATGATCATCACGACACATCTGGCGATACGATATTTGGCTTTTGGTTATATCTAATGACAGATTGCCTATTGTTTGCCTCGTTTTTTGCCACTTACGCTGTTTTATTTATGAACACAGCAGGTGGTGTATCGGGTAAAGATATTTTTGAACTCGACTTTGTAGCAGTAGAAACTGCTGCACTACTTATTAGTAGTATTACCTTTGGCTTTGCCATGATTGCCGCTCAAGGGCAAAAAAAGGCACTAACACTGACTTGGTTATTTGTTACGTTTTGTTTAGGTGCTGTGTTTATTGGTATGGAAGTATACGAATTTCATCATCTAATTGTGCACGGTAATGGCCCACAACAAAGTGCCTTTTTAACATCGTTTTTCTCATTAGTTGGCTTACATGGTTTACATGTAACAGCCGGTCTAATTTGGATGACCATAATGATGATTGAAGTTGCTAAACGTGGTCTAGGTAAAGCAACCGTAACGCGTTTAAGCTGCTTAAGCCTATTTTGGCACTTCTTAGACATTGTCTGGATTTGTGTATTTACCGTTGTTTATTTGATGGGAGCAATGTAATGAGCCACAGCGAAACGCATGCGTTAAAGCAAACGCAAAGTGATCATCATGATGAATCTCATGGCAGTGTTAAAACTTACTTAATTGGCTTTGTGCTATCGGTAATTTTAACTGCTATACCGTTTTACATGGTAATGGAAGGTGACTTCTCAAAAGTAACAACGCTTTGGAGCATTGTTACTTTAGCAATCGTACAAATTTGGGTGCATTTAAAATACTTTTTACACCTTAATTTTACGACCGAAAATGGCCGTGCAAGTACCTTTTCATTCCTATTCAGTGCCCTGATCATCGTAATGGTGGTTGGGTTATCTGTTTGGATCATTTATGAATCTAACGCAATGATGATGTACTAGGAGTTTAAGATGTTTCGTCGTTATTTATCAGTGACTAAGCCGGGTATTATCATGGGCAATTTAATCAGCGTAGCGGGCGGGTTTTTACTTGCCTCGCGCGGTGATATAGATCCATGGTTAATGATTGCCACATTAATTGGCTTGTCGCTAGTGGTTGCATCGGGTTGTGCTATCAATAATGTAATTGATAGAGACATAGATGTAGCCATGGCTCGTACTCGTACGCGAGTAACAGTAACAGGCGAAATGTCGGCCTTTGCTGCACTTAGCCACGGTATTTTATTGGGCGTTATTGGCTTTGGTTTACTTATCGCCTATACCACTCAAGCCGCGGTATTTTTTGCAGCCTTTGGCTACGTAATTTATGTAGGGGTTTATAGTCTCTACATGAAACGTAACTCAGTATATGGCACTTTTGTAGGCAGCCTTTCTGGCGCTGTACCGCCAGTAGTAGGTTACTGCGCCGTAACAGGGCTGTTCGATATGGGCGCATTAATACTGCTAGTTATGTTTAGCTTGTGGCAAATGCCGCACTCTTACGCTATCGCTATTTTTCGCTTTAAAGATTACCAAGCTGCAGGTATTCCTGTATTACCAGTAGCGCAAGGTATTGATAAAGCAAAGCGCCATATCGTACTTTACATCGCTGTATACGCATTAGTTGTGATGTTATTGCCAATTACTGGCTACACAGGTGCTGCTTTTATGGCTGTTGCTTGTATTACCAGCTTTTGGTGGTTGTTAATGGCGCTGCGCGGTTATCGTCGTAATATTGATATGAGCAGTTGGGCACGTAAAGTGTTCGCATTTTCGATTATTAATATTACAGCGTTAAGTATTGCTATGGCTGTTGATTATCACAGCGTTGCTCCACAGCTATTAACGCTTACCTAATTTAAAAATTTTTAACTATTCCAAAGTTAATCCAAAGGCTCGAAAGAGCCTTTTTTTATGCCTAAATATTAAAGTAATTGAACATTTTTATTCTCGCTCTTTTACTTTTTAAAATCATCCGCATTGTAATAAAGCGGTTTAAGCGTACCGCAATTAATAAATTTATAGGTAAGCTCATTTTCAGGTGGTACACGTTTAGATGTCCGAAACTTTTGCATACAGGCGTTAACTAAATCGACAAAAATAAGATGGTTATAGCTCGGCGCTTTTTGAATTTTATGAATATAAATACGCTCAGTACCGTTTAGTGTGATCATGTCGTAGTCTTGCCATTGTGATGATTCACTCAACTCTTTAAGCTCTCTAGCATACAATTGCTTATCCAAGACCAGTTCTTTTTTTGAATAAATTAAACTGCCACCTTGTTGATAATCACCCTCGTAAATATCGGCAGTAATTGTAATTTCCTCACCACGCATTAAATGCTGAATATTAAACGCTTGTGGCTTTACGGTGATTAGTTCTGCATTTCTAACAAAGCCCAAAAATGCAACATCGGGGTTCCCTATTTTATAAACTACTTGCACATTATTGGGTAAATTATAAGTAGGTAAATTCATTGCTATAATAGACGAGCCTTGATTAACCAACACCATTGGATGCTCAGCATTGTAAGCGGGGTCTACTGGTGGAAGTTTTGTTTTTTCTTCTTCAGCTGCGGCAAAGCCACTTAAAGTGATTAGTAATAAAGTAAGTAGTAGGCGCATTATAATCTCAATTAATTTATGAGCTTAAATTGTAGTATAAAAATATATATTACATTGAGCTAATTACACTTAATATTCAAATGTTAGGCGTAATGTAAAAGGCTCAAATGAGCCTTTTACAATTGTGATTACCCTCAATTAAATAAGCGTTACTTAATTGCTTTTTTTACTTCTCGCCAATCTATTATTTTAAAGTTTTGTGGTTGCTGCGGTAGTCGGTTATATCCATCTTGTACAACTAAAATACCTTCAGGATAACCCGGTAGCGCTTTCGATGTTACGGTTAACCCATCAGTTTCTGATGCGCCATCAATACCGTTAACCAAGTCACTTACTATATGAAACTTACCTGCAAACTCTAAACTGGGTGTTTTAGCATCCTGAATATTATTACTTATTTTATACAGCACGTAGCTATCATCGCCTTGGCTAGAAACAACTAAGTAACGTGCGTTTGTGCCGTGGTAAATTTCCATACCCTCAACATCATCAACAAGTTGCTCATTTATGCCTTGTAGCATAACCGGTGTATTATCAGCTGTAGGCTCAGCGCCTATATACCAAATACCGGCGTCTTCTTCACCTGCAAAAAGTTCACCACGCGCATCATCTGCACTACAGCCTTCTGGTTGGCTAGGTAGATTAAATTCTCGAACTAATTTACCTGTTACTTTATCGCCACTTTCGTTGAGTTTATATTGCTGATAAAGACCTGACTTATCATTAACAAATACATAATTCCCTGTTGCTGATGAATACATACACATGCCGTATATTTCGCTGAGATTGGTTGCAATATCATTAAGGTGTTTTACCTCGTTATTATCAACTGTTAAAACACTTATGCTGTTATTTGTTCGATTACTCGCGGTTATTAAAGTATTCGTACTATTTTTAATACTAGGGTGTTGGCGAACATCTACATTATTTAAGCGACCAATCTCAATTGATTGTTCAAGCCAGCCTTGTAAGTTGTAAACCATTAAGCCTCGACGTTTATCTGTGCCTAAAATTAAGCTTTTTGCAGGGTTACTTGAGTTTACCCAAATAGCGGGATCATCTGCGGCATCACCAAATGCTTGTACAGGCGTTGTTTGTGCACTGGCATGTATATGGGTCAATTTTTTAACAGTGTTTTTACCCGCATTTTTAACTGGTGTTGCTGGTATTGTACTTTGTGTATATGCGCCTGTTTCATCGTTATATAACACCGCAATAGCCTTATTGTTTGCGGTGTATTTAACCGCAACAGACTCTAAAGCTAAATTGCCATTTAGTTGCCAATTATTAATGCTTTTAGTAACAGGGTTGTAGGCATAAATTGTATTATCATGTGTACTTGTAAACCACAGCGTGCCGTCGGTTGATGTAAAAAGAGCGCCTATTTCGCTATTTAGTGAGCCAAAAGGAGCAACGAGTGCTATTGGTTTTTTATCAGCTTGCGACTCTGCATTGGCATTTATAGACCAAATTCCCACTTCACCTTCACTTACAAAAAGTGTGTTGCTTTGCTCGCTCACAGCGCATCCTGCAGCTTCGCTTACTCCTGCAAATTCACGCATGCTTACATTTGTTGTTTCATTATTACTTGTGTCGTAAATAACAGTTTCGGTGATCAAACCACGTACATCAGGCACAAATGCCGACACGGTATTATTGTTTTTATTATTAAATAAACACACTGTATCGGGCTGAGCTTGTGGTGGACTAATACGAGTTAACTCTTTTAAATTCCAGCTGTTATTGGCTTGCTGTAATTTAAAAATAACGACATTATCTTGGTCATTATCAATGGTCGCTAATAAATAAGTGGAGTTATTAAGTGCACTTATAGAAAGCGCCTCAAAACTACCTTTAGCAATGTTTTTACTCTGCTGGTTTTGGCTGTTTACCATTACCAACCCTTGGCTTTCGCTTGCTAGTAGCCAGTTGTTGTCATTAATCCATACGGCTTGCGAGCCTTGCATATTCTCACTTGGGCCAAAAGCAGTGCTCTCGATAGACTCAAATGCTTTTTTAGTTGATATGTTATAGCTACAAGCACTTAAGGTGCTTATTAGCAGGCTTGTAAGCACTAAACCTTTTGCTTTATTTAATTTAAAATTCATTATAATCCCTTTGCTGATCAGAGCGTTTTGAGTAACGTATCGAAAGTCACTTCATTGTTACCACGCAAACACCATGATTTAAAATGCGTAACGCAGCATTAATTGATAAACCGGACCTGCTTCTTCAGATTCAATTTCGTACTCATCAAAGCTACGATCGAACTGATCTGATACGGTATCAAACTTATTAAAGGTTTCGTCTTTACTTGCATCAAGCAGGTTTGAGCCCACTAAACGCAGCGTTACGTTTTCCCAGCGTTTTTCTATAAACACTTCAAAATCGGCACTGTAAGATGTTGTTACTTCTTCACCTACAATACGCCCATAAGCATCACCTTGCTTACGGTAAGTTGCACCAAATGCAGCTTTGAGATCGGGTAAGTCTTGAATAAACCCAACGTTATAAACGTAGTCTGATTGATCGTTAAATTTTCGAGACCCAAAAAAGTCGGTTACTTCACTATCAAGCCATGAGTAATTTAAAAATACGCCAGTATTAGGCATGCTAAATGCGCCAAGCGGAGTAGATAAATCAAGCTCAACTCCTTTTACGTTACCGTCGCCTGTGTTGCGAGGCTGCAATACAAATGTACCTTCTCCTTCAGAGCCTTCTTGTCCTGCATTTGCTATTTCTATTAGGTCGTTTACTTTGCGGTAAAATAAATTAATGCCTACAACGCCACTTTTACCTAAGCGATATTCGTAGCCTAAATCCATACCCCAAGCTGATTCTGGTTTTAATTCTGGATTACCTAGTTGGTCGTTATCGCCAAGTTCTTTTTCGATAAGTGCTGGTGTTAGAAAATCAAACTCGGGGCGTCGTAAACTACGCGCAACAGAGGCGCTAACGCGTCCATTCTCACTCACGTTATAGCGAAAATGCGCAGAAGGTAGAACAAAATCGTAATTGTTATCTTCGGTTACACCAATTGTTTTATCATTAATTTTTGAATCAGTAGACTCCCAGCGAACGCCCAATTCCCAGGCAAATAAATCATCTTGGTGTTTAACAAGGGCAAACACATCAAAGCGGTCTTCCTCTAGCGTGTTTACGCCACCAACAACCGGTTCAAATTCACTGGTAAATACAGCCAAAGATAAAGGTGTTCCCGCATATTGATCCCAGCTTGTAAGTGCTAATTCAAGCTCGTCTTCGGCTTCAAAAATATTGCTATCGCGCTTTTTGTTTTGTAAAAATGCACCAAACTGAATTTCTTTGCTGTCACCCCAAGATTGGCTATGTTGCCACTGCAGGGTCCATTCTTTATCGTCTATGTCACTTTGAGCTTGTTCTTCTTCAAATATCATTGGCAGCTCTGACGTATCAAGCTCTACTTCTTGCTCGTATACCGACTCGTCAAATTTGGCGATACCAAACTTTAATTTACTTGTGCCGTTTAGCAGTGGAAATTCATAGGCGGTATTGATGTTGTAATTAGTTTGGTCAATATACTTAACATTGGCATTATCGGTTTCTAGGTTTCCGCCATTTACAATATCATTGCTGGTTGCAGTGGTATCGTCGTATTCAAACGAACGTTCATCTTCAGTGCGCTCTGTATCAACCCACATAGCGCTAATATTAAACTGACTATCGTTATCAAAAACAATTTCGTAACTGGCGTTTAGTGATGTGTCGTCGCCATCGCGAGTGTCAGATTGGTCTTCGCGGTTATCAAACTCTTCGGTTTGAAAATTTACATTGTTTTCTGGGCTATCGCCGTAGCGCAGGCTCGTTTTTTGTTTTGGGTTATATCGGCCTTGTAAATTTGCACCAAGTAATAAACGCCCCCCCGCAAATTCAGTACCGTACACAGCAGCCAAGCTTTCTTTAAACTCGCCATCATCATAAAGCAAGCCACCAGCGCGTAAGTAACCACCATCTAAGCTGTAACCATCGCGCAGTACAATATTTAATGTGCCCGCTATCGCATCGGCTGAACGATTGGCACTTGATGAGCGAATAATTTCAACGCGTTCAATTAATTCAGCCGGAATTCGGTCAACAAAAAATGAACGGTCGGCACCTGCGCCAGGTACTTCTTCACCGTTTATAAGTACCTTTGTATAAGCAGGGCTCAAGCCCCGCATACGTGCACCGTCAGATTCAAGTACATCCGATAAAAATGTAACACTAGGTACACGCTTTAATGCATCGCCCGCAGTTAATGGCTCAAAACGCTGAAAGTACTCTTGTGAGTATTCTAAGGTTGGCGCGAGTTCGTCAGAGCGATTTCTATAACCAATTTCACCGTATACAACAATTTTATCAGAAACTTCTATATCTTTTTTCGTGTTTTTTTTTGCATCATCTTCTGCATAAGCCGTTAAGTTACATAACGCTAATGCGGCTACCAGTGCTTTTATTTTAAAGTGTTTCATTGTATTTGCTCTTGGTTATTACAGGGTTGTTTCTTGGTATGGCGAGCAAGCTAAAGATAATTGATTACGTAAATGTGACAGGGTTTATTTTAAATACATGTATTTAGAGGTACTTGAGCAATATGTAGAGCGTATTGAGCTTTTATCACTCCCTGTAAAGGCTGGTGTTATCTACTGTGCAGGGCTGTTTTTAAGGTATGTATCATCTAGTTGTCACATAGCTGAGCTAATATGACCCTGCTAACACAAGCTTGTATGAACTAACTTTAAAGCTCATTTATAAACGAGATACTGCACATGCGATTTAACCCTTTTATCAGCCACCGATTACTAATAAACGCTATTATTGCGATGTTTTTTAGCGCTGTGTTTTTAAGTAGTTATTTAGGAGTATTAAAAACTTACGCCAGTATTCAGTGGCTCGATATTATGGGAGAGGGCGGTATTGTATTAATGACACTTGTATGGATAGTCGCGTTATTAATTTCAAGACCACCGAGTAAAGTAACCACTTACTTAGTGATAGGTGTTGGGCTGTTTATGTTCTCGGCAACGCTCGATTTACTTGATGAATGGCTAATGCACCCCGCGCACCAATGGCTGAGTTGGATTGAATCTCTGCCCGCTCCGTTAGGCATGTTATTAACAAGTATAGGTTTGTATTATTGGCATCAAGAGCAGTACGTATTAAATCGTCAGCTACGCCGCCGTGAAGCGCATTTACGTGAGCACGATAAGGTGTGTTCAATAACGGGTCTTTATAAGGGGCAGTATCTAGATTCAGCAATTAATGAGCAATCAATTAACACACAGCCGTTTTGGTTGGGAGCTATTGATATACGCGACTTTTCTCATTTTAATAGTGAGTTTGGCTTTAGTGAAGGCGACCGGTTACTACGTGAAATTAGCGAGTTATTATTAATGAACTGCCGACTAAGTGATGTAGTGTGCCGCTACGCAGGAGACTGCTTTATGGTATTAATGCCAGCCACTACAGAGCAGCAAGCTAAAGAGCTGATGGCGCAAATTAAAGGAGCGCTAAAACACTGTGCATTTAAAGTTGAAGCATCTAAAAAAGCAAAATTTCAATATGTCACTACCGCCTTAATACAAGGTAATAAGCATAGCAGTACAAGTAAACTAACAAGCCAACTGCATAGTCAATTACAAAAAAAAAAGCATCAACAAAAAGTAGTGCACCGTGCATACGTTTGTTAGCCAAGACGATAAATATTTAAGCGCTCAAGGGCTTATTACGTCAGCTGTAGAGCTTGCTCAAAGCCGAGATATAAATTTACATAAACTGCTACGCGGTACCGGTATTTTTGAACAAGACTTACTTAATTTTCAACATGCATTTAGTGTGTCTCAGCAGGTGCGTTTATTAGCTCAATTTAAGTTATTGATGAAAAGTACTGACAGTGGTTTTTTACTCGGTAGTCAACTTATTAACGACACTCGAGCTGAAGCTCAGGCATTAATATATAGCGATAATTTAGCTCAAGTATTAAAGCAATTATCACTTTTAAGAATGCAATTAGCGCCTTTATTATTTAGCCAAACGTATATTAAAAACGATAACGTTTATATTTATATTCAGCCAGCACATGGGCTTGATGAAAGCCTTTACCGCTATGTGCTAGAGATATATAGCACTGCATTTTATAGTTTACTTAAACGAGTGAGCGAAAGTTACCCGTATTGTCAGTTCGACTTTGCTTTTAAACGCCCTAGGCATATTCAAGAATATGAACAAAATTTAGGGCTAAAGGTAAGTTTTGATAAGCCATGTACTCGCTGGGTATTAAATAAAGCCATGTTAAGAGCTAAAAACCCGCATGCGAGTCAATTACGATTCATGCAAGCGCAGTCGCAGCTAGATAATAAAAACGTAGTTAGCATGACTTTTATTGAAGCCGCTTGTAGATACTTATACTCTCACCCAAGTGCTAATTTAGAGTGTACAGCAAAGCACTTTGCTATGAGCTCAGCTACATTTAAGCGCAGGCTCAAACTTAATGGAGTACGCTTTTCTGCGTTAATAGATGAGCAAAATAAGCACAAAGCTATTTACCTACTTACTCTGTGCGCTAAACATAACGAACAGGTCGCTGAGCATTTAGCTTTTTACGATATACCTAACTTTCGGCGAGCCTTTAAGCGCTGGACAGGTCTAACACCTAATCAATTGAAAGCGCAATAAGTTACTCAGTTGCCATATCGATGGAGTGCAACAAAGTTCGTGCCTTTAAATGTAGGTTTGGATCTTCTGGGTTTGACGTATTAGTCAGCCAAATTACATTGCCTTCTTTATTTACAAATAATGTAGTAGGTGTGCCTCGTATACCTAATTGCTGTGCTATTGCATCGGCTTTTACGGCTGTTTTAAAAGTATAACCTCTGCTAGAAAGTGCTTTAGCAGGAGCAGCATCGTCATCTTCTTTAAAGCTCACGGCAATAACTTTTAAGCCCATATCATCAATTTTTTGAAGTGCTGGCTGTAGCTTTTTACAGTACGGACACCACGTTGCCCAAAAGTGTAAAACGTAAGGTTGACCTAATAAATCTTGAGTATTGAGAGCAGAACCATCAGCCATTTGTAAATTTAATGTAGGTAGCTTAGGGTATGTTTCTTGCGTGCTTTCTTCTTGCGAATAGCTTGTAAAGCTTATAAAAATTAGTGCGATGGCAATAAATAGTTGTTTCATAATATGTTCGTTCTTATTTTACATATTAAATAAGAACGAGAATTTAACATTTTTATTTCAAACTAAAAGCCAGCAGCTTGCTCAACAACAATAGCGTGGCGTTTAGCGAGGCGAAGGTGGTCTTTATCGTAGCCACCACCTATTACTGTGGCAACGGGCGTGTTGTGCTCAAGGCAGCGTTTAAGCACTAAGTGGTCGCGTTTGATTATTCCATCCCAACTGATATCTAATTTACCCAAGCCATCACCTTGCCAAATATCAACGCCTGCATCGTAAAGTACCAAGCTTGGGTTTAGCTCTTTTAGTAAATAACTCAAGGTTTCGTCAACTATGGCAAGGTATTCGTCGTCTTTCATGTTGTCGGCTAAACCAATATCTAAATCGCTAGCGGACTTTCTAAAGGGGAAGTTTTTTTCACAATGGATAGAACAAGTATAAGCGTATGCTTGATGCTCTAACATTGCGGCTGTGCCATCACCTTGGTGCACGTCTAAATCAAAAATAAGTACGTTAGTTACTTCACCCGATTCAATTAAAGTTTGCGTAGTAAAGGCTAAATCGTTAACCATGCAGTAGCCTGAGCCAAAATCGGTATGCGCATGGTGTGTACCACCAGCTAAGTGGCACGCTATACCATGTTTAAGTGCTAAACGAGCTGTTTGCAGCGTACCTTGAGGTGCTGTAAAGGTACGTGCCATAAGCTCTTTTGACCAAGGTAGGCCAATGCGGCGCATTGCTTTTTCATCTAGGCGGTTATTCCACAAGTCATGTATATAGTTTTCGCAGTGTATTAGCTCAAGCGGCTCTGGCGTACCGAGAATTGGTTCTACCAGGTTACTGCCGATTAAACCAAGCTCTGCAACATGCTGATATAAATGTGCAAACTTACTCATTGCAAAACGATGCTTTGGATCAAAATTAAACGAGTAGTTAGGGTGATACACCAAAGGTAAATGTGGATTTAAAGTCATGTTTGCACAAGTTAAAAAGTTTGCACTATGGTAATCAACTAATCCAAATGAGTCTATTCTTGTGTGTCGTGAATCAACATGGCGAGTTCGCGATGTAATAGTTCGTCATCAGCTAAGTTTAGCTCTATTAAACGCTTTAAATAGGTAATGCTATCTATATCAATATGATGACATTTTAAACCAATATGATCGGCTTCAATGTGGCAAATTACCACTTCCATTTTAATTTCTATATCGCTTTGAGGAAGCGAAAAATGCAAAGCAGCTTGGCTATTCTGGTTGCCAATAAAAGCATCACAATTTGTAATCAATGCGCCATGTAGCGATACATCAAGTAATTTACATGGATACTTGTGGTCATCAGAACATAACAAAGCGGTAGTCGAAAATAACACACGAGAAAACTGACGACGATTTTGCATAACCCAATTTAGCCTTACTGTTTTTATAATAAATTAAGCATAGCGGGTAATTCTCTACATGCTAGCAATATATGCTCCTGTAATGCTGGTGGCATAAAAAAGCCCCGCATAAATGCAGGGCTTAAGAATTTATCTAAAATCAGCTATTAACCGATTTTTTTGTACTTAATACGTTTAGGTTCAGTTGCTGCTGCGCCAAGTGTCTTTTTAAGCCACTCTTCGTATTCAGTATAGTTACCATCAAAGAAGTTAATTTGACCTTCGTCGCGGTAATCTAAAATGTGCGTAGCAATACGGTCAAGGAACCAACGGTCATGCGAGATACACATTACACAACCAGGGAACTCTAAAATAGCGTTCTCTAGTGCACGTAGTGTTTCAACGTCCAAGTCATTAGTTGGCTCATCGAGTAGTAACACATTGCCGCCAGCTTTTAATAACTTAGCAAGGTGTAAACGGTTACGTTCACCACCTGATAGGTCTTTAACAAACTTTTGCTGATCGTTACCTTTAAAGTTAAAGCGACTTACATACGCTCGGCTTGGGAACTCAAAGTTACCAATTTTTAGTACGTCTTGGCCGTCTGATATTTCTTGGAAAACAGTTTTGCTTTCGTCCATACCATCGCGGAACTGATCAACGGTCGCAAGGTGTACAGTTTCGCCAACGGTGATGCTACCGCTGTCTTGATCTTGCTCACCGCTTATCATTTTAAATAACGTTGATTTACCCGCGCCATTCGCACCGATAATGCCCACAATGGCACCTTTTGGCATGCTAAAGCTTAAATCGTCAATTAAAACGCGATCGCCAAAACTCTTACGAAGGTTAGTTACTTCAAGCACTTGATCCCCTAAACGCGGGCCAGGTGGAATAAACATCTCGTTAGTTTCGTTACGTTTTTGGTAATCAGACTGCTGCATTTCAGTAAACTGAGCCATACGTGCTTTTGACTTAGCTTGGCGACCTTTAGGGTTTGAACGAACCCATTCAAGTTCTTGCGCAATTGATTTTTGACGTGCTTTTTCAGATTTTTGTTCTTGCTGTAAGCGCGCATCTTTTTGTTCAAGCCAAGAAGAGTAGTTACCTTCCCATGGAATACCTTCACCACGGTCAAGCTCCAATATCCAGCCAGCTACATTATCAAGGAAGTAACGGTCATGCGTTACCGCCACAACAGTACCTTCGTAATCGTGTAAGAAGCGCTCTAACCATGCAACCGACTCAGCATCCAAGTGGTTAGTTGGTTCATCGAGAATAAGCATGTCTGGTTTTTCAAGCAATAATCGACATATAGCAACGCGACGACGCTCACCACCTGAAAGGTGCTCAATTTTAGCATCCCATTCTGGCAGGCGAAGTGCATCAGCAGCACGTTCTAAAACGTTATCAATGTTGTGGCCATCGTGCGCTTGAATAACAGCTTCAAGCTCGCCTTGCTCTTTTGCAAGTGCGTCAAAGTCAGCGTCTTCCATGGCGTATTCGTTATACACTTCGTCAAGACGTTTAAGTGCGTGTTTAACTTCGCCAACAGCTTCTTCAACAATTTCACGCACTGTTTTGCTTTCGTCTAAAACAGGCTCTTGCGGTAAATAACCAATTTTTGTACCAGGCTGAGGATGTGCATCACCTTCAAAATCTTGGTCAACACCGGCCATAATACGTAGTAACGACGATTTACCAGAACCGTTTAAACCAAGCACACCAATTTTAGCGCCAGGAAAAAAGTGTAACGAAATATCTTTTAAGATAGTGCGCTTAGGTGGCACAACCTTAGATACTCGACTCATCGAGAATATAAATTTATCAGGTAAAACCATGGAGGAAAGCCTTCAAATAATAATAAAAATTTCAATGTTGTATTGTAGTGGCTGGCAGGTGAAACAGTCAACGAATGGCGGGTTTTAAAGTACTAAAGCATGCTTGTAAGTAAAGTATAAAATCATGAATAAATTTCATTTAGACATCTATACATCTAGAGGTTGATATTTTTTACTTTCAGTTCATAATTAGCCTTCGGTTTTTATGAGCAGGAGTAAAGTATGCCAATTACAGTAAAAGACGAGTTGCCGGCCATTGCACGTTTACGTCAAGAAAACGTATTTGTAATGCCAAAAACACGTGCAAAAACGCAAGAAATACGCCCAATGCGTTTGGCTATTTTAAACTTAATGCCTAATAAAGTAGAAACCGAAGTTCAGTTTATTCGCTTGCTTGCCAACTCGCCTTTGCAAGTGAACGTAGAGCTACTGCGCCTCGACACTCACCGCAGTAGTAGCAACTCAGAAGAGCACCTTGATACCTTTTATCGTTATTTTTCAGAAGTAAAAGACAACAATTACGATGCGCTAATAGTAACTGGTGCGCCACTCGCCCATTTAGAATACGACGATGTAGCGTATTGGGATGAGCTAAAGGTCATTATTGATTGGGCCGAGCAGCACGTTACCTCTACGTTATTTTCGTGTTGGGCAGCACATGCAGCGCTATATCATCGCTACAATTTAAAGCGCGATTTAAGAGACGAAAAACTGTGTGGCGTATTTACCCACCAATGTTATTTTGACCACGGTGCACTGACTCGCGGATTCGACGACACCTTTTTAGTACCGCACTCACGTTATGGTCACATTGATATAAATAAAATAAACGCCTGCGATGAGCTAGTAGTACTGGCAGGTTCTGAGCGAGTAGGGGCTTACTTACTTAAAAATAAATCGGGTAGCCAAGTGTTTATAACCGGTCACCCTGAGTACGACGCCGACTCGCTAAAAGCAGAATACGAGCGCGATTGTAAAAAAAGCCCTAATGCACCAAAGCCCGAAAATTACTTTCCGGATGACGATGCAACCAAACAACCTTCAAAAACGTGGCAAAGCCATGCTTTTTTACTTTTTTCGAACTGGTTAAATTACTACGTGTACCAAACCACACCGTATGATATTAATTTAGTTAGCCAAGACGTGAGGACTAACAACTATGCCGAATAACGCGCCTACAAATAATAAACAAGCCGAAATAAGTGCCGCATTAAAAGAACGCATTTTAATTTTAGATGGCGCTATGGGCACCATGATCCAAGATCATAAGCTAGAAGAAGAAGACTATCGCGGAGAGCGTTTTAAAGACTGGCATGTATTAATTAAAGGCAATAACGATTTATTAAGCCTAACCAAGCCCGACTTAATCACTGATATTCATCGTGGTTTTTTATCAGCGGGCGCCGATATTATCGAAACCAACACGTTTAACTCGACTACTATTTCGATGGAAGATTACGACATGGCAAACCTAAGTCGTGAAATAAACGTAGAGTCGGCTAAATTAGCACGCGCAATTTGCGATGAATTTACGGCTAAAACGCCAGAAAAACCGCGCTATGTAGCCGGTGTTTTAGGGCCGACATCTAAAACGTGTTCAATTTCGCCAGACGTAAACGATCCGGGTTACCGAAACGTTACCTTTGATAAGCTAGTTACTGCGTATGTAGAGTCTACCCTTGCATTAATGGAAGGCGGCGCCGATTTAATACTAATCGAAACTATATTCGACACGCTTAATGCAAAAGCCGCCTCGTTTGGCGTAGAAGAAGCCTTTGAGCAAGCAGGGCGCACATTACCAGTTATGATATCGGGGACTATTACTGACGCCTCAGGGCGTACGCTTTCTGGGCAAACAACCGAAGCATTTTATAACTCTATTCGCCATATTAAGCCTATTTCGATTGGTTTAAACTGCGCGCTTGGCCCTGATTTACTGCGCCAATATGTAGAAGAGCTTTCGCGCGTGTGCGAAACCTTTACATCGGTACACCCTAATGCGGGCTTGCCTAATGAGTTTGGTGAATACGACTTAGAAGCGCCTGAAATGGCAGCCGAAATTATCGATTGGGGTAAATCGGGCTTTATTAATATTGTAGGTGGATGTTGTGGCACCACGCCTGCGCATATTCGTGCTTTTGCAAAAGGTTTAGCGGGCGTTAAACCACGGCAACTACCCGATCTTGAAGTACGCATGCGTTTATCAGGCCTTGAAGCCTGTAACTTAAATTAAGGAGCCAGCATGACCCAACAAATAGCAGTATTTACCAATGTCGGCGAACGTACCAATGTAACCGGTTCTGCCATGTTTAAACGTTTAATCATGGAAGAAGACTTTGAAGCCGCGCTAACAGTGGCCCGCGAGCAAGTAGAAAATGGCGCCCAAGTAATTGATATAAACATGGACGAAGCCATGTTGGACTCAAAAGCCGCGATGGTTAAGTTTTTAAACTTAATAGCCTCAGAGCCTGATATTTCACGCGTACCCATTATGGTCGACTCCTCTAAATGGGAAGTAATAGAAGCAGGCCTAAAGTGTATTCAAGGTAAGGCCATTGTTAACTCTATATCGCTAAAAGAGGGCGAAGAGCCGTTTATTCGCCAAGCTAAAATAATAAAACGCTTTGGTGCAGCTGCCGTTGTAATGGCGTTTGATACTGACGGGCAAGCTGATACAGCAGACCGAAAATATGAAATATGTGCCCGCAGCTACAAAATATTAGTAGAAGATATTGGTTTTCCACCAGAAGATATTATATTCGACCCTAATATATTTGCCGTAGCCACCGGTATAGAAGAGCACGACAACTACGCTGTAGAATTTATTGAAGGCACACGCCGCATTAAACAAAACTTACCGCACTGTAAAGTGTCGGGCGGGGTGTCTAATGTATCGTTTTCATTTAGGGGTAATAACCCTGTACGTGAAGCTATTCACTCGGTATTTTTATACCACGCAATAAAAGCAGGCATGGATATGGGCATTGTAAACGCAGGCCAGCTTGCTGTTTACGACGACATACCAGAAGAGCTTCGTAAAGCCGTTGAAGACGTAATACTTAACACAGACCCAGGTGCAGGCGAGCGTTTAGTAGAGCTTGCACCTAAATACTCTGGTATGGCACAAGCCGAGCGAGTAGAAGATTTAGAATGGCGCACATGGCCTGTAGAAAAACGCCTTGAGCACGCGCTTGTAAAAGGCATTACTACCTTTATAGATGAAGATACCGAAGAGTGCCGCGCTGCTGCCGATAAACCTATTCACGTAATTGAAGGGCCGTTAATGGATGGCATGAACGTGGTAGGTGATTTATTTGGCGCAGGTAAAATGTTTTTACCACAAGTGGTTAAATCGGCGCGCGTAATGAAACGAGCCGTAGCCTACCTAGACCCATTTATTGAAGCCGAAAAAGAAGAAGGCTCAACCAATGGTAAAATAGTGATGGCGACCGTAAAAGGCGACGTACACGACATAGGTAAAAATATTGTAGGCGTGGTACTACAGTGTAATAACTACGAAGTTATTGATTTAGGCGTAATGGTACCTGCCGATAAAATACTGCAAACCGCCATCGACGAAAAAGCCGATATTATTGGTTTATCGGGCTTAATTACCCCATCGCTTGACGAAATGGTGCACGTAGCAAAAGAAATGAAACGCCGAGGTTTTGAACTGCCACTACTTATTGGAGGTGCAACTACCTCTAAAGCGCACACCGCAGTAAAAATTGAGCCGCAATATGACAAAGGCGTTGTGTATGTAAATAACGCAAGCCGTGCAGTTGGTGTGGTTTCAAACTTATTATCAAAAGACATTAAACCTGACTTTTTAGCTAAAACTAAAGCTGAATATGTAAAAGTACGCGAGCAACAAGCGCGTAAAAAACCACGCTCTAAGCCTGTTACAATCCAGCGCGCACGCGATAACGCAGCAAAGCTTGATTGGGATAACTACACGCCACCAGTGCCTAACAAGCTGGGCGTGACCGAATTTAAAAATGTATCAATCGCGACTTTGCGTAAATACATAGATTGGACGCCATACTTTATGACGTGGTCAATTGCCGGTAAATACCCGCGCATAATGGACGATGAAGTAGTAGGCGAGCAAGCGCAAAGCTTATTTAAAGACGCTAACGATATGTTAGACGACCTTGAAAAAGCAGGCAGTTTGCAACCACTTGGCGTAATTGGTTTATTCCCTGCTAACCGCGTTGGGGACGACATAGAAATATACACCGACGAAACACGCAAAGAAGTATTAACTACTTCGTGCCATTTACGCCAGCAAACCGAAAAAACCGACTTTGCTAATTATTGCCTAGCCGACTACATCGCACCAAAAGGCACGCCTGATTACTTTGGTGCGTTTGCAGTAACGGGCGGCCTAGAAGAAGACGACTTAGCAAATGCGTTTGACGCACAGCAAGACGATTACAACAAAATAATGGTTAAAGCGGTTGCCGACAGGCTCGCCGAAGCGTTTGCAGAATACCTGCACGAAAAAGTACGTAAAGAGTATTGGGGTTTTGCACCAGACGAAAACCTAGCAAACGATGAGCTAATACGCGAAAACTACCAAGGTATTCGCCCAGCGCCAGGTTACCCAGCGTGCCCAGAGCACACTGAGAAAAAGAAAATTTGGCAATTACTCGATACCGAAAAACGCATTGGTATGCAGCTAACTAGTTCGTACGCCATGTGGCCAGGTGCTGCTGTTTCAGGTTGGTACTTTTCACACCCCGAAGCTAAATACTACGCTGTAGCCGCTGTGCAAAAGGATCAAGTCGAAGATTACGCTAAACGAACCAATATGACGCTTGAAGAGGCTGAACGTTGGCTGTCGCCGAACTTGGGGTATGATCCAGAGTAGAGCGAACGGTCAGTTTTTAGCTATCAGTAAAACAAAAACGAGCCATATTAGGCTCGTTTTTTGTTCTAAAATCATTAATGTTTATTGGCTACTAACTCATCTATTTTGTTCATGACAACTTCTGGAGTTGGTTTAGACGTTTGTTGTTTTAACCAATATATTATCCACTCTGACTTTAAAGCCTTCTTTAATGCGATAGCTTTGACCGGTTACCTAAATATCGGTGCATAAATGGAACCACGGGCATACCAATTAAAAATACTATAACCTTTATCATCAATTTTACTTTCAATAATGTTGGTATAATAAGTGTAGTAACTACCATAAGTAATAAAGTTATTCCATATAGTCTGTACCACTTATTTAAACTGTGTAGGCTAATTTCGGTATTTTTAATTTTTAGCCAGAACAAGCCTGCTAGTATTGCAGACATAGGAGTACCAAAAATTAAACTCGAACTAAATGGTGTTCCTTAAAAATGAGGGCGTTGTTGTTCAAAGCTTCAATTACTGATGATACTTCAACCCATGACACCCAAGGTTAAGTCAAAAAAATAAAATAAAGAGCAAACTCTGTTTCATTTTAAGTAACGTAATCTGACTCTGCTTCACCATTTTTATTATCATATTGATAAAAGTATTTTTGCACTTTGACGTAAAACAAGTCAAATTAGCTGTTCTAATCATATTTTAGGAACAGAAAAACTAAAATGCATAGCTCGTGTACTATTAAAACTCGTGATATTGGCTTGTTAAAAAGAACTTTAAATTTAGCTTTACTATTTACTCATATAATTTTCTTATTTGGAGTCGCTGGCATCGCATTAGATCGTGAGAGTTATGAGGTGATAAGTACCGAAAGATATGGCAATAGTGATCTCTTAATGCAATCTAGCTTAGCTGATATGTTTGTATCCCCTTGGTTTGCTTATTTGTGCTTAGTTTTGATTCCCATAACGTTAGTAAAAGAATGGTTTATTAAGGGCTATAACACCCGGGTTTACTTAAATGCATTAGCTTCGTTTATAAGCGGATTAATAATCTATATATTTATTATTAATCTTTATAACATCTAAAGGTTTAAGCATGCCTTTAGGCGGTAAATTAAGACATGAACGCGCTAAAGGACTAAAAATGAAGTATCTAAATTTCATCTTACTTTGCTTATCTCTACTTTTCACATCTAGCACATTTGCTCTTGAGAAAAAATATCACGAGTTCATTTCACCTGTTATTGCTGCATTTGAAGCTAATGACAAAGCCGCAATTGCAGCACTTGTTCGTTACCCATTAAAACGACGATACCCCATACCTGACATTAAAAATGAAGCTGAGTTTATTAACCGCTTTGATGAGATATTTAATGATGACCTCGCCGCAGTTATTGGTAGCTCTAATATTGATACCGATTGGGATAAAGTTGGTTGGCGCGGCATTATGCTAAATAACGGCGTTATGTGGGTAGATATCGAAGGTAAAATTATTGCTGTAAATACACAAAATACTAAAGAGCAGGCACTTGCTAAAAGCTTAATCGAACAAGGTAAGCAATCTTTGCATTTAAGTATTAATACTTTTGAAAAACCAGTACTCGATTGGAAAACGGCTAACTACCATATTCGTGTTGATGATTTAGGCGATCACAATTATCGGTATGCAGTGTGGGGTATTAATAAAAAACCAAGCGACAAGCCTGATATGGTTTTACTAAATGGCGATATTACATTTGAAGGTAGCGGTGGGAATCATCATTATACCTTTAAAAATGGTCGCTATAGTTATGTGCTACAAGTAACTATTATTGGCTGCGATACATCACCGCCAGGTTGGCTTGAAGTTTATAAAGACGATGAACTGCTTTTATCTGAAGATGTAATAAGTGCGAAAGGTAGCGGTACATAAAATTATGCTCAAGCTAATAAAAACGAGTCATTATATAAGGCTGAATATAAATAGTATCGAAAATACAGACTCTGTTCAGGCTTGTTGCTCCAAAATTGATGCTCGGCTAGAGGCTGTATATCGATAGATATAAATTTTAAATGAGTAAATATAGGCTCTTAATATATTTTAATAATAAGTAGTAATAGGCAGGTCAATAATGAGCAAATCTTTAAAAAGTATACCTCCTTTAATTCAAGAACATCTTAACACGGTGGGTGGTTACGATGATCCATGTTTTATTCTTATAAACGCAGAAAAAGATATTACGCCATTTATTAGCGCTATTGATGCAGCTATCGATTCTGAAATTGAACCTGATGATATTGAATATAAAAGAAGTGTTAAAGCGACCGATAATTTATATTTTATTTTACTTTATTCTGAACATGAAGAACTTCTAAATATGGCGAATAAGGTTTTAAACGTTATGAGTGAATCAGAGGTAGTTACTCATATTTCAGTTTTTCGTCATAACTGTTTAGGTGAATCCAATGAAACGTTTTTGTGGAGTAGCTTACTTTTAGATGAAACTCGCGAAGAATTTGGCGCTAAAAGTGGTTTTAAAATTAACGACCCTCAAAATATGAATACTTGGCCAGGGCTTGAAAAATATAGAACTGCGGCATGGCTTCAAGCGTAACGTTATGCTTAAATTTAGCTTTTTAGCTTTTTAGCTAAGTAGTTAAATATTAATCTACACTACAGTAAAACGACCTAAATAAACTAAAACCGCGAAACAGCGGTTTTAGTTTATTTATGGTAAAAAGTCGGTAACCCGCTTTTAAATAAAGATATTACTATGTTATTTCCCTCATTATTTATGCATTTATTGATTTTGTAAATGTAGCGCCAGTATGTTCTATCGCAACTTATGACATTAGAAAACGCCAAAGTGTAAATTAATAACTAAGATCAAATATTATTTAACCCACCAAATTATTATGTATTAAGGTCTGTTATGAAAATAGAAGACATAGAATTTAAAATTGAGAACTCTGAGTTTTATAAAAATAACGATATTGCGCAGCTCATCAGCTTTATTATTGATTTATACGAGGGCAATCGTATTGAAAACACGGTGATGGAGAATGATGGCGATATGCTTCTTTTTCAGTGTGGGCGAGATAGTTTAAGTAAAGACTATTTTATAGTTGATATTACACGCCAAATAATCCCTGATTTAGAAGACGTAGATGACGCAACAGATGCCATGCAGCAACTTAGTACGACCTTTAAGTTTTTGCCAAGTGAGACTGCGTTTGCGCTTTCAACAACGAGTAAGTGGTGTTCTGCGTTAAATGAAGTTAATAGCTTTAAAGCTTTTATTGAAAACAGTCCTGCATTTCAATGGGCAACTAAAAATAACCTAGTAAAAATAGATATTGAACTATCTTATGTCTAAATTTAGAGTGTCGTTGCTCTGTTACACTATGAAACCGTTAAAAATAGCGGTTCATGATTTATAAAAATGTAAAATACATTTAACTAATGACCTTTTTCAAAATCATTTACTTCGGTTTCTGCTTCTAGCTTCGTTTTATCGTACCTTTGCTGAATTTTGGCAACAAGTTCTTTGCGGTTATCTTTTACTTCGTCTAAATCATCGCATGTTAGTTTGTCCCATTTTTTCAGGGCTCTATCTTTAAGCTCTTTTAAATTACCTTCGATACGATCGCTGCTCATGAGTGACTCCTAATTATTTGATTTTTTAGGTTGAAATAAACCTACATATATAAAGTAGCAAGCCTTGTACCAAAAAGTCATTTATTCACTAATTTAATAAATATTATAGAGTTGCGTAATTTAGGTTGTGTGGGCTAATTTGGAGGCTGAGCTTTTATTAAAAAATATACATAACAGGCTGCAATTATTACTGGCATGAGTTTGAGCACTTTAATGTAATAACGTGTTTAGATAGAGCTATTTCATGCTCCGTTTTAGGTAGTACTCGATTTTTTGTTTTTATTCAATAAGGTGAAAATTTAAACGTTCTAATAATTAATATTTTAATAAAATACATCTAAGTGGTAGGCTAAAAGTAGTAAGTATAAAATAGTAAGTAATTAAAAATAGTTCTCGCGCCACAAGGAACCCTCCTGTAAAGCGCTTTGCCAAGGAGTTTTGTATGATCACGCTTACCATAAATGGTAATAAACATGAGTTTTCTGGCGATCCGTCAACGCCAGTATTATGGTATCTCCGAGACGAATTGAATTTAACCGGCCCTAAATTTGGCTGTGGCATGGCACAGTGTGGTGCGTGTACCGTGCATATTGATGGGGTAGCTCAACGTTCGTGTATATTACCTGTAGCGGCAGTAGCGGGTCTTTCAATTACTACAATTGAAGGGTTAAGCGAAGATGGCGACCACCCAGTGCAACAAGCATGGGTTGAGCATAAAGTGCCGCAATGTGGTTTTTGTCAGTGTGGTCAAATGATGCAAGCTGCGAGTTTATTAGCAGCAAACCCAACCCCAACCGACGATGAAATAGTAAGTAATATGTCGGGTAATATTTGCCGTTGTGGTACATACCCGCGTATTCATAAAGCAATTAAGTCGGCTGCTAAAACAATGGCGAGTGTTCAGTATTTTGACCCAAATGAACAAGGGGAAGAAGTATGAGCCAAGATAATAAATATTTTGATTTAAACCGCCGTCAATTTTTAAAAACCAGTGCAATAGGTGCGTTGGTACTTGGTACTTATTTTGTAGGCAGTGCGCCAAGTGCATTTGCGGGTGTGTTAGAGCAGCCATCTGAACTGGCAAAACGCGCAAACTTATTTATAGCACTGCGCCCAGACGGCATGGTTGAAATAACGTGCCATCGCTCTGAAATGGGTCAGCAAATTCGCACCGCGATTGCACAAATAGTTGCCGATGAAATGGAAGCTGCGTGGGATAAGGTTATTGTTATTCAGGGTAAGGGCGACCCTAAATACGGCGATCAAAATACCGATGGCTCGCGCAGTATTCGCTACAATATGCAGCGCCTGCGTGAAATGGGCGCAAGTGTGCGTTACATGATGCAGCACGCTGCCGCTAAGCATTGGGGTGTAAAACCAGAAACATGTACCGCAGTACAGCATGTTGTTACTCACAGCTCAGGTAAATCACTTACTTATAAAGATTTAATCGACTTAGCATTTACAATAACGCCACCAGAAGCTGATAAACTAACACTTAAAACACGCAAAGAATGGCGCTATATTAATACCGGCATGGCGCACATAGATTTAGCCGATTTAGTAACAGGTAAAGCAATATTTGCAGCCGATGTACGCGAACCACAAGCGCTGGTGGCTATAATTGAACGCCCGCCGGTAGTAGGCGGTGTTGTTAAGTCATTTGATGCCAGTGCTACAAAAGCGTTGAACGGCGTTATAGATGTTATTGAAATACCTGCACCAAAAGGCGCGCCGCAGTTTCAGCCAAAAGGCGGTATTGCGATTATAGCTAAAAACACATGGGCTGCATGGCAAGGGCGTAAAGCATTAAAAGTAGTGTGGGATGATGGCAAAAATGGCGATTACAATTCAGAAGAATTTAAAAAGTCATTACTAAAAACAGTACAAACTCCACAGGTAAACATACGTGATAAAGGCGATGCCATGGGAGTGTTGGCTAAATCGAGCAATAAATTGGTAGCTGATTATTACGCACCGCATCTTGCTCAAGCACCAATGGAGCCGCCTTGTGCAACAGCTATGTACAACAAAGACAGTGTTGATATATGGGCTGCTACGCAAAATCCACAAGCCGATATGAAAACAGTGGCGGCAATGCTTGGCATGGATGAGAGCAAAATTAATGTTCACGTTACCATGTTAGGAGGCGGTTTTGGGCGTAAGTCAAAACCTGACTTTTCAGCAGAAGCGGCTTACCTTTCAATGAAAGTAGGCAAGCCTATTCGTGTGCAATGGACGCGTGAAGACGACATACAACATGGTTTTTACCATGCAGTTTCGGCTCAGCACATTGAAGCATCGCTAGATAAAAATGGTGCTATAGAATCTTATTTACACCGCACCGCGTTTTCACCGATCACCTCTACCTTTTCAGAAGGGGCGACTACGCCAGGAAGCTTTGAACTGCGCTTAGGATTTACCGATAACCCTATTAACACACCTAACATGAAGTTAGAAAACGGTGATGCGCCTGCTAAAGCACGAATTGGTTGGATGCGTTCTGTATCAAATATTTTTCATGCCTTTGCTATTCAGTCATTTATTGGTGAAGCAGCGCACAAAGCCGGTCGCGACCAAAAAGACTATTTACTAGACACTATAGGTCCAAGTCGTATTGTTGATGTAACAGAGCAAAATGCTACATACGATAATTACGGTGGCGATAAAGCGGTTTATCCTCTAGATATTGGCAGACTGCGCCATGTTATTGAAAAAGTAGCTGACATGAGTAAATGGGGGCGAGAGCTTCCTAAAGGTCGAGGTTTAGGAATAGCAGCACACAGAAGCTTTTTAACTTACGTAGCGACGGTAGTTGAAGTAGAAGTGTCGGATGCTGGCGATTTAAAAGTAATTAAGTCGTGGGTTGCCATTGATGCGGGTACGGTTGTAAACACCGACACCGTTAAAAACCAAACCCAAGGTGGCTCTATTTACGGGATTACAACTGCAATCAGCGATGGTATTACCTTTGATAAAGGCCGCGTACAGCAAAGTAATTTTCATGATTATCGCGTACCGCGTATGAGCGACTCACCTCTTGAGATTGACGTTGAAATTGTACAAAGTGATGCACCACCAGCAGGTGTAGGCGAGCCGTCTACACCAGTTTATGCGCCAGCATTATGTAATGCTATTTTTGCAGCGTGCGGAAAGCGTATTAGGCAGTTACCGATTGGTAACCAATTAAAAGCGTAGCTAAATAACCTACAGCTTAAACAAAAAAACCGCCAAATGGCGGTTTTTTTAAAAGCGGTTAACGCGGTTTAACGACCTTTTTCAAACTCATCAACTTCACGCTCTGCTTCTTCTTTAGATTTACCGTATTGCTGCTGGATTTTACCAACTAGCTCTGTACGGCTACCTTCAATTTTATCTAAATCGTCGTTGGTAAGATCGCCCCATTTTTGTTGAGCCTTACCTTTAAGTTCTTTCCAATTACCTTCGATACGATCGCTGTTCATAAGTTTATCCTTACTTTAGGTTAGTGAATTAACTGTCAGTTATAAAGTAGCAAGCCTTGTACCAAGGAATAATAATGGTTTTATTGTCTTTATTATCAGTTGGTTATATTCTTATGTTGAGCGATTTTGTTTTTAATATTGCGCTATTTATTAAAAAATATACATAGCAGCCTGTAATTATTGCTGACATAAGTTACGCCGCTTTGATGTAACTCATTCTTAAATTTTTGTTTTAAGCTAATATGTAGGTATTAAATAAAGTAGTTAACCTGAGTGAGTTATGAATACAAAAACGTGTGAATACGGAGTGGATGACTGCTCATACAAAATGGCAGGTGAGTTAGCAGGTATTACACAATTGGTGAATGCGTTTTACGATAATATGGACGCTTTAAAAGAGGCTGAAAATATAAGGAGTATGCATTCAAAAGACTTATCGGCATCGCGAAAAAAGCTCGCTTATTTTTTGTCGGGCTGGTTAGGTGGTCCTAAATTATACGCTGAACATTTTGGCAGTATTAACATTCCTCAAGCGCACAAACATTTACATGTAGGAATTGAGCAAAGTGATGCATGGCTTTTATGCATGCAAAAAGCGGTTGATAAGCAACCTTACGAAGCACCATTTAAAATTTACTTAATGCAGCAATTACGAGTGCCTGCAGATCGAATTAGAATGGTGTCGGGTAGTTAATAGCAATTATTAATAAGCATCTACCGCGGTGTCGCTGCGGTTTTTTGTTACAATGCCTGCAAAGCAATTTAGGATAAATAGCTGTGCTGCCGGTTCAAGACATATATCAACAACTCGTTACTACATTACAACGTAATCCTATTACGTTATTACAAGCACCGCCTGGTGCGGGTAAATCTACGTGGTTGCCGCTGCAACTTATGCGCGATGGGTATTTTAAACGTATTGTAATGCTAGAGCCTCGTCGTTTAGCTGCACGTAATATTGCCAGTTACCTAGCAAAGTGCCAAAACGAGAGTGTTGGGCGAAGTGTGGGCTTGCGGATTAGGGGCGAGAGTAAAGTAAGCGCTAATACGCGCCTCGAAATAGTCACCGAAGGCATGCTCACACGCATGCTGCAAAACGACCCCGAATTAAGCGATATAGATTTACTGATATTTGATGAATTCCATGAGCGCTCAATTGCAGCCGATACTTCACTTGCCTTTGCTTTAGAGACCCAAAGTGCGCTGCGCGAAGATTTAACCATCATGCTTATGTCGGCAACGCTAGATACTGAGCGTTACACAGCATTTTTTGATTGCCCTGTAATTCAATCAAATGGTCGCAGCTACCCAATAGACGAAGTATACATACCCATAAAAGATGAAAGCCGCTGGCTTGATGCAATTCCTACCATAATAAAACAAGCACTTAATGAGCAAACAGGTAGTGCATTGGTATTTTTACCTGGGCAATTTGAGATACTACGCGTGCAACAAGCACTCACCGACTTACCCAGTAACTGCCTAGTTGCCACGCTATTTGGCGAGCAAGATAAAGCTAATCAGCAAGCTGCTATTGCCCCTGCACCAAACGGTATGCGCAAAGTAGTGCTTACCACCAATGTAGCAGAAACCAGTTTAACTATTGAAGGCATACGCATTGTAATTGACTGCGGCAAGCGCCGTGCAGCTACCTTTAATTTAAAAACAGGGGTTACTGAGCTCACAACACAAAGTATATCGCGCTCGTCTGCTGTGCAGCGTGCTGGGCGTGCGGGGCGAATAGAGCCGGGTATTGTATATAGGCTTGGCTCAAAGCAAACCTTTGAGCGACGTAATAGCCACGACAATCCCGAAATACTCACATCAGACATAAGCCAACTTATGCTTGAGGCAAAGCAGTGGGGAGCCAGTATTGATGAGTTAACCCTACTTGATAAGCCCACTGAGCAACAAAGCGAGCAAGCAAGTAATTTACTTAATATGCTTGAAGCTATTGATAGCAAAGGCAAGCTCACACCGCTTGGCAGTAAAATGTTAGGTTTTGGCGCTGATATTCGTTTGGCGCATATGCTATTAAAAGCACAAATACTTGATGAACAACTCCCTGGTATTTTTAGGCTCGCTATTTATTTAGTTGCATTACTTGAGAGTAGAGTAAATAGTGCAAACGAGTTGAGTTTAGCGCTGCATAGCCAACAGCAACGTCCGCATCCGGTATTTAAACAACAGTTAAAGTATTGGCAAAGCCGCTTAAAAGTAAAAGACGAAACCAGCGAATTAAATACGCATTATATAAGTTTGCTTGTGGCACTCGCTTACCCTGATCGTATTGCTAAAAAACGCGGTAATGGTTACCTACTTGCCAATGGTGCAGGGGCTGAATTAAATGCCGATTACTGGCACAACGACGACTACCTAGCCATTGCAACTATGGGCGGGCACAAAGGTGGGCGTATATTTGCCGCCACCGCGCTTAACCCATTTGAGTTACAAGACTATTTACCGCATTTATTTAGTGACCTTACTCGTTGTGAGTTTGATGAAAAATCAGCACGTTTTATTCATCAAGATGAAGTAAAGCTTGGTGCTATAACGCTCACTAGCCAGCCTAGTAAACAAAAACTAGATAAGGGCGAGCGTGCTAAAGCGTGGCTTAACTTATTTGCTAAACATGGTTTTGCATTATTTAACGAGCAACCTGATGCGCAGCAATTGCTGATACGTATGAGCTTAGCAAGTAATTTAATGCCCGATAAATTTCCGCAAATAAACGAGCAACAACTTATTCAAAATGCAGCGCAGTGGCTAGGCGTATTTTTAGAAGATATTAAAACGCTCACGCAGCTTAAAAAGTTTAACTACTTTGAAGCATTACAAAACTGCTTTAATTGGCAACAGCAAACCGCTTTAAAAACACTGTTACCACTGCGCTTAACGGTGCCCAGTGGCTCAAATATAAAAATAGAATACCAACTTGATGGCCCCGCAAAGCTAAGCGTACGTATGCAAGAAGTTTACGGCTTGACCAGTACGCCTATGCTCGGTAACGGTAAACTGCCACTACTTATGGAGTTGCTATCGCCGGGTAAACGCTCACTGCAACTTACTCAAGATTTAGCGCACTTTTGGGCTAGCAGTTACCGCGATGTGCAAAAGGAAATGAAAGGTCGCTACCCTAAGCATTTTTGGCCGGACGACCCTGCCAACAGCGTTGCAACAAATAGAGTAAAGAGCAAAATGTAATTTGCCGTATTTTATAACTTTATTTACTTTAAATAGTGTGTTTTTATATTAGAAACAATAAGGAATGTTAAAAATGAAAATAATATTTGCTGCTTTACTTCTACTCTCATCGGGTGTCAGTGCTAACAATTACCAAGAAGAAGTTGATAAATTTTTTGAATTGTACGCTGATGAAAAAATAAGCGATGCTGTTGATTCCATTTACGCAAGTAATAAATATGTGTCGTCGATACCTGATCAGGTAAAACAGATAAAAACACAGCTATCCTCACTTGATGATCTTGTTGGTGAAATTAATTTCATTAATAAGGTTTCTGATTATAAAGTTGGGGAGCTTTTTGTTCATGTAACCTACCTAGTAACCTACGATAGGCAGCCTATTCGTTTTGAATTTCAATTTTTTAAAGTGAAAGAAGGTTGGAGAATTTATTCAATGTCTTTTGATGACAATATCGATGAAGATATAAAAGAGCTTGCAAGAAAAGCTGCGCTAAAAAATTAATGTATTAATAAATTTAGTCGTTTTAGTAAAAATACTTTTTTTAAAAGTAATCGTTATGAAGTGTAAGCTAAGCTTTCTATTAATTATATTTTTTAGCTTTTCAGCCCGTGCCGATGAGACGTTAGACCTAAAGTTGTTTGCACAAAGTTATTACATGCCATGACCGCAACACAAGCACCTAACGCAGGTGCTAAAGAGCTTGAAGCTTACCTTGCATTGTTAACCGATGATATTGGCAATCAACATATTCCGTATCAACCGGATGACTCACGTACTCCAGATGGTAAAAAGCAGATGCGCAAAGGTATGAGTTTTTACTTAGGTGCGCACACATTGTTTGAAAGCACACTGCTTCATACATTTGTGTTTAACGATACAGGCTTTGCTATTCGTTATAAAAACTATGTAAAAGGTATTCATCCGCAAAATGGCGATGATCCGCAAGTATCACGAATAAACGAATAACTAATAAAAAAAATAAGGATATATATGAAACATTTACTTATCGCATTATCAATATTAATGCTTAGTGCATGCGTTAGCACAAAAAATGATTTTAGATTTGATGGCTCCACACCAGAGACAACTCAAGTGGGAGTTAATAAAGTTTTAAAAGCATTAAAGCCTCAAGATTCCATGCGTTTTTTAGGCGCTTTAATCGCAATTCAGTTTTCTGACGTGCAAAGCGCAGAAGATATAATAGGCGACCCGACCATGATGGGGGAAATGAATTACTTTATTATTGGCAAAAAAATAGATGGTTTAAATTATTACGAAGTACTGGATCTTGCGAGTTCGTCTCCATCAAAAGTTGAATTTTCTGTAGAAGAGTAAAATTATTTTGTTAGTTACAATATAATTTTACGCCAATGATGCAGTGCATTATTGGCGTTTTTATATGAAATTATTTATATTTAACTATTTATACTTAACTATTCGGGATGATAGTTCATTTTTTTAAAAGCATCGTATATCGCTAAATGTAGTGTTTCAGTGTGATCTAGGTTTTCAAAATAGCCAAATTGCACTTGGCTTTTACTACTCAGAATAGGCGTGACTTTTTTATGTAATTGCTTTGCTAAACCTTCCATTAGCTCACCTTCTTTACCTACACCAATATAAACCGATTGAGGAAAGGTAGTTGGCTCAAAAGGGCCATTTAGTAATTCATTATCGGCCCACCATAGGCTTGGGCTAATTATTACGTAATGATTAAACATTGCAGGGTGATTAAACAAAATATCGGTAGCTAATAGGCCACCTAACGACTGACCAATTAAAGTGCTTGTTGAGTTGGTACGGTAAGTTTTATTGATCAGTGGGCGTAGTTCGTCGTTTATAGAACTAATGAACTTTTTTGAGCCACCGTGCGTTGGCAAGTCTTTTAAATCGAGGGCATTATTACTCGGTGATGTAAAATCGTGTTTACGATCGATATTTGCTATACCCACAACGATGGCTTCGGGTATATGGTTTATCCACGGAAAAGAAGCAAATTGTACAAGCCCTGCAATATGAATAAAGTCTTCATCTTTTGAGCCATCGAGTAAGTAAATAACAGGGTAATGCTTATCGCTTGATTGCTCATAACTATTAGGTAAGTAAACGTTTATAGTGCGTTGCTGCTCAAGCGTGGTTGATTTAAAGGTAAAGGTTTCACCAATACTAAAAGGTTTTGTTTTAATCGGTTCTGCATGGCTTAATAAGCTAAAAGCTAAACATATTATTGTAAATAAACTTAACACTTTATTTTTCATTAGATTGCCTTTAGTTATTGTTATCACTTAATTTAAACTTCTTTACCGCCATGCTTTTCTGCTAGGTCGTCGAGCTCTGCTGAGGTGTAGTCAAAACCACTTTCGTCGTATTCGTATGTCACTTTCACACTATCGCCGCCATTAAAAAGTCGTGTTTTTACATCGTTAACCGGCCAGTCTTTGAGCTCGTGTAAAAATCGGTTAGCAACTTGTGAAGATTCAAAACAATAGCGAATTTCTGTTTTCATAAATAATAAAGCTCTGGCTGTTTACCCCTGCAGCTGGTGCATTATTAATGGGGCATTCATGATTCGGTTACAAAAAATAAAGAGTTAAATTGTAAATTTTGTGTTTCAATAAATGCATCAAACTCGGTACACACTAGCGTACTTTAATTAACAAATGATGACGACTTTACATGCATTATAAATTTGCTCTGATCGCAAGCTCGGTTTTTATACTAAGCGCTTGCGGTGGTTCAGGCTCCGATGATACGCCAACCGTTAACGGAAATAAAATCCCCATTTTGTCAGTCGCTGATATTCCTAGTGAATTAAGTAAAGGCCAAACAATTGAGCTAACAGCAACAGCCAGTGATAAAGACGGCACTATTACCTCGGTTGTCTGGCAACAAACGCAAGGGCCTCAACTAATTAATGGGCCTCTAGAGGCCGCAACTACCTCAGTAACTCTGCTAAATGCGCAAAGTTATAAGCCTGTTGATTATGCTTTTTCGGTCACAGCAACCGATAACGAAGGGGCAAGCAGTGTAAAAACGCTGAGCTTTACTGCTCGTAATAATATGGATGACATTAGCGCCGCACGATTACTACACCAAGCAACAATGGGGCCTAAGCTTAGTGAAATACAAAGCGCACAAGGTTTAAGCGAGCAGCAATGGCTTGATAAACAAATAGCGCTACCTATTAATTATCACCGTGATTATTTAGTAAAGCTAAATGACGATGACGACTTTAAATACATAAGCCGCATAGACGCATGGTGGAAGGCAGCAATGCAAAGTGACGATCAACTTCGTCAACGCGTTGCATTTGCGTTAAGTGAAATATTAGTAGTGTCGGACGAAAACAGTGCCTTAAGAGGCCAACCTGAGGGCATGATCACTTATTACGATTTGCTACTAAAGCATGCTTTTGGTAATTATCGTGACTTACTCCAAGATGTCACGCTTTCGCCTATTATGGGAACTTACTTAAGCCATTTGGGTAACGAAAAAGCAGACGATGCACTTAATATTCGCCCAGACGAAAATTACGCACGTGAAGTAATGCAATTATTTACTATTGGCCTTGAAGTGCTAAACCTAGATGGTAGCGCCAAGGTTGATGCCCAAGGTAATACTATTGCCACTTACGGGCAGGACGAAATAGAGGGTTTTGCACGCGTATTTACAGGTTGGACGTTTGCCGATAGTGAAACATTTAAGCGTAAAAGTCGTGATTATATTAAGCCAATGGAAGCGTTTGACGAGTACCACTCTAGTAAACAAAAAAACTTACTAAATGGCGAGGTTATACCACAAGGTTATGCAGCAGAAGAGTCATTGCATATAGCGCTTGATAACTTATTTAACCATCAAAATGTTGCGCCGTTTATTAGCAAACAGCTTATTCAGCGATTAATTACGTCAAATCCAACACCTCAATACGTTGAGCGAGTAGCTAATGTATTTATTGATAACGGTGCTGGTGTACGCGGCGATTTAGCGGCGGTAGTAAAGGCTATTTATTTAGATGATGAAGCGCGGCATTTTGGCTCAGTGCTTAATTACCAAGGTAAAATTAAAGAGCCTATTTTAAAGACTGTACAGTTTTGGCGAAACCTCGATGCTAAATCGCCAGCGGGTTATTATAAAACATGGAATTTAATAAATAGCTACGGGCAAGGGCCCATGCAGTCGGCTTCGGTATTTAACTTTTTTAGGCCTGATTATCAAACCGCAGCTTTACGAAATGAAGGTATTGTTGCGCCAGAATTACAAATAGCAAACGATGCAACACTGATTGGCACCATGAACGCGCTTTACGCAAGTTTAGTGTGGAGTACCGCAGAAGCGCACAGTGATTTAAATTCAAATGGTATTTATGTTTATGTTCAAGACGACATGAATGTTTTAGAGAAAAACGGTGTTAGCGCGCTATTAACTCAGTACAACACGCTATATTTTGCAGGCGCAATGAGCAGTGACACTCGCCAAGCATTATTTGATTTAGATGCCTATTTTAATGAAGAGCAATACCGTGAACGGGTTTCGTATTTATTATATATGATTGCTATTTCACCTGAATTTAACGTGCAGTATTAGGAGCGCATAATGAGCATTAATAGAAGAGAGTTTTTGTCGTTATGTGTAAAAGGCAGCGTATCGGCCGCCGCGTTAACAAGCCTGCAATTACAAGCGTTAACTGGAGCGACTAATGCTGTTGAGCTAGGTGATTACAAAGCATTAGTGTGTGTTTATTTATACGGAGGGAATGATTCGTTAAATATGCTAGTTCCGCTTGAAGGCGAGCAACGTAGTGTTTACGAGCAAAGCAGGCAGAATCTAGCGGTAGAGAGCCCACTTGAGTTAAGTATTAAAAGCCAGTTTGCCGGTGGAGTCGGTATTCACCCTTCACTTGAACCTATACAAAGTGTATTTGAATCTCAAAATTTAGCATTTATAGGCGGGGTAGGTACTTTACTCGCTCCCACGACATTGAGTGACTATAAAAATAAAACTGTAGGCTTACCTAAGCATTTGTTTTCGCATAACGATCAGCAGGCTGCGTGGATGTATGGTAGAGAAAAACAATCACTTAACAGTGGTTGGGGCGCACGACTTTTAGAACGTTTAGAGTTACAAGATGAGTTTGCAGCTAATGTATCACTCGACGGTACTAATCTATGGCAAACGGGAAGTACAACGAGTGCATTTGCGCTTAACAAAAGCGGCATTAGTAATATCAACGCGTTTGGAGGGTATCAACCTCGAAGCGAGCACGTAACCGCTATTATGAATCGCTTACTAGGTAATACAGGGCATCCGTTAAGTACTGCTTATGCTAATGGTTTAACAAGTGCGATAAATAACACTCAAGCAATGAACAGCGCCTTGGAAAGCGCGCCTGCATTTATTACCCCATTTAGCGATAATAGCCTTAGTGAGCAATTCGCAGCAGTCGCGAAAACAATTAGCGTACAGGCAAAATTGAGTACTCAGCGCCAAGTGTTTTTTGTTTCTATGGGGGGGTATGATACGCACGACAACCAATTAACAACGCACCCTGCTTTATTAAATACGTTAGCTCAAGGATTAAGTGAATTTGATAGCGCTATGAAAGAGCTTGATATGGCTGATAAAGTGACTGCGTTTACTATGTCTGATTTTGGTCGCACGTTGACCTCAAATGGCGATGGTACTGACCATGGTTGGGCAGGAAACCAAATAGTAATGGGCGGCGCAGTAAAAGGTGGCAATATATATGGCGAGCTACTAACGCAACATTTGGATGGGCCACAAGATACCGGTGGCGGGCGTTTAATTCCTAGTGTTGCTAATGAGCAGTACTTTGCCACATTAGCCCAGTGGTTTGGTGTGCCAAGCTCTGAGCTTGCTGATATTTTTCCTAATTTAAGTAACTTTGATTACACAACATTGGACTTTTTTGTGTAATTAGTCGCTAATAGTAATCTAAAAGCGCTTGTTAGTAGTATAAGCTACTGGTTAATAGTGCTTATCTGTTTCAATAATAAAAATCACACACAATAAAGGAATTGTAAAATGAAAGTTTTAGTGAGCTTAGTTAGTTTAATCGCTTTTTTACTCGTACTACTGCCAGGGCCTTTGTATAAGTTTGGTATTGTAGAATTAGGCGTTGCGTTTACGGGTTTTAAATATGGCGTTTACGCTGGTGGCGCTGCTTTGGTATTACTTATAGTACAAGTGTTATTTATGCGTAAAACATTAACGCTAAGTAGTGGTGTTATTGCACTTGTGTTTTCGGTTGTGGCTATTGCTATGCCACTTAATATGATGAACAAGGCTGAAGGCGTACCGGCAATTCATGACATTTCAACTGATTTAGTTAACCCACCAAAATTTGTAGCAATTGCGCCACTACGTGCAAATGCATCTAACCCAGTAGAATACGCGGGTGAAGAAATAGCAGTGCAGCAACGCAAAGCATACCCTGAACTGGCAACGTTAAGCTTTGCACAATCAAAAGCCGATTTAATGACAGCAAGCGAACAAGCAGTTAAAAACCTTGGTTTTGCTGTAGTAAGTGCAAATACGGCTACAGGTATTGTAGAGGCTACTGATACAACAACATGGTTTGGTTTTAAAGACGATGTGGTCATTCGTATTAAAGATGAAGGCAGCCAATGTTTTGTTGATATTCGTAGTAAGTCGCGTGTAGGGCGCAGTGATTTAGGAAAAAATGCAGAGCGCATTCATTCAATTATTAATGAACTAAATACCTTACTTGAAAAATAAAACGACTTAACCTGTATTAGGTTATTAGTGTACTAAAGCCCAACATTGTTGGGCTTTTTTTGTGCCTATTTTATATTGTCAGGTTCTATTCACGGGCTATGCACTATGCTGTTGATGATTTAAATTTTTAACCACTATGGAGTTATTATGAAAACAGTAGGATATGCAGCAAAAAGCCAAGGTTCTGAATTAACAGAGTTTTCTTTTGAGCGCCGCGATTTACGAAATAACGATGTAGAAATTGAAATTTTATACTGTGGTGTGTGCCATTCAGATTTACACGCCGTACGAAATGATTGGGGTGGCAGTGACTACCCGTTGGTACCTGGGCATGAAATTGTCGGTAAAGTTATGTCGGTAGGTAGCGACGTTAAAAAGTATAAGCAAGGCGACACGGTTGCTGTTGGTTGTATGGTTGATTCGTGCCAAAGCTGCGACCAATGCGATAATGACGAAGAGCAATTTTGTCGCGAAGGCATGATTGGTACTTACGCAGGTAAAGACCGTATTACAGGTGAAATGACCCAAGGTGGGTATTCTAAACATGTTGTTGTACGCGAAGAATTCGTACTTTCTGTGCCAAAAAATTTAGACCTTTCTCGCGTAGCACCGCTACTTTGTGCTGGTATTACTACTTACTCGCCACTTCATAAATGGGGCGTAAAAAAAGGTAGCCGTGTTGGTGTTGTTGGTCTAGGCGGACTTGGTCATATGGCCGTTAAAAATGCAGTTGCAATGGGCGCAAGCGTTACGGTAATTGGCCGTAGTGAGTCTAAAAAAGAGGATGCGGTTAAATTAGGTGCTCAGCACTACTTAGTGTCATCTAATGATGACGAAATGAAAGAATCGCAATCTGCCTTTGATGTCATTATAGATACCGTACCTGTGAAGCATGATTTATCTATATACACACCGCTACTTGATGTAGATGGTACTTTAGTTATTGTTGGCCAAGTTGGTCCTGTAGATGAGCTAAGCACGGTACCATTATTAATGGGTCGCCGCCGTATTGCAGGCTCACTTATTGGTGGTATTGCAGAAACACAACAAATGCTCGACTTTTGTGGTGAAAACAACGTGCTACCTGAGTGCGAAATGATCAACATTGACGAAATTAACACTGCATACGAGCGTATGGAAAAGTCTGACGTACGATACCGTTTTGTTATTGATATGGCATCGTTAAACGCTTAGTTGTAGCGAAAATATAAAGAGAGCCGCTAATTAGCGGCTCTTTTTGTATTTCAAAGTAATCTGAACTCAGGTTAATTAGTGGCTTGCGCTGTTGGTTGCTGTTTATTTAGTTGTAAGTAACTTAGTAGCCACATACCCAAACCACCTAAAAATAATGCAGCTGCTACGTAACCTGTTTGATTAGGTGCAGCACCCTGTGCTATTGCAATTCCGCCGACCCAAGGGCCTATAGCATTGGCAGTATTAAATGCGCACTGTACTAAGGCACCAATCATAGCGTGGCCTTCGGGTGCAACGTCCATTAAAAGCGTTTGAATCAGCGTAGCTAAGCCCACACTGCAACCAATAAAGAAGATCACCGCGTAAAGAGCCCAAATATTATGGCTTGCCGTTACATAAGCGAAGGCAAATACAATGGTACATACAAGAGCAAGGCCAGTCGTTTTAATTGCTGATTTATCGGCAGCTTTACCCAGTACATAGTTACCGAGCGTACAACCAATACCAAACATTACCATTGCGATAGAAATAGTGTATGGGGCTGTTTTTGTTACCACTAATATGGTGTCGGCAATGTAAGTATAAATACAAAACACCCCGCCAAAGCCAATAATTACAATACCCAAAATAGACCAAACCAGTTTGTTTTTAAGGACGCCAAACTCGTTTAGTAAGTTAGAAGGCTTAGCGTTATCAATATTAGGCACCACTTTATAAACAAAAATAAAAGCAATAAATGCAAGCACTGCAGCGCCGGCTAAACAATACCGCCAACTAAGGTTTTGACCCACAAGTGTTACAACAGGCACACCAACAATAGTAGCCACAGTTAAACCCATAAACACCTTTGACATAAAGCTAGCACGTTTACCTTTTGGGGCAATATCAGATGCTAATAAAATAGCCGCGCCAAAATATGCACCATGAGGTAAGCCACTTAAAAATCTAAATATAACCAACTGCTCAAGCGAGGTTGCCATTGCACTGAGCCCATTTGAGACAAACATTAAGCTTATAAAAATGAGCAATGCTTTGCGCTTTCTCATATTAGCAGTTGTTAGCATTAAAATAGGCGCCCCCACTACAACACCAATGGCATAAGCACTAATTGCATAACCACTTTGTGATGGCGTTGAGCCAAATGTTTCGCTAATTAATGGCAGCATAGGCATCATCGAAAATTCAGATAATCCTAAAATAAATGTGCCAAGCGCTAATACGAGTAAAATAGCAGTTCTGTTAAGTTGACTAGATGCCGACGTTACATCTGATGTCATAGATGATCCCTTAGGTTTAATTTAAAAATGAAACTGCACAATAAATTCTGAATAGAAAATATTATATGTATGCTTAAATTTTGGTGTGAGAGGGTAGTCTGTGAGAGCGTTATTTTAAGTTAAAAAAAGTACAGAGTCATGCATAAATTAGTGGTTTTGTTAGGTTTTTAAAATGTTAATTAGAAGAAAACACTACTTAATATTTATAAAATAAAAAAACTATTTATAAAGCAGGTGCCTATAAGGTATTAAATATTAGCAGAAAGGCTATTTAAAGCTTATATTTACAGTATAGTTACATATTGATATCACATTGATTTGCTAATGTTTGTACTAATTTACTCCTTAAGGTTTTTATATGTTTGGTATTTCTAAAAGAAACGCAAAAATTGAAGAAATGGAGCTTCAATTAATTCAAAAGCAGTCTGTATTATCTGCAATTAATAAGCATGTAGCTTATATAGAATTTACACCTGAAGGAATAATATTAGACGCAAACCAATTGTTTTTAAAAACCATTGGTTACAGTAAAGAGAAAATAATAGGTAAGCATCATCGTATGTTTTGCGAAAGTGAGTATGCCAGCTCACACGAATACAGTAAGTTTTGGCAAGAATTAAAGGCTGGTGACTCTAAAGCAGGAGCGTTTCTAAGATATAAAGCCAATGGCGATAAACTTTGGCTTGAAGCAACTTACTTCCCGGTAGAAGAGCGCGGCGTAGTTACCAAAGTTATTAAAATAGCCTCTGATATTACGACTAGTTACATACAAAGAAAAGCGCAAGAAGCTATTGCAAATGCACTCGACAAAGCTTTAGCCACCATAGAGTTTACCCCAGAGGGTAATATTTTAAGCGCAAATCAAAACTTTTTAACGACAATCGGATATAGCTTAAAAGATATCGTAGGTAAGCATCATAAAATGTTTTGTACGGAAGTATTTTATGAGAAAAATCCACTTTTTTGGAGTGAGTTAGCGCAGGGGCAATTTAAGTCAGGGAAGTTTAAACGTATTGCCGCCGATGGTTCAGAAATTTGGTTAGAAGCAACTTATAACCCAATTTTAGATAGCAAAGGTAATGTAATTAAAATAATTAAGTTTGCGTCGAATATCACTGCCCGTATTAAAAATAATAGTGCTGTAACTGAAGCTGCTGCAATAGCATATGAATCGGCGGTATCTACTGCGCAAACTGCTAAAAAAGGCTCTGAAATATTACAAAGCTCTGTCTCAAACTCCGACGCGATTGTAAGCCAAGTACTTAAATCGGTAGATTTAATTAAAAACCTTAATGAACAATCCGCTGTAATAGGTTCCATTGTTTCTACAATTAGCAGCATTGCCGATCAAACTAATTTACTGGCACTTAATGCCGCAATAGAAGCAGCGCGTGCTGGTGACTATGGCCGAGGTTTTGCCGTAGTAGCTGATGAAGTAAGGCAGCTGGCAGCTAGTACGAGTAGTTCAACTAATGAAATAGCAACGGTTGTTAAAAATAACCAAGAGTTAACCAACGATATATCAAAGCAAATAACGTCAGTTTCAGACTCTTCAGAGCAAGGGCGAGAGCTTATTGCTAATGTGTCAGAAGTTATTAAAGAGATTGAGCGCGGAGCAGATATTGTTTCTCAAACTGTAGCAAAGTTAAATACTTAATTTATTATATGACCTTTTAGATTAAACACACCTAACAACATTCTAAATTGATAAAGTGCGACAATATGTCGCGCTTTTGCTTTTGCAGTTCACACTATAATTACGCTAATTATTACAGTGGCATAAATTAAAAATGGTTTATAAAAGCAAAACTCAAAAAATTTACTTACTTACCCCTGTCGCACTTTTTATTAGTGGTGTCTTATCACCTTTTGCATTTGCCGACGATACGTCTTTAGAAGTTATTGAAGTACACGGACATGCTCAAAATAAGCATTTAGCACTGGGCTCGTCAGAATCATTATTAAGTGATTTAGGTGTCGATTTTTCAGCAGCGGGCGGCGTATCTAACCTCCCTGTTTTAAATGGTTTAATGGGCGACAGAGTTAAAGTGTTGATTGATGGCGCAGATGTTACCGCTGCATGTGCTAATCATATGAACCCGCCACTTTCGTATATCTCGGCTAATCAAATTACGTCTTACAATGTGGTAGCAGGCGTATCGCCTGTAAGCGCGGGCGGCGATAATATTGCCGGTGTAATAAGCGTTAATTCTATTTCACCACAGTATAGCGATAGCAATGAATTAGGTTGGCACTCAGGTTATGTGTCAGCAAAGTACAGTAGCGTTGATAACGGACGTAAACTTGGCGTGGGTGCACGTTTAGCAAGTGATACGTTTAGCCTTAATTATCAAGGTTCGTTTAGTGACGCAGATAGCTATGAAGACGGTAACGGCGACGTAGTACTTGATACATTGTACCGAGCACAAAATCACAGTTTAACCGCAGCTATACGCGATGATAAACAGCAATTAGTTATAAAGCTAACCCATCAAAAAATCCCGTATCAGGGATTTGCAAATCAGTATATGGATATGACCGATAACACCAGTTACGGTGCAATAGCTCAATACAAGCGCTCCTTTGAAAACAGCGAGCTTGAAGGGCAAGTCAACTGGCATAGCGTAAAGCACGAAATGGGTTTTTTCAGTGAAGAAAAAACAGGCATGATGCCAATGAAAACTGATGCACAAGATATAAGTACGCAGTTAAAATGGCGTATTGCGCTAGATAAAAACAGCAGTATTTTACTCGGCCAAGAATATTACAATTACAGCATTGATGATTGGTGGCCAGGTATTGAAGGCTCAACCATGATGGGCCCCAACGATTACGTAAATATAAACAACGGTAAACGAGAGCGGATAGCGGCATTTGCAGAATTTGAGAGCCAAGTAAATACAAAGTTATGGTTAAACGCAGGTATACGTATTGAAAGTATTAATACCCACGTTGGAGAGGTTCAATCATACAACGATGGTATGAGTATGATGAGCATGGGCGGTATGGTTATGGATACTTCTATAAATAATGCTGTTGCAGCTAAGACATTTAATGCTGGAGACAGAGATAAAACCGACACCATAGTTGATGCTAACTTATTAATTAACTACCAAATAACAAATTATGATGAGCTGCAATTTGGTCTTGCCCGTAAAAACCGCGCGCCTAATTTATACGAGCGATACAGTTGGGGTGTAAGTACCATGGCAACCACCATGATTGGTTGGTATGGCGATGGTAATGGCTATATTGGTAACCCTGATTTAGACGTTGAAACTGCGCATACAATAAGTGCTACTTATATTAAATCGGCTAAAGATGACCGTTGGCGATTAAGTACCAATGTGTGGTATACCGATGTGAGCGACTATATTGATGCTGATATTGTAAGAAGCTTCAATAGTTATGACTTGGACAACACGGCGCGTAACATTTTTCAGTTCACTAATGTAGATGCCATTTTGTATGGTGCAAAAATAGATTTAACAGCCAACATTTATGAATCTAAGGATTTAGGTAACTGGCAGTTACGCGCCAATGTTACTAACACTAGAGGCAAGCGCGACGATACTAACCAGCCGCTTTATCAAATTAAACCACTGCAAACCCAGCTAGGTATTAGCCAGCAACTAGGTCGATTTGAAAATGCATTATCTTGGCAGTGGGTAGATACTAAAAGCCGTGTAGATAATAATCGTTTTGAAAACCAAACAGACAGCTACAGCTTGGTTAATTTAAGCTCTAAAGCCACATGGGATGCATTAACGCTAAGCGCAGAAGTGAGTAATGTGTTTGATGAGTATTACCAACTCCCACTAGGTGGTGTAAGTATTGCGGCACTTAAGCAAGGTAGTAGCAGCGGGTTTGAACAACTTGCAGGGCAGGGGCGTTCATTTAATGTAAGTGTTAGTTACGCGTTTTAATTAACGTCATATTCAAATTTAAAATAAAGCAAAAGCCATAACCACGTTATGGCTTTTTTGCGCTTTAATAACTAATAACTAATAACTAATAACTAATAACTAATAACTAATAACTAATAACTAATAACTAATAACTAATAAC
>NZ_JBBMQY010000027.1:0-50071 GCF_038900255.1 Pseudoalteromonas sp. AS84 | reverse complement strand
AAACGGTTTAATAACAAGGCAATAATTTAGATGTGTAGTGCTTTTACATAAAAAATTATTAACGCAGCTAGAGAACCGTTTAACCAGCTTTAAGCTTAAAAGCTATAAGTGTAGCCCATCTGTACTGTACGTGGCTTACCTGGCTGAATGCCACCGTTTGAACGGTTAGCAACGTATGTTTTATCAAACAAGTTATCAACGCTTAGGTATACTTTTTGATTTTCATCGATTAAGTATTTAGCAGCTAAATCCCATACTACGCGGCTATCAATTGCGTTTAAGCCCGACTCAGTTAAGTTAGCATGCGCATCAGATACGTAACGTATTTGGCTGTTAACTACAAACGTAGAAAACTCAGCGCCTAATGATAACGCTACTTGGTTTTCTGGTACGTAAGGCATTGCATCGCCTTTTTCTACCGCGCCCCAAATTTCTGAATCAAAATCGTTTTTAAACTCAGAGTCTGTGTAGGTATACGTTAATTTAACTGGGAACATAGCTGTATCAGTTGCAAACGTACGTGCTGCACTAAATTCAAAGCCTGCTACTTCTACTTCACCGTAGTTGTATTGGTCGCCAATGTTGTCGTCGCTACAACCAACCGCTGCAGTACAGTTACCGTGCATGTTGTCGTAGTCTGAGTAAAAGGCAATTACTTCACCGCTAAAGCCATCCATATTAAAGCGAGAGCCAAACTCAATGTTTACACTTTCTTCTTCTTCTTGGTCTGCATTACCTGGTGCTGCTGGTGCATAACCTTTTTGAATGCCCGCAAGTAGCGTTACGTTTTCGTTAAGCGTGTAAGTAGCACCTAACGACGGAACTAAAATTTCAGTGTCGTTCGACACATCTTTAGTTAAACCGTTACTGCGTGTTGGATCTGATTTAGACCACTCTTCACGCGTAATGGTAATGTCTTCATAGCGAAGACCTGCACTTACTACTAATGCATCAATTGTCCACTCGTCTTGAATAAACAAGGTGCTTGCTTCTGCGCTATCTACACGGTTGCTGTCTGAGCCGGGAACGCCTTGCTCTGTAAGCGTTAAGCTCAAGTCTTGATTAAGAGTGTAGGTATCTTGCCACTGAAAACGATCCATTTCGTCTTCGTGGTAACGTACGCCAACAGTCACATAATGATCGCCTGCAGGAATATGTAATTCAGACTGAATACCTTTAGCTTGGTAATCGCGGTTATTAGCTTTAACACCAATACCTTCAATGCCTTCGCTTGTTGGGTTTGCTTCAAAATCGCTGTACTGCTCAAGAGTACTTAAACCTACGCTGCTGGCTTTATACCAGTTACGATGAAAATCGTTTAAGTAAGCCGTAGCTAAAAGTTCATAACCATCACCAAAACGGTACGCGTAGTTAAGTTGGTATGCGTTGTGGCGAGTATTCATTTCATCGTTTTGCGATGCAGCATAACGACGGTAAGGACTTTTTTGGTAGTCTTCGTCTGTTAAGCCCATATATGTTTCGTCTGATGTTTCGTCAGAGTACTTAATTTTTAGCTCTAAATTATGCGCATCGTTTTGACCAAACGTATGGCCAAACTTTAATAGTAAATCTGTTTTTTCAAAGCCGGTGTTGTCATTGCCTACTGGCAGCTCTTTAAAACCATCTGCGCCGTAAGTAAATACTTCAATTAAGCCTGCTGTGTTGTTTTTTTCTTTACCGAAGTAAGCGTGACCTTTGTAGTAACCATCACCACCAAGGGCTGCATCTACCATACCTTTTGAGCTATTTGGCTCAGTAGGTAAGCTGCGCGAAAGTAAGTTTAAAACACCACCCGTAGTACGCGGGCCATACTTAACTGATGCCGCGCCTTTTAATACTTCAATAGACTCCATACGACCCATAGTAGGGAAGTAGTAAGCAGAAGGTGCAGAGTATGGTGCTGGTGCAACTAATACACCGTCTTCCATTACTGATATTTTATCGTTACGGCCAGTACCTGTGCCGCGCATACCAATATTAGGGCGAAGGCCGTAGCCGTCTTCTTCTTGTACGTAAACGCCCGGAACAGACGCTAAAACGCGAGAAATATCAGTAAATTTGAATTTTTGAAGTTCTTCATCAGAAATAAACGTAGCCGAACCAGGAATGTCGTTAATTGCTTGTTCTGAGCCAATAACAGTAATTTGTTCAAAGCGTTGTTCTTTATCGCTGGTGTCTTTTGCTATTGCAGTAGCACTAAAAGACAAAGCAACCGCAGTTGCCAAAGTAGATACTAAAAACTTAGGGTTCATTCTGTTCCTAATCATGTCAATTATCTTAATTGGCGTAATTTGAACACGTTAACGAATACGAATCAATGTTATTAACTATTTAATTATTCAGTTTAATAGAACTAAAAACACCTACTTATGCAACTTAGTTAACTAAATTGTTTCTTTTGTATTACTTCACAACTCATAAACTAATTATAAAGTTTTGATTAGCTATAACCTAAACGTAGCGCTATAAACTCCGCGAGCTTATCTACGGCATGATCAGATTCACCCGAACTTTTAATTAAACTAATACCAATATTGCCAAGAGCCGGTAAATGTTTGGTTTGAACTTGATAGTTAAGCTCACTCGGTACTGTGCTTTTAGCAAGTACGGTAATGCCTAAGCCTTCTTTTAATGCAGCAATAAGGCCGGTTAAATCTGCGTTGCTATAGACAATACGGTATTTTATGCCCGCATTTTTTAATGCATCAATTGCACGGCGACGATAAATACACCCCTCTGGGGCAGTAACTAGCGTAACCACGTCGTTTTGCGCAAGTGACAGGTCGCCCACCCACACCAGTTCGTCTTGCATAAAAATAGGAAACTTATCAGAGTTAAGTCGCTCATTGAGCGCAAGTACTAAATCGAACTGATCTTGCCTTGAGGCCGAAAGTAAATGTTTACTTAAACGCGATTTAACCTCTAACGATACCTCAGGGTAGAGCGCCACAAAGTCGCCAATGATAGAAGGTAAAATGCGCGCTGCAAATTCGCTCGGAATACCCAAGCGCACTTTACCCGCGATATTTTCTGAGGTGAACTGCTGCAAAATAGCATCGTTGTGTTGCATCATTTGTTTTGCCATAGGCAATAATAGCTCGCCGTACTGGTTTAATACTTGGCGCTGTCCTTGTTTTTTAAATAGTTTATAGCCAAGCACGTCTTCTAGGCGCTTTATTTGCAAACTAACAGCTGGTTGCGACAGGCCAAGTAAATCGCCTGCTTTAGCAAAACCACCTATTTCAACTACCATTACAAAAGTACGTAAAGCATCGGTTGATATGTTTTTCATATTTAAAATTACAATTTATATAGCAATACATATAAGTATTATTTATCAATTGATAAAAAATTACAATTTGTTGTTGGTAGGCGTGGGCAATATACTTTTATAATCGAAAATACACAGGTATTTGTTATGACTTTTAACCCAATAATGTTTGCCCGCCACAGCAACGCAAGTAGTGCGGTTACTAACGCTTTGCAAACTAACAACAATCACGTTGTAATGGATTTTAGCGGCACCGAAACCAGTGTATTTTTAAGTACCATTTTAGGCCTTGATTTAACAATGCTTACCGCCAGCGGTTTAGGCTTAAAAGGCACACTAGATGGCGACTATAATTCTGACTACAGCTTTGCTGTTTATTACTTTAGCGAAACCGCTTTTAGATTCGTACTGCCACACAACGCAAGCCTTCAACTACAAGCACTTATAAACGAGCAACAACTACGTTTTGATATTGATTATGTAGTACGCACCGACCTAGCAAGTTTTATTTTAAGTGGCGACAACGCCTTTGATACCCTAGTTAATGCTTTTAAATTAACACCAGGTTTGCGCTTATCAAATGCGCAACTATGCTACGGTGCGCAAAGTGGTGATGTATTTATTACCGCCATTGATAAAAACGACGAACAACACTTTGTATTAGTCGCTAAACAACAAGAATTACAAAAATGGCAAAGCTACATGCAAGCGCAAGGTTTTGCACTTATGCATAGTGAAGCCGCATAACGAATACAAACAACAGGTGAACATAACAATGTTTGCCTGTTTTTAATTGCGATTAAGCAATTAAAGTCTATTTAAGCCACGCCCTAAACAGGGTTAATTTAAACGTGAAGGAATGTTATGACTTCTAAAACTGTACTACATGCTAAGCACCTAGAAGCGGGCGCTAAAATGGTTGATTTTCATGGCTGGGAAATGCCAATCAACTACGGCTCACAAATAGAAGAACACAATAGCGTGCGTACCGACGCAGGCATGTTTGACGTATCACACATGACCATTGTTGATATTGAAGGGCCTCAAGCACAAGCATTTTTACGTAAGCTAGTAGCTAACGACGTTGCAAAATTAACCGTACCAGGCAAAGCGCTTTACACAGGCATGCTTAACGAGCAAGGCGGTGTAATAGACGACTTAATTATTTATTTCTTTAGCGAAACGTTTTACCGCCTAGTTGTTAACTCAGCAACACGCGAAAAAGATCTAGCGCATTTAGCTAACGTATCGAGCGACTTTGACGTAACCGTTACAGAGCGCCCAGAGTTTGCAATGATTGCAGTACAAGGCCCTAACGCTAAAGCAAAAACAGCCACGCTTTTAAATGCTGAGCAACAAGCAGCTGTTGAAGGTATGAAGCCGTTTTTTGGTGTTCAAGTAGGTGATTTATTTATTGCCACAACGGGTTATACTGGCGAAGACGGTTACGAAATAGTAGTACCGAACGACCAAGCAGCCGATTTATGGCAACAACTGCTAGACGCAGGGGTTAAGCCTGCTGGTTTAGGTGCACGCGACACGCTACGTTTAGAAGCAGGTATGAACCTTTACGGCCTAGATATGGACGAAAGCGTATCACCACTTGCAGCTAACATGGCATGGACCATTGCATGGGAACCAGAAGATCGCGACTTTATTGGTCGTGACGTACTTGTTAAGCAACGCGCAGAAAAAAGCACTGACAAACTAGTTGGCTTAGTGTTTGAAGAAAAAGGCGTGTTGCGTAGCGGTTCTAAAGTAATTGTTGACGGTGGGGAGGGTGTTATTACCTCAGGTACTTTCTCACCAACACTTGGTTTTAGTGTAGCCCTTGCACGTGTACCACGTTCAACAGGGGATACAGCTCAAGTAGAAATGCGTAAAAAATTAGTAAACGTTAAAGTAGTAAAGCCTAGCTTTGTACGTAACGGTAAATCAATAATTTAAATAATTTGGTTATACCAATCACAATAATTATTGCGATTGGTATCCTCCCAATATAAACCAAAGGACAAATAAAATGAGCAACATTCCTAGCGAGTTAAAATACGCACCTTCACACGAGTGGGTTCGCAACGAAGGTGACGGTACATTTACTGTTGGTATTTCTGAGCATGCACAAGAACTTCTTGGCGACATGGTATTTGTTGAATTACCAGAAGTTGGCGACGAAGTAGACGCTGGCGAAGACTGTGCAGTAGCAGAGTCGGTTAAAGCAGCATCAGACATTTACGCACCTATCAGTGGCGAAATTGTTGCTATTAACGAAGAGCTTGAAGATTCACCTGAAACAGTAAACAACGACGCTTACGGCGACGGTTGGTTATTCCGTATTAAAGCATCTGACGAGTCTGAGCTAGACAACTTATTAGACGCTGAAGGTTACTCGCACACTATCGACGAAGAATAATAATTTTTTGAAGATAACTAAAAGCCCCGTTTAATGTATAAAAATGGGGCTTTTATGATTTTACAGCGCACAACCCCATACTGAGTGAGCTGTTAAATCGTCAAATATTTTAATTAATGCTAGTTACCCATTAGCATTTAGGATCATAGGAATCTGGATTCATGTCAAACGCCAAATCTCTTGAAGAACTAGAGCAAAAGCAAGATTTTATTCGCCGCCATATTGGGCCAAGCCCAGCACAAGTAAGCGATATGCTAAGTGCTTTAGAAGTATCGAGTGTGCAAGAGCTCATTGACCAAACTGTACCGGCTAGCATTCGCTTAGAGCAGCCATTAACAGTTGGACAAAGCCGTACTGAAGTTGAAACACTAAGCTACCTAAAATCAGTAGCAAGCAAAAATAAAGTTTTCAAATCGTACATTGGCCAAGGCTACCACCCAACTAACGTACCGCACGTAATTTTACGTAACGTACTAGAAAATCCAGGTTGGTATACAGCGTACACACCGTATCAGCCAGAGATTGCACAAGGGCGTTTAGAATCATTATTAAACTTCCAAACTATGACCCTAGATTTAACCGGTCTTGATTTAGCAAGCGCGTCATTACTTGACGAATCAACAGCCGCTGCAGAGGCTATGGGCCTTGCAAAACGCGTATCAAAAGCTAAAAAAGCCAATGCCTTTTTTATCGCAGACGACGTACACACACAAACAATCGACGTAGTAACAACGCGTGCCGAGCAGTTTGGTTTTGAAATAATTGTAGGTAAAGCAGAAGATGCCGTAAACCACGACATTTTTGGCGCATTGTTCCAATACCCAACCACATCAGGCGAAGTGGTAGACATAACGGACCTAATTGCTGGCGTACAAAGCAAAAAGGCCATTGCCTGTGTTGCTGCCGACATAATGAGTTTATTACTATTAAAAGCACCGGGTAAACTAGGCGCAGACGTAGTACTTGGTTCGGCTCAGCGTTTTGGCGTACCTATGGGTTACGGCGGTCCTCATGCTGCATTTTTTGCAACACGTGATGCATACAAACGTTCATTACCAGGTCGTATTATTGGTGTATCTAAAGACCGTTTAGGTAACGACGCACTACGTATGGCAATGCAAACGCGCGAACAACACATTCGCCGCGACAAAGCCAATTCAAACATTTGTACAGCGCAGGTATTACTTGCCAACATGGCAGCGTTTTACGCGGTGTACCACGGCCCACAAGGCTTAAAAACTATCGCGCAGCGTATACATCGCTTTGCTGATATTTTAGCAACTGGCCTAAAAGCTAAAGGCATCGCACTTAAGCACAGCACGTGGTTTGATACGCTAACAATTGCAGATGACAGTAAAGACGACGTAATAGCACGTGCAATTGCAAAAGGCGTAAACTTTGCAACAAACCACGAAGGCGAGTACTCAATTTCGGTATCAGAGACAACAACACGTGCCGATGTAGCTGAGTTATTCGATATTATTTTAGGCGAAAGCCATGGCCTAAGTGTTGACGCTATTGCAGCCGACGTTGAAGCAAATGGCAGCGAGTCAATTCCTGCAAGTTTAGTACGTGATGACGAAATACTAACGCATCCAAACTTTAACAGCTACCACAGTGAAACAGATATGCTTCGCTACATTAAGCGACTAGAAAGCAAAGACTTATCGCTTAATCACTCAATGATCTCGTTAGGCTCATGTACCATGAAACTAAACGCGACCGCAGAGATGATCCCAATTACGTGGCCTGAGTTTGCAAACCTTCACCCATTCTGCCCGCTAGATCAGGCAGAGGGTTACCAAATAATGATTGGCGAGCTACACGACTGGCTAGTAAACATTACCGGTTACGATGCAGTATCACTTCAGCCAAACTCTGGCGCGCAAGGTGAATACGCAGGCTTAATCGCGATTCGTAAATACCACGAGTCACGAGGGGATGCACACCGTAATGTATGTTTAATCCCAAGCTCTGCGCACGGTACTAACCCTGCATCAGCGCAAATGGCGAGCATGAAAATTGTGGTAGTTAACTGCGACAAAAACGGTAACGTAGACATGGCCGACCTTAAAGCGAAAGCTGAGGAAGTGTCTGAAAACCTGTCGTGTATCATGATCACATACCCGTCTACGCACGGCGTATACGAAGAAACAATTCGCGAGATTTGTGACATTATTCATGAGCACGGCGGCCAAGTTTACATGGACGGCGCAAACATGAACGCGCAAGTTGGCGTAACAAGCCCAGGCTTTATTGGCTCAGACGTATCGCACTTAAACTTGCACAAAACGTTTTGTATTCCACATGGTGGCGGTGGTCCAGGTGTTGGCCCAATTGGTGTTAAATCGCACCTTGCGCCGTTTATGCCAAACCACAGCGTAATTAACGTACCAGGTACTAACATCGGTAACGGTGCGGTATCGGCAGCGCCTTATGGCTCAGCCGCTATTTTACCTATTTCATGGGCTTACATCACCATGATGGGGAGCGAGGGCTTAAAACAAGCCACTGAAATGGCAATTGTTAATGCTAACTACTTAACGCATGAGCTAAGCAAGCACTTCCCAATTTTATACCGTGGTCGTAACAACCGTGTTGCTCACGAATGTATTGTTGACCTGCGCCCGCTTAAAGAGCAATCAGGCATTACTGAAATGGACGTAGCTAAGCGCTTGCAAGATTACGGCTTCCATTCACCCACTATGTCGTTCCCAGTAGCTGGCACATTAATGATTGAGCCAACTGAGTCTGAGTCAAAAGGCGAAATTGACCGCTTTATCGAAGCAATGGTGTCGATTAAAGGCGAAATTGAAAAAGTAATCTCTGGCGAATGGTCAATCGAAAACAACCCGCTAGTGTTTGCACCGCATACACAAGCTGATGTGTTAGGTAACGAATGGGACCGCGCATACGACCGTTTTTACGCTGCATTCCCAGTGCCTGCAGTGTCTAAAAACAAGTTCTGGCCAACCGTTACACGTATAGACGACGTATACGGCGACCGTAACTTAGTATGTTCATGCCCAGCGGTTGAGACTTATCGTGACTAAGAACCGAGGCTAATTTTTTGACCTTTAATGGGTAGTGAGTTCCATTATAGTTTGGGAATTTGTCAAAATTATAAAAGCCGTTGCAGCAATGCAACGGCTTTTTTGTGCATAGTAATTCGTCATAAATAATATGCGCGTAGGTTGGGAATAGTGAAACGAAACCCAACAAATCACAAATATACTTACTCGCTCAAAAGCCAAGAGTATGTGTTATTTATTGTAGGCGTTTAGCTTGCTGACGCGTTGATTGTTAAATCAAAATTCGGTATCCCTTAAATAAAATTGCACGCATGTAGCCTTTGGGCTACAATTGTTTAATGAAATATCGTATTAAGAAAACCGACGAGTTCGATAAATGGCTTAAAAAGCTCAAAGATCGTCAAGCTTTTATGGCAATAGCTAAACGTATTACACGTGCCATAAATGGAAACTTTGGCGATAGTGAATCTGTTGGTGGTGGCATATCTGAAATGCGAATTTTCGTAGGGAAAGGCTATCGTGTTTATTACATAATTAGAGGCGGTGAAGTTATTTTACTACTCAATGGTGGACACAAAGGCACACAAGGTAAAGACATTACCAAAGCAAAAGCTCTTTTAAGTGAATTGGAGTAATTACTATGACGCTACAAACATCAGATTTTAACCCGTTTGACTATATGGAAACACAGCAAGAAATTAATACATTTTTAGAAGAGTGTTTAGCTGATGATGATCCAAATACCTTTATTGAAGCACTTGGCTTATTAGTAAAAAAACATGGCGTGAGTGATATTGCTAAAGCAACGGGGTTAAACCGTGAAAGCTTATATAAAGCCGTTAACGGTAAAACCAAGCCACGTTGGGAAACTATTTTTAAAGTGATGAAAGCACTTAACTTTCGCCTTACAACACAAGTTGCATAAGCTGGATTGAGTGAAACGAAACCCAACGAATCACAAATATACTTACTCGCTTAAAAGCCAAGAGTATGTGTTATTTATTGTAGGCGTTTAGCTTGCTGACGCGCGGGCGGCAACCTGAATAAGTATTTGAATAGGTGTTTGAGGTTACCATCACCGATAATGTGAATGCGTTTGGTACTTCTGAAATTAGAAACCTTATTCAAGGTTTTGTCGCGCTGGCGACGACAGCCAAAGAGGGGCTGCCGCTGGTCCCTCTCTGAAACCAAAGGGGTCAAATCTTGACTTCATACATCAGTAGAAACCAAAGTAGAGAAACCAAAGGGGTCAAATCTTGACTTCATACATCAGGAGAAACCAAAGGGGTCAAATCTTGACTTCAAGAGAAACCAAAGGGGTCAAATCTTGACTTCATACATCAGGAGAAACCAAAGGAGAAACCAAAGGGGTCAAATCTTGACTTCATACATCAGTGGTCTAGATTTATAGTTTATTGCTCATTGAGTTTATTATTATGTCTAGACCGCTGCGAATAGAGTATGAAAATGCGTTTTATCATGTAATGAATCGCGGAAGAGGGCGTGAAAATCCCTTTTTGAGTGATGACGATTTTAAGCATTTTTTATACTGCATTGAGCAAGCAAGCCTTCGTTTTAATATTGAAGTGCATTCGTATTGCTTAATGACCAATCATTATCACCTACTTATAAAAACTCCTGATGCAAATTTAGGCAGGGCCATGAAACATATTAATGGTCTCTATACGCAATATTTTAATAGAACACACAATACAGACGGTGCACTGTTTAGAGGTCGCTATAAGGCTGTGCTGGTGGATGCTGATAATTACTTACTACACGTTAGTCGTTACATACATCGTAACCCAATAGAAACAAGTACACCGTTAGTAGATGAACTCATTGACTATAAATGGTCTAGCTACTCAGCCTTCATCAAAAAAGCGGTGACACCGAAATGGCTAGTTCGAGACTTTATATTTTCGCTTCAAGGAAAAAGTCGTAAATATGCTGCGTATAAACAGTTTGTTGAATATGAAAACAATAAAGAAATAAGTGCTTTTTATGGTGCTAAAAAGTTATTTTCGGTGTTGGGCGGCGATGAATTTATTCAGAATATTAAGGAGTATATTGCAAAATCAGACAACGAAAAAAGCGTTGTTTTTCAGAGGCGTTCAACTGATGATGTTATTGCGTACTTAGCTAAATATTTTTATATAGATGCACATGATATTGTAACGGTTAAAAAAGGGCGTAAAGAGAAAAACTTACCTCGTATGTTTGCCATAAAGTTGTGCCAAGATTTAACAGGGCAAAATTTGAAAGTGTTAGCCGTTGTTTTTAATGTTCAACATTATTCAGCCATTTCTCAAACGGTATGTAGGCTAAATAAGTTAATAATTAAAGATGATAAGGTCAACTTACAGTTCGAAAAACTTCGAGATAGTTTGATATATGAAGTCAAGATATGACCCCAAGCCTAGCGACCCCAAGCCTAGCCTTTACCTGACCCCGAGCCTACCGACTCCAAGCCTAGCCTTGCAAACCTTCACAGACCACAAGCCCTTTGACCCTAAACTCACTCAACTTCCTTGGATGAAATATAGAAATATGAAACGATAAACTCAGCTAGAATAGCCAGTGATAGAATAAGTAGCAGCAAAAGATCTGGCACTGTAAAAAGAGCAACTACAGGCAAAGCTATACCTAGCCCTAGCGCTGTACCGCAGTGGATTGTATATAAGATAAATAGTTTACTTATTCCGTTTTCAGAGGCGATGTTTGTAGGCTTAGTGAATTTAATTTTCCCATAATAAATTAATGTAACTAAGCCTAATATAATAAGCCCTATCATTTTGGCTCGCTAATACTTATAAGATATAGCTCATTTAAATTTTTCTCTTCACAAACTAAGGTCATTGTACGGACTCCACTTGTTAACACGGTAATTAAGGCCGGAAATATCACAAATTTCAGTGTTGTTGTTTCAACTTGGCCGGCGAGCTCGGCTATTAATTCATTGTTTGAGATTGAATACTGCTTTTCCGCTTGCTTTCATTCAACTTTATAAACCTCTAGTAAAATTCGCCTATTATGGGAGCTGATCCTACAAAAGTTCTTATATCTAAACTAACAAAGCTTAGAGCAGAAGAAACCCTATTACTACTTCTTTACAGCTGGTTAAAATAAAGGGCAATGTTATTGCCCTTTTTTACGCCCTTAAATTGGTAGTTATAAACTATAGCGCAATTAAGCTTTGCTCTAGCATTGCCTTTATTTGTTTTACTATTTTAGCTTCTGTTTCTGGTTCGAATTGTTGTATACGAGGGGTGTGAATATGCCCTGTAGGTATACTTGAATTAAGCGCATCGCGCAGGCGAATACTTCGGTACGATATTTCGTTAGACAGGTAACCACCGCCGCCACCATTAACCGCAATACTATTTTTGAGCTCGCCGTACGAAGGCGCTTTATAGGTTTTTTCAAGCGTGGTGACTTCGTGATTGTCGATAACCTTATAAGGGCCTTTAGCTTGTTGCATGTAACTTACAGGCAAGCTAAATTTTACAAACTCGTTGCCAGGGAGTGGTCGGCCATTAAGCTTTGGTATTACTGGGCTTGTTTGCGTTCCGCCATACACAATATTGGCATTATCTGGGGCAGTTACACTGCGGCGTTTACCCGGAAAGTGCTCTAAATCAAATTCTGTTCTGCCCATGCTTACGGTTACTACCATGTCTACATTATTAAGTGCGTAGTAGGGGGCAAGTAGTGATTCTATTATACCTTGATCAAAGTCTTCGTAGCGTACAGGCACCATAACGGTGTTAATTTCTGCACTCACGCCGTTGTAATTAATAACTTGGCCGTCGAGTAATAACGCCGCAACACCTGAGGGGTTACTTTGGTTTATATTTCTATCGAGTAAAAATGGGTCAAAGCCTGTAAGTAATATTTTTTTAGTACTGCCTGATGAAAAAGCAAGGTCGGTACGGCCTCTGCTGCCTTCCTCAAGTAGGGTTAGTAAAGTATTTAGTTGAGCCTGCGTAATTGAAAATTTAGGCGATGCTGTGCGTATTACTTTGCTTGAAAGCAGGCGTGCCCAGTAAAGCTCTCGGTCGTCGTAATTATTGGTTTTTACTATGCGTTGCTTGGCGTTTTCCCACAGTTCAAAGCTAAAGCTTTGCACTAATATTTTTGCACTTTTAAAGTCGTTTAACTCTTTAAATTGTTGCTCAAAACTTGATACTTGTGGGGTAAATGCATTTAAAACACTTGGCATAGCTGTTTGGGCTTTGTTGATACGCTGTTCTTCAACAGTTAAAGGGTTACTTAAAACAGCGAATGAAGAGGCAATTAAGCTGGTCGCTAGTAATACTTTGATCATGATACTCCTAAGATAAAGCGATTGTTTTATGTGTAATTTACTATCCTACGATTGCTAACTAAGCGCAACCAATTAACGTTGAATCGACTGATATTTGCTTTTGCAGTGCATTCGTATTTTTTAATGGCCAATTGGCATCATCGGCTAATAAAAATCCTTGAGTCAAAATTGATCTTTGTGGGTTTTACTTTAAGTTTTAATCAAAAGTAAAAAGCCGCTGCAGTAATGCAGCGGCTTTTCATTATGGTTTTATGCGCTTCGGCTACACGAGCGAAAGGCCTTATATCCCTTTAAAACCCTCTATTAATCGTCAGGTCCTTTTAAGGTAAACACTAAATGTTTACGCATATCTTTTAAAATCACGCCCTTTTTAAGCATTGCGCCGCTTAAGCGTTTTTGCCACTTTAATAAGTCAGGCTCTGCGGCAGCTAAGGCTTGCTCGTTTTCAAACTGAAAGCACAGCAGTAGTGAACTTGGAAATAAGTGATATTCCACATCAAACCAGCATTGCAGCATACCTGGGAGCTCAGCGCGGCCTTGTTCTTCTAATTTTTCAGCTGTATTAAGCACAAGTGCTTGCTGCTTTATTTGCACTGCAGAGAGTTTTTTCATTAATAAAATCCAAGTTAGCGGCTAAAAAATGCAGCCGGAATGCGGCCATTATACGCAAGCTTGTAGGCAGGCAACAACTTTGAAAGGGAGTTAATGTTTAATAGAGTGTATCAGCTTAAAATTTAGGAGTGCATGTCGGAAGGCGCCTTCGGCTTTTCCAACCTACGTAGGTCGGATAAGCGGCGCAGCCGTACCATCCGACATTTAAAGTTTCATCATAGAACCCTAATTTGGGTATTAATTTTAACGCGTGTTTTAACTCAATGATTAAAAGCCTTATTCAAGGTTTTGCCAAGTTGCTTGCAACAACTAGGGAGTGGTTGTCGCAAGCCGCTTTTAGAGCCTCAACGCATTACGCGCTTAATACTTATAAGAGGTATTAATTGAGTCGGTTTATTTGGATCGGCGCTTGTCTAGTACATAACGTACGGCCATTCGTGCAACCCCCGCACCAATACCTGAGACTACTGCCCATGTAACGGCCTCTTTTAGATCTGTTTCTTCGCTTGGTCTATCTTTTGGGGCTGGTTCATTGGTAACCTTTTCCCACGATTTTTGTAAAGTTTTCCTTGTTAACATACCTGCTGATGCTGCGGCCAGACCTATACCTATCGTCGTAATTAGCTGTTTATTACTCATATTACCCTCGATTATTTAGTTGTAGCGTGAGTTATCAATATGTAACTCTTTAAGTAAGAACAGTAGTACCAGCAATTTACATACCGATAGGATCGTAAAGCTTTTAAATTGGGTTATTTTAAAACCTACACTTTAATATTCTCACGCTAAAACTAGATTTAACTAAGCCTAAAAAGCCAAATAATGAACTAAGCAAGGGTAAGGTGCTCTTACTAAGTAGGTATTGATGGAAAGTCTATTTGCAGCTGTATTTGCAAGTATCGACGTAATCTTTATTTTAGTTTTAATATTAAAGAATAAATAACCTGTTGTTTTTAGTTTTCTTTAAACCTTTAATATAATTAATTTTTATAATATATTTGAGTCAATAAAAATTTAGTGAACTCTAAATTATTGATTAAAAACCTCCCATTTAAAAGGACTTAATTAGTTATGCATAATGATGCAATTCCAGGCGTTGAATTTATCGATAACGCTAATCAAAGAACTCCATGTGTGTTGGTGCTAGATGCTTCTGGCTCAATGGCTGGTGAGCCTCTAAAGCAGCTCAACCTTGGTCTTAAAGTTTTTGAAGAACAATTAAAAAGTGATTTGTCTGCCGCATTAAAAGTGCAGGTTCTTGTATTAGCTGTTGGAGGTCATGATGATGTAGAGGTAATACAGCCATGGGTAGATGCTGTAGATTTTAAAGCACCAACAATTGAAGCCGGAGGCTTAACCCCATTAGGTGCAGGAATGACGACGGCACTTAATGAGGTACAACAACAAAAGTTAGTATATGACGAGAATGGTATTTCAAGTACTCGACCTTGGATCATCGTATTATCTGATGGCTGTCCGACAGATTTGGATTGGGAACAATCAGCTGATGCGTGCCGTAAAGCTGAAGAAGATAAAAAAGTTGTTATTTTTCCAGTCGGTACTGAAGGCGCAGATTTTGCAGCGCTGGGGCAGTTTTCTAATAAATCAGCAAAAAAATTGAAAGGATTAAATTTTACAGAACTTTTTGTTTGGCTTAGTCGTTCTATGGCAACAGTATCAGCAAGTGTTCCTGGTCAAAAAGTGCGCCTTCCTTCAGCCGATGAGTGGGCTGAGGTTGAGATTTAATGGCTGGGCGATTTCTTGGCTGCTCAGTTACTGGTTCATCGCATATTGATGGCAAGATACCTTGCCAAGACGCTTGGCAAGTAAAAAAAACGGCAATGGGACTTGTCGCTTGTGTATCTGATGGAGCAGGCTCTGCGCAATATTCACATCTAGGCTCAAAGCAATTAATTGATAAAGTATGTGAAGCATTAGCTCAAGAAAAAACGATTGGCGAAAGCGCAATAGTAAGCTTAAAAACTGCAATTAGTGAAGCTCGAAAGTGCGTTGCCCTGCAAGGTGAAATATCGGATTATCATGCCACCTTATGTGGCGTGGCAACTTCTCATGAGGGAAGTTTAGTGTTTCATATTGGTGATGGGATTGTTATTGGTATTAACCCTGAAGATTGGTCTGATTTTATTGTCAGCGAACCTGAAAATGGCGAATTTGCCGAAACCACTTATTTTTTTACTTTACCTGATTGGCAATCTCACTTACGTATTATGTGTGCTCCAGAACGTTATAAACTCTGGTTTTTAATGTCTGATGGCGCGGCTAGTTTTGCTGCATTAACAAATCCTTATAGACCCACAACTAACTTTTTGTTACCGATACACAATTACTTAGCTAGTGTAGATGACGCAACAGGACGCCACGCACTAAAAAACACTTTAAATGATCCTCGTACCAATAGTATTACAAACGATGATAAAACCTTAGTTTGGTTATTGAATGAGTAATAGCGTAAACCTAATTTATCTTGATGGAAAAACAGCGCAAGTACAGTACAAAAAAAAGCCGATTAATAGCGGTGCTGATGGCACTATTTACGCTACTATTGACAACAAGTTAGCTTTAAAAATTTATCATGATCCAAACAAAGATATGCAACGGCAAGATAAATTGTGGCAGATGTTGTCGAATGCGCCGACAGCAGAGGGAATTTGTTGGCCTGTTGCCGTTATAAGTGATAAAAAAAATAACTTTATTGGTTATGCAATGCCTCTACTTGATTTAAGTCGTTGCTACACTATTGAAATGTTACTTTCTAAACGCTTGCGTGAGTCATTAAAAATAACCGACAGTTATAAGTTTAGGGTTACCGTTGCGATTAGTTTAGCGAGCAAGGTCGCAGAGCTTCACCGTTTGGGTCATTATATTATTGATTTAAAACCAGCAAACTTATCTTTTGATAAGCACACTGGTGATGTAATGGTTTTAGATTGCGACGGCTTTTCGATTAAAGGTGATAAAAAGAGATTTAAGGGGCATCAATATACGTCTGGTTATATTGCCCCCGAAGCTTTTGGCGGTAAAATACCACCTGAAAAATTAGGAGTCGGTCAAGATTTATTCGCGTTGACTACAATACTTTTTCAGCTGTTAAATAACGGTTTACACCCATTCCAAGGCGTATCTAAAGATGGATATTCTTTACCAAGCGACAACCAAACTAAAATTACTGAGGGCCTTTATCCATATGCAATAAAAGTTCATGCAAAAATAAAGCCTTCTCCGTGGAGTATGCACGCTGATTTCCCTGACGTTTTGTCAAAAGCATTTACTCAAAGTTTAACGAGTAGAGTTCGAACTAAAGCTAATATATGGCAAAAGTTACTACAAGAACAAAGTTTAAAGCTCAAAGTATGTAAACAAAATTCAGATCATGCCTATTGGCAAAAAGCTTGTCCACATTGCCAGCTTAATCAAAAAAAAGCGCAAGTTAAAAAAAATATAAAACCGAATATTAAGTCTGCAGTAAAGCGCAGTGCCCCTATAAATAATTCAAGTCAGTCATCTAGTAATCAAACTAATAGTGGTGTAGGGAAATATATCGTACTTATTACGATTGTATTGATTGTGATTATTGCGGCTAATTTACGTGGCTGTTTTAGCTCTGTATCAACTTATAGCCAGCCGCAAGCAACGCCTTCTCATATACAAACTAAACCAGTAGAAAACAAAGGGGTTAAGTTTGAACATAAAACCGTTCACAAAGCAAAAACGGCCAACTCATTATTAGGTAATGTGACTTATTATAAACATGATATGGTTTTGCTAAATAAGTCGAGAGAATTAGTTGAAATCCCTTTTTATCAGTTAACTGGTTTTAAATCGTCTGACGCTTTTCCGCTCATTAAACACTCTCCCTTTGGTAGAATATTCCCTAGTGATTCACCTCAAGTTAGTTTAAGTAAAATTGATTTTGAAATGGCAGGTAAAAAAGTTGGGCAACTTGAATATCGAAGCGATAGAGTTTACCACTTAGATGATTGGCAGTATGACAGTAATAGTGAGCAAGGTTATGTTTATAACTGTAAATACGATCCCAATATTTGCACGCACGTAACGCAAATAGGTATGCAAAAAAAAGTTAGTTTTAAATTTAATGATTTTAAAGCAGAAAAAAGTTTCCCCGATGAGAATACAGGTGTTTCGGCAGATAGTTATCGACCTTGGCGTTTTAACATCACTGAAAATGGTAAAAAAATTGTCATGCTCAGCAATTTTGAATTAGTTGTTTACGATATTGCCAACCCAAGTAAACCGATAATAAAACAAAGGCTTCCTAAGGAGTGGGATGAGTGGAATGTAACCCGCTTGCTGAGTGTTAATAATGGACAAAGGCTATTTGTCGCTTTGGCTAAAAGTGAGCAATATGGAAAAAATTATCAGGGTTTTGTGACAGAGCTTTTGTTAGTTAACAACACTTATCAAGTCACTACTAATTTTGCTACGTTGCCTGACTCTAATAAAATGTCAGGGGTTGATATTGCAACTAATCTTAAAGGCGATGTATTAGCGATAGGTGAATACATTCAACCTGAGCAAAATAACACAAGGTTCCATATACTTAATACGCCTGTAGAGGTAACCATTGCTCATCCGGTTATTAAATTATGGAAAAAAACAGCGCAAGGCTGGCAGGCTGTCCGCTTGCCAAATGACCAAATAGTCACGTTAAAACAAAATGAACTAAGTCCAGATAAAGTGGTAACTAAAGTAGCAGCAAATATTAGTAGGTCTGTACTTGTGGCGAATTTCAGTTCTGACTCTAAGGTAATGGGCGACCTGAGGTTTAACCGACAATTTATGTTGAGCAAATCAGGCGATGTTTTACTTTCAGGGATCACAGCAAGCAAAAGGCGAGATTACATAAAAGCGAAGGCTTCTATTTTTAAACTAAACTTTTTAGAAAATGAGTTTTTGTTAGCAGCTGAACTAGACAAAACTTATGATCCAATCAACCAATCAAATTCTCCATCTAATACAGCCTATCTTAGTTATTTGAGCGCTAGCTTATCGCACGATGGTAGTCAGGTTGCTTTAGGCTGGTTTGTATTTTTTGACGTTTTATCAAAAAGCAGTAAAACAAGATTTGAAAAGCAACGATATCAACTCGAACTTTTGAATGTTGAAGCAATGAAGGAATAATTCATGCTTCAACTTTAAAATGCATACCACAAGGGCTGTAATGATTGTAATACTGAAATTGATTTTTTATAATACGAGCAAGATTGCTGACTTTATATTTGAACCTCTCTTATATATTTATTTTTAGCCATAACCTTTTTCTTTAAAAGTATACTTGGGCGTTATTGGTTGGTGGGCTTTGTTACTTGCTATATTAAGCGTGTGCTTCATTTCCTAGTAAGGCGCCAATGTAGGCGAGTTCTTCGCTAAAAATACCATTCAAAAGAGCATTTTGATCAATTATTACAGCGTCATTAGGTTGGGCTTTGTATTCTTGCTGGCATCTTGCAAGCTCGATGGATAACCATTGGCAGGCGTTGCTAGCTGTGTTTATTGCTGTTTTTAAAAATGATGACCATTTTACTTTTTGCAAATTAAAGCGATAAAGCATAACTGCAATAGCCCCATAAGCTTGTTGCTCAAGCGAAGGTACATCTTCACTATTTATTGAAAGGCGACTTAAAAGCTTGGTATTAATTAGCGCTTGTTGCAGTGCAGCTTGCTGTGATTGACATAAAAAGTTGTTTTCGTAATCCATGGGTGGCCTATATCTGCTGATAGCAGGGCAATATAAAAAGAAGATTTAGCACAGTATTTTACGATTCATGCGCACCGAAAAATGAACCACAGTGATAACAAAATTAGACTGACTCTTTACTGAATTAATAAAACACAATTGTAACTGGGTAGGGGATTTGAAGAGGATAAACGTCTTTGTTTTAACCTTCAAATCGCATGAAAAATAATGCTCTGTTGGTGTTTTTAATTTTATTGGTAAGCACGGTAATAACCATAAACAAGAGAGTGATAAAAACCTCTCTTTATTTCGCAAGGGATTTTGTTTATGTAGATAGGAGTTTTTTACAAAATTTAGCAATTTTTACTCTAATAATAAGAGTGTTAGTACTGGATTTTGTTTTATCTTGTTGATTTTAAATGACAATTTAATTGGTTTGAGTTTTGCTTGGTAGTAAGTGTATTTTCTTAAATAAATAAAGGAGTTATTATGAGTACCGTTATTACTGGGTTATTCGAAAGTGCATCACAAGCAACACTCGCAATTTATAGATTAGAAGCTTTAGGTATTAATGAAGCTGATATTAGTATTGTAGCCAACGACTCATACGCAAAGGAAGATTTTGCTGTAGACGAAGGTACTAAAGCTTCTGAAGGCGGCCTTATTGGCGCGGCTTCGGGTGGTATTCTTGCTGCAATTATTGGTGGTTTCACTGCCGTAGGGACTGTAGCAACAGGTGGTACAGGCTTATTAGTTGCCGGTCCATTAGTCGCTGCATTTGCCGCTGGTGGCGCAGGCGCTGCAGTAGGTGGTACTTTAGGTGCCGCAGTTGGTGCGTTTATCCCCGAGCACGAAATTAAGTATTACGAAGATGCCATTGAAAAAGGCTCTATATTAATTGGTATTAAGTACGATAGTGACAACAAAAACGCTATTGAAGAAATACTTAACAATGCAGGCGCAAGTAACGTTTCTACAGCGTAATGCTAGCTAATTAGTTTCAAAATTAATATGAAAGGTGAAACTTAGTTTCACCTTTTTTATGCTATTTTTTGATTAGGCATAAAATCTAACTTTAAGTAGCGCTTACAATTAAGTTATTATTTTAACTGTATTAATACTAAGCCCGAGAACACTTTGAATTATTTAGCTCACCTTTATTTAGCACAGCCTACAGCCGATTCTCACTTTGGGAACTTGTTGGGCGACTTTGGTGGTAAAAGGCATGTAGAACACTTACCAAATACGGTTATAAACGGGCTCGATAACCACTATTTAGTCGATAAATTTACCGACTCTCACCCAGTAGTAAAACACGCTAAACAGTACTTTTCACCCGAGCGTAAACGTTTTGCTGGTGTAGCTATTGATGTGGTGTTTGATCATTTTTTAATTGTGCATTGGCAGCGCTTTAGCGAGCAATCTTTAAGTGACTTTAAGTACACCAGCTATCAGCTTTTAAATAATCGCATACCTGTTATGCCAACGCGTATGCAGCATGTTGTAACAAGTATGACTAAAAACGATTGGTTTAAAGAATACGAAACCATAGATGGAATAGGGCTAGCACTTGATAATATTGCCAAGCGTATTCGCTTTACTAACACTTTTGCGGGCGCGGCTGATGATATAGCACGGAATTACGATGAATTAGAAGCCGTGTTTTTAGCGTTCTTTCCAGAGCTAATTAAGCATGTAAGTGAGTTTGACCTTGAAAGCACCCCAAAAATGGCATAAAGCGCATTATTTAAAGTTTTTATCAATTGTTAACCTTTTGTGATAATTTAAGGTGAAAAAAACGCTATTCTAATACAAATTAATTTTTGAGTGTTTTTAATGATTCGCAATTACTTGGCTATTGTGAGCTTTGCCGTTTTAGCGGCATTTCAATCTGGTGCTGTATTGGCTTTCGACTTTGACTTAAAGTCTGTACGAACAACTATTTCAAACCCTAACACTAGCCACGCATTAATATACGATGACTTGGCTGGGAGTAGTCAAAAAACACTGTTTTCGTTAGAGCCCATAAACAACCAACGTGTGGGTGTGTTTTTTGATATTAACGACATTGAAATTGGCTACTCTGCCGATACTTTTGAAGATGATGTTGAAACAAAAACACAAGATATACTGCTTTCATATAGAAAGTTTAAAAATTCTAAAATCACTTTTAATTATCAAACGCTTGAAGGACTGCAAAGCACGGCTAGCAATTTAAGCGGCAATCAAACGGATCAAATTTTCTCGCAAAATACACGTTCAACCAAGTTTGAGCTATCTGGCCAACACAACTTTTATACCTTTAATAATAAAGAGTCTTTGTTTGAGCATTTTTTTCTTAATAGGCCAAAGCTAAGTAACAAATTTGATTTGTCGTTAAGTGTTGTTGGCGCGTGGTCTTTCAAGCATGTATCCCTTGAGAATAAAGATAATATTGTATTCCAGGCTGATTTTTTAAATTCGTCTGCACCACAGATCACTAAGTTAATTTCTAATTCGTATGGAGCGAGTATTGGCTCGCTTTTATCATTTTCGTTACCGCATAATGTTCACGTATTTGCTGAATACAAAGTAGGTAAGGGAAATATTCGAAATACAGACCCTGGGCTGGGGTTAAAAGATTCGGGCGGTGAAAAAGTTGAAGCATACGGCGGTGGAATGTCTTGGACTTCTGACAATAAAAAACTTATGGTTGTACTTCGTGCATGGGAGCAAACAGGCCGGCACATAGATACTTCTTTTGGTGATTTGTCAGTAATTAAGTTTTTTTAGTATTGAGCACCGAAATAGTGAATTTACCAGGAATACTATGAGTAATAATAACGCAGTACCTCAGGCTTATGTGAAGCAAGAGGAAGGTTATAGAATAAAAGCCTTAAGATTATACCCTTGGGTATGCGGGCGTTGTGCTCGTGAGTTTGAGTACTCTAATTTGCGAGAGTTAACAGTGCATCATGTTGACCATAACCACAGTAATAACCCTGAAGATGGCAGTAATTGGGAGTTATTGTGTATTTATTGCCACGATAATGAGCACAATAAATACCACGAACATATTATGTATGGCGGGTCGACTACAGAGCGAAAAGTTGAGGCTGCAACGCATTCCCCATTTGCCGATTTAAAAGCGCTGTTAAATAAATCAAAGTAATAGTTGAGCCACGTTAATGGTCAAATGAACTGGTTAAAATTTTATAACAGCGATTATTGGTTTAATAGTTATTGTAAAATATAAGCTTTAGCGACTATTTTCCATTCATTATCTAGTTTAGCTAATGTTAGTGCATCGTAAAAACGGTTGGTAGAGCGAAATAAAACAACAGCTAAACGATCGTCAACTATGTCCATACTGATAACTTCACCATCGAGGTTTCCACCCGCTGGGTTTTTATTTGATGCCCATTGGTTAAGTACACTGGTCATATCTTTATACGACTTAATAACTTCTTTACCGTCGTCGTTTTTTACTACGCCAACCATTGTTGCATGCTCTGCTGCAAATGCGCGAAATAAACGCGCCTTACTCGCCTCCCCTTGACCTTGAAAGTAGTCGTTTACTGCGGCTTTTATCGCTACTTTATCAGAGGCTTGATCAGCCAATGTACTAAACGATAAAAAGGTAACACTTATAATAACTAACAATGATTTCAACATAAAACTCTCTTACTACTAATAATGAACAACGCACTAAATTTAAGGCTGCTGGTGTAAACTAAAGCAGCCTCACAATATTATATTTAAATGAAACTTTGTTTATTAAAGCTCTTTTGCTGTTTTGTCTTTTATGTCAAACCAGTTTGAGTCGGCTGAATTAATAAAGCCTGGTACGTCTTTTAGCCATTGTTTTTGAACTGATTTATCAAGATTTAAATAAAGTTTGTTTTCAACAATTTTGAACGCTTCTGGATCTACGTCAAACTTTTTCTCCATTGATACACCAAACGCACAAAAGCCACCAAATTGTGGTGCGTATTTTTCTGGATTCGCTCTAAATAAGTCGCGGTGCTTAGCTGAGCTGAACTTATAAATGGCATTTTTATGTGTTGCAGTATATTCAGAGCTGCCTGTTACTGCTTTGTTTTGGGTAAAGTAAGCAACGGTATCGTAACCACTAATTGCAATGTCGTTAACGTCGGCATTTGCGTCTATGTCTGCTGCAAAGCTTAGTGAACTGGCAAGTACAGATGCTGCAAAAAAAGCTGATTTAGTGAGTGTCGAAAATTTCATGTGTATCTCCAAAGGGTAATTTAATTAGTATGTTTGTTTAAACTCAGCTGTACTTTATCGTTATTGCTTGGTTAATATGCGTCTATTAGTCTGTGTTTTCATACCAATAATCCAAAGAGGCGCTTATGGACGTACTTTCGAGTGTACTGAGTCACTTTTCACTTAACGCCAATGTGTTTTTTAGTGGAAACATGTGTGGTACGAGCGACTTTAGTGACGATCAAGGTGTTGGGCATTTACATTTATTGCGCTCAGGTACTCTAAAAGTGCGCAGTAACAGTGGCTTTGAAGTGGTTTTATCTACGCCTTCGGTTATATTTTTTCCTCATTCTACAGGGCACTGTTTATTTTCGGATAAAAGCGATGGTGCTGATTTAGTGTGTGCACAAATTAGCTATCAAAGTGGAGGGCATAGCCCTTTATTGCAGGCGCTGCCTTTTTGCTTAAATTACGAATTAACGGGTAATGGATTATTAGAGCAGAGCGCTCTTTGGATTTTTGAAGAGGCATTTAAAGACGCCAGTGGTAAGGATTTAATTATAGATCGCTTATGCGATGTATTTTTAATTAGTGTGCTGCGTAAGGTATTGAAAGAGGGCACAATTAAAAGCGGGATGATGGCAGGGCTTGCTCATCCTCAATTGGCTAAGGTATTAATAAAAATACATCAAACCCCAGAGCAAAGCTGGTCGCTTAGCGCTATGGCTGAGGAATGCTGCATGTCACGCTCTAAATTTGCCGACACGTTTAAGCGTGTAATTGAGCAAACACCGGCTGATTATTTAGCTGGTTGGCGCTTATCGGTCGCTAAAAAGCTTATTTTAAAAAATCAAAATATGGATTTAGTGGCTAATCAGGTTGGTTACGAAAATGGCTCTGCACTTGCCCGTGTATTTAGAAAAAAAACAGGGCAAGCGCCAAAAGAGTGGTTATTGAGCCAGCAGTAAACGTTCAATTTTGTAAGTTAGCTGCATCCGTTGTAATTAGGTAGTTTGAATCGAGTGACCAAAAATTATTTTCGAGTTTTTGCAAAGGTCGCTTTCTAGAACCAGGCGATGCCTTATGCAGTATCAAATTAATAAGATCTGAACTGACCGCAGGATCACTATGAAAGTAATCATGACCTATTAAGCTGCCAGATTTAGGTACTTTAATTAGGCTTACGTTACCTACAGAAGTAAATATGTCTTGCTCGTTTATGTTTACATCTTTTGTGTTTAATCGACCAAAGCTTAAGCTGTTTGTTAGCCACTGTGAAATACCCAATGCGCTATCTTCTTGAGAGGTGTAAATGGTGATTTGTCCAAATGCAGGTCCAAATTGCTCAGCCATGAGTCTTTGTTTAATAATACCAAAATCGAGATCGGGGGCGGCTAAAATTAAGTTTTCAATACGCAGGTCTTCTCGGGGATTTCCGCCACTAGCTCTGTTTTCAATTATAAGCTCTCTAAGAGTTGTGGTTACTACATCTGTGCCACGGCTATGCGCAATAATATGAATATTTTCTATTTCAGGATTTTTAAAAAGTAGTCGTAAGGTTTCTTTTAAATGAAAAATAGTAAATTGACCAGACTCTTTATCTTCAAAATAGCCGGTTAATCCTGTGGCGGCAGCTGGCCAAGAGTAAACAATAGGTACGCCTTGTCGGTTCAAAAAATGCCAAATACCGGCAAGGGTAAACACCGATTCGTTAAAGGTATTATTAAAACCATGCACGAACAAAATAACGTCTTTATTATTACTGCTTTTTAAACGCTGATTAATGTTTTTGTTTAATTGGGTTTCGTGAAAAATTTTGCGTTCTAAAATATCTTCATCAATTTGGAGTTTATTTTTTACCCGTCTAAATTTATAAGGCGATAAAGGAAAGCGACCTAATTCATCCGCTTTTTCCATTACGTAAGTTAAATTTGCGGAGCGATTTTTAAGATTACTTTGCTCTAATAACTCCCCCCACAGCAAGGATTTATCACCAAAATTTACTTTTGCCACACCGTATGCAATTGATGGCGAGCGACTTGCGTTATACATAACGCCTTCTTTCTCAGAAACTGCTCGGTCTGTAACATAGAGTAACTCCATACTTGTAGTAAGCAGGTTTTTAGGTACTTGGGCTTCTGAATAAGGCGTACTTACATATAAATTGGGTGTAGGCATTAAAGCTGGATTTGAAGTACAGGCAGATAGCAAAATAATGAGCAAAGGCGCGAAAATATAGGATTTACCGTGAGGGTGAAAAAGCATGCTTATTCCTTATTTTCGGTTTATAAATTATTCTAAAGAGGTCAAGTATAAAATTAGCATATAGAAAGTAACATATTTATTACCTTTCACACATTACATACTAATTTTATAATATATTGTTGCGTTAACGAGGATTAAAAATAAAAACACCCGAGCTTATAAGTAGCGAAAGCTGCGGGCATTGTTTTTTGGGAGAGTTATGAAGTTAAATCTTAATCGCTTCAGTAGGCGTTGTTGATAATCCACTAAAATACTTCATTACCAATTGGCCTTGGCTGTTTTGCTCTATTACTAAGTAATTGTTTGAATTAGGGTAGTAAAAGCTATTTTTAGACATCGTAATAAGTTTTGTTTTATCGCCACCAGAGCGCTTGGAATACAAAACGTTATTTTCAAAAATTAGGCTGCGTAAGGTGTTTTCATCAATTCGGTAATCACCCAATACGGGCGCTAATTGCTGCTCTGTTACATCTGCTTTTTTAAACTCGGGAAGTGCAATACCTAGTGCTCTGGCTGTGAGTTTTTCGTTAATAAAAATAGGGTTTATGTGGTTTGAATTAGCTAGTACTGCCACATATAGCTTTTGCTCTGGAATATAGCGTGCGTGCGCTAAAAAGCCATTTATTCCTCCAGTGTGTTTAATTACGGTGTATTCATTCAAAGGCTTAATAATTAATCCGTAACCGTAGGATGAAAAGCTGCCGTCGTTAAGTTTAAAAGGGCTGACCATCTTCTCATAACTTGCTTTACTAATAAGCTTGCCAGACGATAACGCACTAAACCAAATGTTTAAGTCAGTTGGAGTAGATATAAGCGCACCTGCGGCATAGGGCCAATCCATATTAATGTAGCTGGTGTTGATAAATCCTTGCTCTGTTTGCTCATATCCGGCTGCACGGTGAGCAACAATTTCTTGGCCTTCATAACTACTCTGGTTCATTTCTAGCTTTTTAAATATGTTTTGTTCAATAAAGTCTTTATAAGACTGGCCACTTGCTACCTCGATTATTTTACCAAGCAGTGAATAGCCAGTGTTCGAATAAGCCTTTGCTTCGCCGGGTTTAAACACCATTGGGTGTTTGGCAAATCGCGCTAACGTATCGTCAACGCTGGTGGGCACTTGTATTTCTTTATCAAAGAGATCGTCATCATCTGTGTAGTTGGCGATGCCTGAAGTGTGGGTTAATAAGTTTTCGATTGTGACGAGGTTGCCCTCGGTGGGGAAGCTTGCAACATACTTATGAATATCATCGGTAACCGCTAGCTTACCTTGCTCTTGCAACATCATAATTGCAGCTGCAGTAAATTGTTTTGAAATAGAACCTAAACGTAAAACGCTTTGCTCGTTAAGTGCAATGTTATGCTCAAGGTTGGCAAGCCCGCGCGTTCCTTTGAAAAGTACTTTGCCATTTTTGCTTATAATTACAGATACCCCAGGCTCATTTTCAGCAAGGTTTTCGTTAAGAATTTGCTGATATTGCGAGGCCGTTGGGTTTGCTTTTACAAGGCTGGGTGTTAATAGCGTGAGGGCTAACAAACAGCTAGCGTAAAATGGCTTAATCATATTCATCCCTTTTAGTTTTTATACCGAACCTGTAGATAGGTTTAGCGATCCTTGTGTTTTATAATGAGTTAATATTGCACAGCTAAAAAGTAAACACAATTATCGGATTTTATAGGGGCTCAGTAATAGGTATAATTGCTGCGTTTATTGGTTGTTATTAAATTCTTACAAGGAAGTTGTTGATATGCCTGATGTAACTGCTCTATTTTATATTGCTATTATGGCTTTTTATTTATTGCGCTCAAATGATGGAAGTAAGTTAATTATAACTACGATCGTTTTAGCTGCTATCCCTCTCTTTACGGGCGACTATTGGCAGTGGTTACAATTAAGTGGGCTGTTAAGTGTCATTATTTTAATTATAGAAAAAGAGAAAGCAGGGGCTACCGCAGGCGGTGCAATTGCGGTGTTAGTCGCTCTATTTATTGGGGCTTTTATTGTAAGTGTAATTATTAATACAGGATTAACCTTTTCGAGTAATTTTAAGCTTTCTACTTTTGAAGTTAAAGCTCCCTTAAGTTACGAATGGTCTACTCATATTATTTGGTTGTATTGTCTTACTTTTGTTATACCGCTATTTGCCATTTTACGCGGTATTAAAAAGCCCGTAGCATTCTTTGGCACTAATTTAATCGCACTCGCTTTAGCTGTATTACCACACTATTGCGGCTCATTTATTTATGGGCTTATGCTAAGCGTCGCTATTATTACTTCTCTTTATTTAGTCGCTTTCGTGTTTAAAACAGATTCTGAACAACGCTTTATGTTTACGTATATGGGTATGAGCGGACTACTAGCAAGCTGTATAGTTAAAGGTGTAATGGTGGCCTATTTTTAAACTTCAGCTGTTTATTTATCCATATTAAAACCAACCTGCTGCAACTTGTAGTGGGGTAGGGTCGCTTTTTTCAGATACCCAAAATACTAAGGCTTGCTTTGTTGGCGATACATTATTAGCGCGAGGCAGGGTTAAGTCAGTTAATGATAATTGCTGCTTAGTTTGCATGTTACTTTGCTCGTAACCAATAACCACAAAGTCGTGTTTTAGCTTATGGCCTGCGTTTTCGCCGCTGTGTATTTGTGTTTCTATGCCAAAGCCTAACAGAGCTACATGGGCTATTAAGTTTTGGTTAGTATTATCTTTGGTATTAACAGTATTGTATTCGAGATTAATTTTACTGTTGTTTATAGTCGCTTTTAAATTACCCAAATAAGGGGCTTTAGCTACAGGAATAGCTTGCTTATAAAACCAACCTTGCCACCCGCTGCCGTTAACCATAAACCCTGGGGTTGCTACAATCCTACTTTTACCGAGTGCCTTATAAGTACGTTGTCTTTTACTAAAAATAGCAGAGGCAAACGGGTCTTTCCATCCTAAGTAATCCCAATAAGTAACATGAAAATTAATAGGGATTAAATCAGTCCATAGCTTTTCATCATCTGTAAACGTTGAAATCCAGCGCTCTGCTGGTGGGCAACTACTGCAACCTTGCGATGTGTAAAGCTCTAAAAAGGTAGTCGGATTAACTGTACTTGAAATAGTTACTTGCTCATCAGCTTGGCTTTGAAAGCAAAAAGTTATTAACCCAACAAGTGAGATAAAAAATGGACGGGATAGTGCTTTAAAAGGCATGTTACTTCTCGCAAAGGTTGATATTGCATTCAGCCTAAATGATATTTACGAATGAAGTATCACGAAATACTCACAATTGAATCACGTTTTAACTCCATATTTAACTTATTGAAAACTTAATTTGAACACTCGCTCAAGCTGTGCTTTAATCGTTGCTCAATTATTGAGGAACTTTACATGATTAAATTTTATTTTCACCATACTCCTAACCCAATGAAGGTTGCACTCTTTTTAGAAGAAACAGGCTTGCCGTTTGAACTTGTTCCTCTTGATACTTTAAAAGGTGAGCAACATACACCTGAATTTAAAGCAATTAACCCAAACGCAAAAGCGCCAGCAATTGTTGATGGTGAAACGCGTGTGTTCGATTCGAATGCTATTTTAATGTACTTGTCTGAAAAATATGGAAAGCTAGAAGGTAAGAGCGATGATCGCGCTGAAATGCTGTCGTGGTTAATGTTTATCGCATCTGGCCTCGGCCCGTATTCAGGGCAAAGTGTTCACTTTAGACATATGGCGCCAGAAGGGCTTGATTACGCGGTTAATCGTTATTTACGTGAAGCGCAGCGCCACTACGAAGTACTTGATACACATCTTGAAGGTCGCGACTTTATTGTGGGTGATACATACACTATTGCTGATGTTTCTGCTTGGGGCTGGATTGATAAAGCACCGGTTGTATTAGGTGAAGAAGGTTTAGCACCGTATCCAAATCTTAAGCGTTGGTTTGAAAGCATTGATAGCCGCCCAGCGGTTGCACGTGCACGCGTAATTGGTACTGATGTAGCATTTAAAAAAGAGTTTGATGAAGACGCTAAAAAAGCGTTTTTCCCTTCAAATTACCCAAAAGTATAAAAAGTACTTAATACAAACAGCAGAGCCAGCTAGCTGATCTGCTGTTTAGTATTTTATGGATGTGTGAGCGCCTCTTTATTTTCATCTGCCACGAATAAATTAACTTCCTCTGTATGCTGGCTTACGCTATTTCTTTTTAGGGCGATGTATAGGTCTGAGTGAATATATATACCTTCTTTTCCCGACTTCATTCCTGCAATATCAAACCACGAAAGTAGTTGGCGTTTTCTACCTGCAAGTTCAAGCCTTATATCGCGCTTTTTAAATATAACGTCGAGGTCGGCAAGCATGGCCATTACGCTTAAATCTAAGTGAGTAAAGCAGGGCACAGCGTCAATTATTACACATTGGGTGTCGCCTTTTTGCCTTGCGTATTGCTCAAGTAATCTGCGTTTAAAGTAGCTGGCATTAAAGTAAGTTAAAGGTGAATTAAAGCGATAAATAAACACGCCTTGCACTGCCTTTGCTTTATCTGTGGCGTCTAAGCTTCTTACTACACCGTTAACATCTACGCCGAGTATATTGTCGGTTGGGCGCATAACAGTGCGAATAAATTGAAATAACCCCAGTAATACAGCAAGTGTGATCCCTGGTATAACGCCAATAAATAACACCGCAAGTAAGGTGGCTGAGGCGAGATAAAATGCCTGTTTATCTTTTCGTTTTAATTGCCAAACAGCTTTTAAATCGAGTAAATGAACAGAAGCAGTAATAAGTACAACACCCAGCGCTGCGCTTGGAATAAACTCAAGCGGGGCTGTTAAAAAAACGGCTATGACCGCAATAATAGCTGCTGCAATTATTGATACTAACTGCGTTTTACCACCCGTTGCATCGTTAACTGCGGTGCGTGAGTCGGCGCCACTAACTGCAAAACCTTGCGAAAGAGCTGACGCTATATTGGCAATACCTAGCGCTCTAAATTCCTTATCGGCGTCTATGTCGTAGCCATTTTTAGCAGCAAAGCTGCGGGCAGTTAGCATCATACTTACAAAGCTCACGATGGCTAAGTTAAGTGCGGGTACCACTAGCTCACGAATAATTCCTAAATCAAAAACAGGAGTATTAAAAACGGGAAGTCCGCCAGTTACGGTGCCAATAGTTTTTATATCAAGTTGTTTTAAATCAAAAATCCATACCAAAATCGCACCAAATGCAATGGCAAACATTGATGCCGGCCACGTGGGTTTTATGCGTTTCATGGCAAAGTAAACCGCCAATGTGAACAAGGCCATTAACAAGGTGGGAACATGTGTTTGCGCTAGGTATGTGGGTACACCACCTAGGCGTTCAAGTAGGTAGCGCTCGTCAAAGGTAAAACCGAATACTTTAGAAAATTGACCAACAATAATAGTGATGGCTACGCCATTTAATAAGCCCATTAAAATAGGTTTAGATAAAAAGTCGGCTAATACGCCTAGCTTAAATTTACTAGCTATAAAACACCAAAAGCCGGTCATAGCGGTCATGGTGACAACAAGTTGCCAATGTTTAAAGCTGTCACCTGCAGCAAGAGGGGTTACTACGGCTGCAATAACGGCGCAGGTTGCGGCATCAGGGCCAACTATTAGTTGTTTGGAAGTCCCAAAAAGAGCATATAGCATCATTGGCAGTATGCAAGAATATAACCCTACAGCGGCGTTAACACCGGTTAGTTGTGCGTAAGCAATGGCAACAGGTAAAGCTACGGCAGCTACCGATAGCGCCGCTCTTACATCATCAGCAAACCATTGTCGCTCGTAGTGCAGCAATGTATCTAAACCCGGCATAAAATTATATAAACGCGACAGCACTGCAATTTTCCTGTTGGTGGTAACGCTTCGATAGTAAATTTAATAACAAAATAAGTATAGCTAGGACGGTGGTTATTTTAGTAAATTGCAGGTGATTATTTATCAAGATATTAAATTTATAATTTGGCAGAAAAGTTAATTATAAGAGTTAATGCTCCTGAGGAGTTTGTCTTTTTAGTCAGATTATGTGCATGGTATTAATCTACTGATATCGAACGCCTCTGGAAATAACCAAATCTAAAATCTAGTTTTTAAATTTTTTAAGGTTATTTAGCTCCACATGCCGGATATAACTCAAGTACTTCTGTTACTACTTGTGCAAATAAGGCTTGTTCTTGCTGTGTTAAATCTATAGCAGGTATAAATGGCATTGTGTCTGTTAATTCTGAGGTAATGATTTGATAAAAGGTCATCGCTGTAAGGACATTGCCTGCATAGGATGCGTGATTACCGTCGGCACTATGAAGGTTTATACTAGGCATTATTTCTAATACTCGATTCCATACAAAGCCAACAGGCGCTATGCAGCTAGGTTGTTTTTTACTGATTGATAAATGGATGTCGTAAACCAGCTTTGCTTCTGTGGGATCCCCTTTTTGAGGATGCTCCGGAAATAAAATTGGTGTGATTTTATGCTCTTTTGCGTTCGAGATTAATCGCTCAGTTGCACTCGTAGGGTAGTCAGTCGAACCTGATTGTGAGTACTTTTGTCCTTGAAAAATAGCATGACTCCAATTATCACTTTTTAATTTATCGACATTCGCATCTACGGCGACTATTTCATCTAAAAATCTGCCACTGACAGTCATCGTTTTAACTGAAGTGTTAGGTAATTGCGCTGTAATAATCGTATTTAATAATCCCCCTAACTGCGAACTATGGCTATTTCCATAGATAATTATTTTGTAGTCATTTAGGGGACTGTTGTTAATGATTGCTGTTGATTTTATTATTTCAGTATTTACAGCCACTTTTGTTTCACTTCCCCCAGAGCCACATGCTGTTAATAATAGTAATGATAATGTGATTGATATTGTTGTTATATATTTTAGAGACATTGTTAATCCTTTTTCGTACCAATTATGAGTACGGCATTTAGAATACTAGACACTTTATAACCAAGTCGCAAGGTTACTTGGTTTTGGTGGAATTTTTATGGTGTGCGCTAAAGGTGATGTGCAGGAGGTTGATATTGTTTACACGGTAGCTAAATTTTAGTTTGGAGTATTATTCAATGATAATTTTATTGCTTTAAATAAATATTCAGTTATAAAAATTGTGTTGTGTTTTAACAAAAGTGTCATTTTTTTATAGACGTAAAAAAGCCTGCATAAAAGCAGGCTTTAGTTTCTAGGGAAAATTAAAATTTAGCGCGAATACCAAAGCTGTAACGGCGATCCGCTTCAGTGTACTTCCAAGCACCACCTAGTTCAGATAGGTAGATAGAAGGCTCACCCGTTAAGTTAGTCGCATTACCTACTAGCGTAATGTTTTCGTTAATATCCCAGCTTGCAGAGAAATCTAACTGACCTCTGTCGTCACGGTAGTTATTACCGTAAACAGTGCCTTCTGCTGAAATACTGCCGTCTGAGTTAATGTTTTCTACACGTTTCTCGTTTTCAGTATCTAAGAAACTGTCACGGTAGTTATAAGCGATACGAGTAGAGAACCCTTCGTATTCCCAAAATACTTGTAAGTTGTACGTATTTTTAGAAATATCTAATAACGGGTTGCCGTTTGGTTGTTCGCTGTCTGCATACGTGTAGTTTGCATTAATACCTAAGCCAGAAAATGCACCAGGTAAGCTTGTGAAGAACTGTTGGTAACCAACTTCAAAACCTTGTACTGAGCCGTTTTCGCCATTTACATTTTTAACTGTATCGATACCCGTTAGTCCTGCATCACGCAAGCCTGCAACATGGTTAAAGCCATCAGCATCTACTGGGAAGTCAGTTGCATCTGAGTAAACTAGGTTGTCTTGTGATACACCTGCAACGTCAAGCTGACATACTTGGTTCCACTGAGTTACGTTTTGACCTGTTGAAGTGCTTGATGCAGCTTGACAGCTACTCTCGTTACTTAAGAAAGACTCAACATCTTTATAAAATACAGCGAAAGAAAGTACATTACCTTCATCAAAGTAATGCTCTACAGATAAGTCGTATTGTGTTGCGCGGTATGGTTCTAAATCAATAGAGCCTTGCGTTGCACCTGTAATGTCGTTATTAACGTCAAACGCAGGGCTTAGCTCGCTAAAGTCAGCGCGTCGCATAACTTTTGCAGCAGCAAAGCGGAATAATGTTTCGTCTGAGTAGTTATACGTAACGTTTAAGCTTGGTAAAAAGTCGCTGTAGTCATTGTCGCCAGTTACTTTTTCGCCGTTAAGGAACACGCTTGATTCTAAATCTGTAGTCACATAACGACCACCCACAATCGCAGTAATGTTATCAAAGTCTAAGTACGCTGATATATACACGGCAGCTGTATCTTCAACTACGTTACGGTATGCGCTTTCTTGGAACTCTTGGTTATCTGAAAGACTGCCTGTTGACGCTAGGTTTGTGCCTGCAAGTAACTGCTGAAGTTGAGCATAGGTATTTGCTGGGTTAGACAAACCGTTGTAGCTTAAAAACGTTAGTAGGTCGTTTTGCCCTGAATGACCTAATTGGTCAAATGAGTTGTCGTGGCTAACTGTTGTGAAGCTATTTGAAAAAGCGGCGTTGTAGTCATCAACCCATAAAGTAGCTAATGAACCATCTGAGTCGTTAAATGCATTTTTGTAAATGTCTTTAATTTCTACTTTGTATTGCTCGTATTCGTAATCACGGTTAGTAACACGTACACCTGCTTTTACTTTAGACACCCAGCTCAAGCTGCTGAGTGGCTCAAACATTTCAACATCAAAACGAATAGCTGTTTCGTCATTATCAGTTCTTCTATCTTCACTTTTAAACGTACGTAGTGCTAAGTTTTGTGGGTCAGTAAATGCATTTGGATCTGAATGAATGATGCTTGGTAATTTATTACCGTTTTGAGAAAATGCACCATCATATAAATGGTTTACTAAATCAACACCGCCGCTTGCTTCAAATGTTGATTTTTCGATTGGGCGAAGTGTAAATTCAGAATCTGGTCTTACACTTTCTGATGATGCTACCGCAATTTCACCAGAGATTTTTATACTGTCAGTAAGGTTCCACTCTGCGCCAAGTGCATTTGAAAACGAGTCGGTTTCACGAAAGTCACTGTATGTTTTAGGGATACCAAATTCGTTGGTTAACGTGTAATTATTTACGCCGTTAGCATCTTGAGTTGTATTTGCATCTGTTGATAGTGAACCTGCAACACCTAATATAGAGTTACCACTTTGCTCACCAGAGCGTTTAGTGCCACTTAAATCTAGATACACCATGCCATTACCAGATTGCGGTGCCCATTGAAGTGATAAATTTACAGCAGTACGTTTACGTTGTTCTACGTATTGCTCAACACTGTGCTCGTCTCGTACGATAGCGTTGCCACTTGGTGTATTACCTTCTTGGCCATTAATTTCGATGTCTTGAGGTTTAACACGGCTAGACGTTTCATCTTGACGAATTTCGCGATCTTGAAACGAAAACATAGCAATGGCACCAAAGGTACCCATTTCATCAAAATCCCAATTGTTACCAAGTGAACCGCTAAAAATAGGCGCTACTTTTTCTGTTTTATCAGCGTACTCACCATCTAATGAAACAGCACCAGTTAGTTTATCTAACTCTAATGGGCGAACCGTTTTTAGACTAACTGTTCCGCCTAATGCGCCTTCAATCATATCGGCAGTAGGGGACTTAACAACCTCTACCGTTTTTAAGAAGCTTGATGGGTAATCCTGTAAGCTAATACCGTCACGAGAGTCACCAATAGTAGAGCGACCATTTAATTCAACACGGTTTTGAGGTAAGCCACGAATCGAAACACTGTCACCCACACCAAAATCGGTATTAATAGATACACCAGTAATACGTTGCAGTGCTTCTGCAATATTATTATCAGGTAACTTACCAATGTCTTCAGCAACAATCGCATCTACAATACGTCCGTCAGTACGCTTAAGCATAGCGGCGGCTTTCATACTACCTAGCATGCCTTTTACTTCAATAACTTCAATATCTGCAGCTGCTGTTTCTGAAGCTGTCGGAGCCTCTTGCGCTGCAATAGTAGAAGAAGCCATTAATAAAAGGGCTGCTGCACTGATTGTTGTAGAGCTACTTCTTTTATGTTTATTAATTAATGTTGAAGTAATTTGATTGAGTTTCATGTATCTCTCCCGTTTGGGTACGACTTACGTCATTGTGTGTGTTGTTACTTGGTTTGGTTAACCAATTTAACTGCTGTTTCCCTGTAGTGTGTCATACAGGTGGTATGGTTGAAATTAGTCCAATTCAGCTTTTATTACAACCTTTGTTTACCAGAAATTCACAAGGTGTATTACAAAGTGTTCTTTTATTTTGCTTATATTTAATAAATTTAATGGCTTATGCTGTATTTTTATTTTTTATATTTTGAGTGAATTTTATTGAAGTATGTTTACCAAAGGCGTTTTTTTATATTATTTGTACTATTAAATACATTTTTTAGTACTGTTTTTAAATTTTATGTCGTACTTTTATACGTATTTAGTTTGTTTTTTAAGTGATGTTAAAATAATAATATGTTCATTGAAGGTTGGGTATGGCTTATAAATTTACGAAATAGTGAGGAGTATAAAATCATTCAATTTTCTATTGGTTATTTGTTTTGGTAATACCAATTTTCTATTGTTTTTATATTAATTTTGTATTAGAGCTTACTGATACATATCTATATATGATAATAAATAGAATGATTTTTACGCAAAAAAAAGCCCAGCATATTAATGCTGGGCTTTCTTAGATTTAATATATTAGCTTTTTAGCTCGCCTGTAGATGATTCTAAATGGGCTCTAATAAACCACTGAAATTGCTCTAGGTCAGCTAATTGGCTGGTGATCATATCTTCAGACACTGGATCTAGCTCAGAAAGAGTCTCAATTGCTTTGCGATGATCGGCATTAACGCCGTTGTATACGGCGTCAAGTGCGGCTAAATGCTCGGTTACTAACCCTTTACCTACTGAGTATTCGTTCCATGTACGACGATCTACAATAGATTTAGGCGTACCGACAGGTACTCCCCCAAGAGTCGCAATTCGCTCTGCAATGGTATCTGTCATTTCGCGGACAATGTCTACCTGTGGGTCTATCATTTCGTGTACGCCAATAAAGTTTGGTCCCACTACGTTCCAGTGAATGTGCTTTAAAGTAAGCTGTAAGTCTATCAATGCAACCATGCGGTTATCGAGCTTTGCTATTGTTTTTTGAGCTGATTCGTCACTCATACCTGGCGCGGTAAATTTAGTTGTTTTGTTTGATTCGTTATTGTTACTCATAATTTCTCCTACTTAAGTAATGTGTTGCTCATATAAAATGTTGCGTTATGAGCGTGACTTAAACTTAATGAAGCAACTGCTATGCCGTAAGTGAACTTTTTAAAAATCACTTTAAAAACATGATTTTATGTTTTTTTTGAGGTTTTAGGTGATGAAGGGAGCATTTGATTTTTGAAAAGCCTGCATACATTTGTAAAATCTGCAGACTTTATTTTAATAACGCTTAAGTGAATTTAAGTTTTGGCTATATATTCATTCGCTTTTAAAACATCGAACGGTACTATTTCTAGCGCTTTTTTATTTGTGGCTTCAAGTACCACTGGCGGCGCGACATTAGCCGAAATTGCATGCAGCCACCTTACTGCACATAAGCACCATTTATCACCGGCTTTTAAACCTTCAAAATCGTAAAGAGGGTTTGGGCTTATTAAGTCGTTACCTTGCGATTTTGAAAATTGTAAAAACTCATCAGTCATAATTGCACATACACTGTGATTGCCAAGATCTGATTCTGGTACATAACAAAACCCTTCACGTGTGTAACCACCATTACCGCAACATAGTTTTAAACGTGTGCCAAGCACATTAAATTGATTCGCCATGAAATACCTTAATTTGTGGTGTTTGATAAATTTACTCTATCAGGAGTAACTCGCTTGAGATAGCTATAAAACTTAAAAGAGGGAAGGGGGTTACACAAACTTAAGCCCGCAGCAAAATTGCGGGCTTAGTATTATTTAATACGCAGTGCCATACAATCGCTATGGCCGTTTATGATCATGCTTTTATCAACGCGTACGCCACCACCAGAGTATTTTCCGGCAGCTGTAAAACTACATATTTGTACAAAGTAATCATCTACTTTGGGCAGTGCAAATAACTGTTGATATATTTGGTCTTGCTCTGCAAAGTGCCCAGTTGTTTTTTCTATAACTTGCTGCTGTTCATCAACAAGTTGAATATTAGCGCCACAGCGTCCTACTATTGGTTTAACTACATATCCGGTTTGTAATAACTCGTCGTTAAGATCAAACGCGGTATTAAGTAAATATTTATGATTAGGGAATAAGCTCCACAGTATTGGCAAAATAGCTTTGTTACTAGGAATTAATGTCCACAGCGGTTCAAACACCATGACATTTTTACGCAGTAATACATCAACTAAGCGTGGCGTTTCACCAATTTTGAATTGTGGTTCAAAGTTATCACCTAATGATTGATCGGCTTCGCATTCTTCACGGATTTGATCAAGTGCGGTTTCCCACGACCACGTTTTCCATACATAACTCAGTTGTGCGCCATCTGCATCTATTATGTTGCCCGATTCATTCCAGCGAAGTGTGCTTAAGCCAATTACTAACTTACACTCAAAACCAGCTGCTTCAATGGCTTCTTTCATAAATAATGCATGGTAATGCTCTTCTGGTTCATCATCTTGCAGAATATGAACAAGACCTTTTACCTCACTTTTACGCCATGCCTTTACTAGGTCTTTAAATAAATTTTGGCCTGCATCTACACCTGTTTTAACACCAAAGTGTTTTGCCCATTTACCCTGAACCTTACCGCTTTCCATATAACACGATGCCGAATCGCAATTGTATTCGTAAACTTTTAAACCTGCTGTGGTTAGAGCAAAGTCAAACCGACTGGTAATTAATTGGTTTAAGCGGTTATCCCACGATTGGCGAATTTTATTAAGCACAACATCGGGTAAATTGAACTTTTTTAATAACTCAGGGTGCTGCAGTACATAGTCGGTTGCATGCATAAATAAGCCATGTAGCTCATTTGTAGCATGCTCAATGCTTTGCTGCGCCGTTTGAGATATCGCAAAGTAATTATGTTGATCCTCAGCTACTGATGTAAGTTTATGGCCTTGCATCATTTCTACGTAGGCAGCTTCATCGTCATTCGCAATATTTAACCATGACTTGTTTGCTTGGCCTGTATCTACTGCTTTATGGGCTTCTATAATAAATAAGTCGGTGTTTAGCTCTGACGTTGGCTCAGCATATTCTGTTTCATCAGTTTGTGTCATCCAGCCTAAAATAGTGGCGTCGCTGTAAGAGCACTCAATCCAATAGTCGCCATCTTTAGTTACTTTTGCTTTTAGTTCACGACACCAGCTTTGATCTTTTGGCCATATTTGGTGTCCTACATTTTGCTCAGCAAGGCGTATTTTATCTTCATATACTTCAACAACGACAGCAACATGGCCTGTTTCTTCAAACTCGCCGCCTTCTTCCCAAATAAGTAAGCTACCTACCTGAGGATGATGTTTAGCACCGTTTTTAAACGCGTTTAGTGGCAGTCTGTTTTGACTATTTACATCGCGCACAGAACGCAGCTCAAAAATATCGTAAGCCATAGCAATATCATCAAAAATATAACTATGGTTGAGATACATCCATCGACGTGCAAACTCAACGCATTGCCATTTATAGCCCATGTAAATGCCATCAAGGTAACTACGAAAGGCGCTACGATTAGGATAAATACTTTCGTCAGCCGTATCATAATCAGATGAATACACAGCAACATTACCAGGTGCGTAACCTAATAAGGTACCAAAATCACTAGCAGGAGCAGAAGATTTCATAAACAAAGGTGTTCAAAATAAAGGTGTGATAATTTGCTGACTATATGAGCGAAGCTGCGTTATAGCAAGATATAAAATATGTTTTTACGAAGGGGGATAAGTAAAAAATCACTCATTCATCATAGAGTGAAAATACGGGAGAGTACTTTTACTAATAGTGTTAGGTTTGGTGCTTTTTTGCCTTTTAGCTAGTTGAACGTTAGTAATATTTTTGACGTAATTATTACTGTTTAAAACTCAACTAAAAAATGGAGAAGCTATAGGTAGCTTCTCCATTTTTATTATTCATATTTAGTGCTTTTTATAATGTTTAAAGCAGATTAACGCGCTGCTAAATCATTTCAGCGTCTATATGGCGTATAAGGTTTGTTACCCAATTAACATACTGACGGTGAATTTTTTTGCCGTTGTAGTTTAAGTTAATTGAGTCTTTATAGTTGATTGAGTATGCCGTTTTGTCATACGCAATATCGATTGTTAATTGGTGTGTGCGAATATCCAGTACACCTTTTATTTTACCTTCACTCATAGGCGTACACTTCCAACCAAGCTGAATACATGCTTTTAGAATACCTTTTTCTACGTCAGCTTCACTGTTGGTAATTGTTGATGTTTGCGGAATAGGGTTTTGTTCAAAGTCTCTTACTGCAACAGATGTTGAACAACCAGCAAGTACAATAAGTGCTGCCGCTGTAAGTAAAATTGAGTACTTTTTCATAATAATCCTTTGTTTTTAATTTCATCCAATTGTGTTGTCTCGCCAATATATGCGCGCTTAGGTGAGATTATCGGTAAATTTATAGATGAGTGCCAGTAATAATTAGAAAATTAAGAGAGTTAACCGAGATTTATCTCGGGTATTAGCTTTGTTTATGAACTAGTTGAAGTTTAATTATTTAAGCTATAAACCAAGGATTGAAAGCAAAATTATGGGTGAAAGATTTACGTGAGCGATAACATGTATTGAGGGTAACGCTCTTTCTTTATGTTTTAAATTACTCCTATAGTCGTACTTTAGTTAATTTTTTGTTAAACTGTTGCGTTTGGTATGGATTGAAGCTAGTTAAAAGTTTTTAAAACAGGAAAAACAATGGAAGACATAATAAACAACATTGATATTAATCAATATTTACCCGCTGCAATTACGTGGGCAACCAACATATTACTGGCGATTGCAATTTTACTTGCGGGCTTGTGGTTGGCAGGCAAAGTACGCAATTTAATTATTGGCTTATGCCACAAATACACTCACCTTGATGACACGCTTTTTCGCTTTTTAGGCAGCATGGCTCGATACATCATATTAGCGTTCGTTATTATTGCTGTGTTAAATCGCTTTGGTGTACAAACAGCTTCTATTATTGCTTTACTCGGTGCCGCGGGACTTGCTATAGGCTTGGCGTTACAAGGTGCAATGTCGAACCTTGCAGCAGGCGTTATGTTGCTAATATTTAGACCTTATAAAGTGAATGACTTTATTGAGGCAGCAGGGCGCTTTGGTAAAGTAACTGAGGTCGATATGTTTACTACTATTTTACAAACGTTCGATAACCAACAGGTTATTATTCCAAATAGTCAAATTTGGGGCGCGCAAATTATAAACCATTCACATCATCCAATTCGTGGTGTGGATATGCATTTTGGTGTTGCTTACGGTGAAGATACAACGGCTGTACGTAAAGTTATAGATGCCGTACTTGAAGCGCATCCACACATACTAAAAGACCCAGCTCCTTTTGTTGAAGTAGAAACACTTAACAACAGCTCAGTAGACTTTTTAGTAAGACCTTTTTGTAAGGGCGAGCATTACTTCGATATTCTTTACACAGTGCCAGAGTTAATTAAAAAAGCACTAGATGAAAACAACATCGAAATACCTTTCCCACATCGTAAAGTTATTTTAGTTAACGAAAGCAAAGATTAACTAAATTTAAAATGATTTAAATCTAAGAGCACTTTTAAGTGCTCTTTTTTTGTCTGAAAAAGTTACATACCTGTGTAACTTTTTCTTTTATAAACCACCTCAAATACTACATTGTTATCTGTACAGCCCTTTCTTACTAGGTTGGATGGCTGGTCTTTATTTTGCATTTGCATAGTCGCTTTTAGCTTTAAAGCTCATAAAAACTATTGACCCATTAAATCAAACTGTATGAAGGACTAAACATGGCTGAATCATTTAAATACTCAGGTAATAAAGGGCATGGCGGCGAATTGCATCAAAAGGCGTCGGACGAATACCCTACCATGACCACCGCGCAGGGCTGCCCTGTAAGCGACGATCAAAACTCATTACGTGCAGGTAAGCGTGGCCCAGGATTATTAGAAGATCATATAATGCGCGAGAAGATCTTTCATTTTGATCACGAACGCATTCCTGAGCGAGTAGTGCACGCTAGAGGTTATGGTGCACACGGATATTTTGAAACTTACGACACACTTGAAGATTTAACCTGTGCAGATATTTTTCAGCGAAAAGGTGAAAAAACGCCAGTGTTTACTCGTTTCTCTACGGTTGCAGGTAATAAAGGATCGCCAGATTTAGCCCGTGATGTACGCGGTTTTGCGGTTAAGTTTTATACCCAAGAGGGAAACTGGGATTTAGTGGGTAACAATATACCGGTATTTTTTATTCAGGATGCAATGAAGTTTCCAGACTTAGTTCATTCAGCTAAAGCAGAGCCCGACCGAGGTTTTCCGCAAGCGCAAACCGCACACGATAACTTTTGGGACTTTGTGAGCTTGTCACCTGAGTCAATGCACATGGTTATGTGGGCAATGTCTGATAGAGCTATTCCGCGCTCTTTACGCTTTATGGAAGGTTTTGGCGTTCATACCTTTAAATTTATTAATGCCAAAGGCGATGAAAAATTCGTTAAATTTCATTGGAAACCAAAAGGCGGTATGCAATCGGTAGTATGGAACGAAGCACTTAAGCTTAACGGCGCCGATCCTGATTTTCATCGCAGAGACATGTGGGAATCAATTGGTAACGGCGACTTCCCTGAATGGGAGTTAGGTGTGCAAGTGTTTGATCAGCAGTTTGCTGATGAATTTGAATTTGATATTTTTGATGCCACCAAGCTTATACCAGAGGAACAAGTACCAGTACAAATTGTTGGCCGTATGGTGCTTGACCGTGTTGTCGACAACTTTTTTGCAGAAACAGAGCAAGTTGCATTTTGTACTCAAAACATTGTACCAGGGCTCGATTTTACTCCCGACCCGCTACTGCAAGGTCGTAACTTTTCATACTTAGATACTCAAACTAAGCGTTTAGGTGGTCCTAACTTTACGCATATTCCGGTGAATGCGCCTAAATGCCCAATGCGTCATTTTCAGCAAGATGGCCACATGGCAATGCACAATCCAAAAGGGCGTGTTAATTACGAGCCAAACTCGTGGAGCGGCGACGAAAATAACCCGCGCGAATGCCCAGTACATGGCTTTAAGAGCTCAAGCGAACCTGAAGTAAGCGGCGGTGATAAACTGCGTTATCGCTCAGAAACATTCAGCGATCACTACAGTCAAGCTCGCCAATTTTACTTAAGCCAAACAGAGGTAGAGCAGGCGCATATTCAATCTGCGTACGTGTTTGAGCTTTCTAAAGTTGAGCATTTACCAATACGAGAACGCTTGGTATCGCACTTGTTAAATATTGACGAAACCCTCGCAAATAAAGTGGCCGAAGGACTTGGCTTGCAAGAAATGCCAGACCCAGCAGAAGCTGCTATGCCAACACGTAAAGACTTACCTGTGTCTGATGCGTTAAGTATTTTAAAAAATGCGCCAAATACATTTAAAGGGCGTAAGTTAGGTATTTTAGTGAGTGACGGGTTTGATGCTGATATTTTTGAATCGGTTACTAATGCACTTGAAAGTGAAGGCGCAAACTTTGAAATTATTGCCCCACAAGTCGGCGGTGCTAAATGCAGTAAAGGTAAGCACTTTAAAGCAGATCAGGTTATTAATGGTGGTCCATCGGTTTTATATGATGCGGTACTTGTACTAACCACCGAAGAGGGAGCTAAAAAACTAGCTGCCATTGCAGAAGCCAAAGACTTTGTAAGTGATGCATATGCACACATGAAATTTATAGGCTTTACAAATGAGGCTAAGCCATTATTTAAAGCGGCAGGTCTTGATGGAAAAGCAGATGATGGTTGGATAGATTTAGAGGCACATTCAGCCGATAAATTTATAAATACATTGCGTAATTTAAGATATTGGAAGCGCTAGTCGATATGGGTTAGTGATAAATAAAACCACAGCATGTAAGTGTTGTGGTTTTTTTAAGCTCACCTAGCTAAGGTATTAGTTCAAGCCAACAAAAAAATTGGATATATTATGAAGCTTAATGGCGCTTGTCACTGTGGCAAAGTGGTATTTACGGTCAACTCAAAACACCCTTATCCTTACAATTTATGTTACTGCTCTATTTGTCGTAAAACCGCAGGGAGCGGCGGGTTTGCTATTAACTTGAACGCGCAATACAGCACGCTTGAAGTCACAGGGCGTGAACACATAACTATTTATCATGCAAAAATAGGCGATAAAATCAGCCCAGCAGAGCGTCATTTTTGTAAGCATTGTAGCGCTAACTTGTGGTTATACGATGCACGTTGGCCTGAGCAAGTTCACCCCTTTGCAGGTGCAATAGATAGTGAGTTACCCATACCGCCAGAGCGCACTCATTTAATGCTTGGTAGTAAAGCAAATTGGGTAAATGCGCCAATTAATGAAGGTGACAAGCAATTTGAAGAGTACCCTGATGAAAGTATTGCTGCTTGGCATAAGCGTTTAAACCTCGAAAAGTAACGCAATTTTTTGTATGAGCTAAGCTTAAATTTAGGGGCAATTAAACGCATATTTAGTTAATTAAATATTAAAAATCACCGCGTAAGTAAAGGAGAATATTATGGCAGTCTCAGCAATACCAAAAGGGTTTCATTCAGTTACACCTTATTTAACTATGAATGACGCACAAAAAGCGATAGATTTTTATTGTGATGCATTTAGTGCAGAACACGTAATGCAAATGCCTTTACCTGATGGTGGAATAGCCCATGCAGAAATAATAATTGGTGATTCGCATATTATGCTTTCAGATATTGGTTCTGAAGAGTATTTAAAAAGTCCAAAAGAACTCGGTGGTACTGCGCTAAGCCTTATGCTTTATGTTGAAGATGTTGATACCGTATTTAAAAAAGCAATTGAGCTTGGTGCAACACTAATAAGACCCGTACATGACCAGTTTTATGGGGATAGGACCGGCACTCTACAAGACCCATTTGGTCATATATGGATCATTGGTACACACAAAGAAGATGTTAGTGACGAAGAGTTAAATAATCGAATTGGGGATATAACAAATCAAGAGCAAGACGCATAATTAGCGCGTGTATGCTCTTTGTGCCTTTTTATCGCCTATTTATGGGGAATAACCCCACTAAATAGGATCTGCTTTGCCTAAAAACCAAATACACGGCTGTAAATAGTTAATACCCAAAATCTGTTATAGACCAGTATTCTCATTAAATTTATTACCAAACAAAAAGCCGTTGTATTGCTACAGCGGCTTTTTGTTTAGAGCGAATAAGCTTTAAATTTGTTGATCTATTAAGCTTCTTATTTCATTTAGCGTGGTTTCTTTTGTTATTTTACCATCTTCAAAAACAACTTCTAATAGGCCTTGTGCTTCTTCTTGCTCGGTTACGTCATCAAATAAAGTTAACTCGCCGTTTACGCGTTCAACCTTTAAAAGCCCTTTAGCTGACTTTTTCTTTGAATCAGTTTTTGGGTCTTTAAATATAGCAACACGCTTACCACTTTTTACTATGCTAGTTGCTTTTACTGCTGAGCCGTGAGTATCACGTGTAACATATTGATAGCTGTATGAACCCATACCTAAAACCACTTTTGATGCAAAACCCTTATCCATAAGTCTTTGTAAAATTTGGCGTTGGCGCGTTAAAGTAATTGCATCACCGTAAATAGCACCAATATGCTCATCAAGTAACTTGTAACCTTTAGGTGTTGTTGTACCACCAAATATGTCCCATAGACATTCAATAAGCCCTTTAACTTCGCATTCCATGAGTTCGATAGTGTTGTTGTCTTCAAACCCAAAATATTGACCGTTAAAGTAATACGCTTCATAACCTTTATTAATAACGTCGGCTTCAGCTTCATTTTGAGTTGTAAATAACTCACTGTAATCAGATACAGGCGAAACATTATATCCGGTTAACATTTTAACAGGATCCCCTGAATCGGGGCGAATAACTAGCGTGCCATCACGTGCCATTATTTCGCTTTTTAACTGCGGTAAATAATCAGTTACTAGAGTCCAAAAATCCCAAGTATCAGAAACAACACTTAAAATTCCTTTAGGTGACTGCTCTTGCATTAAGTATTTAAAAAACTCAATTTCGCCTTCCAATATCCAAGAACACGTAACCGAGTGCTCTGTTGCATCTACTGAGCAACCAACAAGTTCGTTATCTACATTTGCACCGTAATATTTTTCAGCAAATAAAACCGCAGTAATAACATCGGTACCAACAAGTCCCGATGCTAAGTGACCAAAGCCACTCATTGCTGCAGCATGTTTACCAAACATGCCTCTAAAGCTAAAGTCATGACCTTGAAATGGTACAAAATCCATATCTAAGCCAGTTTTAATTGCAAATTCTTTAAATACTTTTAAATAAGCGACAGCCGTTGTAGTGCTTGTCTGAATTGGCCAGTTTTCACAGCTTAATACCGTTTCAATCATATTAGTGAGCCATTGAAAACCCGCTTTTGTATTCACTATAGTCACTGGCGGTACTAAGTAAGGAACCAATGTCCCCTCAGGCAATGCTTTTATTTTTAATGGTAAGTAACCTAAGTCATGTAAATCTTCTAAGTACTTTACATCAACAGTATAGCCAAGCATTGAGCTCATAATACGTTTATGGTTAGCAACAGCCGTCGCTTTATCTACTTTAAAAAACTCATCCCATTCTTCTTGAAGGTAACTTTTAATAAAGTATTGAAGACCAACAAACGCGACTTTATCGTTATTTTCTATGTTACTTAGTTTGCCACTACGAGAGGTGTAATTTGCATATACCTCTGTTACGTCAGGGTGATAAGCGCGGCTATGAAATTCTTTATAAACGTCTTTTTGCATACTTGCAGCTGTAATAGTCATGGTGTTTTCCTTACATCTCAATTATTTGTAAACTAATGTTGTTACTATTTTTAAACGCATTAGCCGGTTTAAACGAATCTGTTGTGTAAATTTTATCAATTAGACCTTCAAAAACATCAAGCCCTTTTGAAAAAATGCCATGAGTTATAAAAAGAGAAATTTCAACAGCGCCATTACTTTTTAGTACCTTGGCTAGTTCGATAAAGGTTCTGCCTCCGTCACAAATATCATCAGCAATAAGTACGCTTTTACCTTTAACATCGCCAATAATTTCTGTTTTTACTATTTCGCCTGTTTTTAAGTTTCTTACTTTTTGAGCTTGAATAACTTCAGGTACACCATTGAATTTTTCTGAAATTTTAATGGTTTTTTTACTCGCCCCAGCATCTGGAGAAATAAGAGTTAGTTCGCCTTTTGCTAAGCGTTGGCTTAGCTCTTCGCAGCGTGCAAGTAACGAAATTTGTTCAATATTGGTGACTCTATTAATTAAAGCAGGGGATACATCGCTATGCGCATCCCAAATAGTCACTTTTGAGAAGTTTAAGCTATTAATGAAATTTGCCATAACAGCTGCGCCTAACGCTTCTCCTTCAACACATACTCGGTCTTGGCGTGCATAAGGAAAATAAGGAATAACAAGTTCGATAGGCGCATTTTCATTTGTTAATCTTTTTAAGGCATCGACAGCAATCATTAATCTAACCATTTTTGATGAATTGGTTAGGCGTTCAAAAATCTCTATTTTTATAGAGTCTGAAAAATTAGCGGCGTTAAACCTGATATGCTCTTCACCACCTGAAAAAGTAAAATTTTCATAATCAACTAACGATTTACTTCCTGTTGAGTCATAGCTAAATACTTTCATTTTTTGTCCTTTAAATGTTTGTGTCCTAGCGACACAATTAAATTATCAAATGTTCCTATAGTAATCAAGTTATTTTTTAAACTAACTAGCTGAACTTATAAATTGTCTGTAATTTTACTGTAGGTTGAAATTGAGATGTGTTTAATTTATTGTGTCACTAAGACCTTAACTTAATGTGAGCACGCTGTGATTAACCATTACGATATTACCGAATACAAAAATCCATTATTTACAGTCGACAGTGTGTTATTTACTGTTAAAAACGGTGCCCTAAAAGTACTGATGGTTAAGCGTGCGAGCGAGCCATTTGCAGGTCGGTGGGGGCTGCCAGGTGGGTTTGTTGACGTAGATATTGATGATAGCGTAAGTATGACTGCGCTTAGAAAGCTTAAAGAAAAAACCAGTGTGGCACCTCAATATTTAGAGCAGTTGCAAACATACTCAGGTATTAATAGAGATCCTAGAGGGTTTAGTGTCACTTTAGTTTATTTTGCTTTAATTGCAGAGGCGCAAGTATCAACCCATATAGAAACGGTTGATGATGCAAAATGGATAGATATAGATGAAGTAAATAATTTGCCAGTGGCTTTTGATCACAAGTATATTATTGAGCAAGCTAAAGCGCGTTTAAAACAAAAAGCATTGTACTCAATGGCGCCGGTATATTGTTTGCCAGAGCATTTTACCGTAGGACAGTTTAAGTCCGTAATTGAAACCATTATAGGCAAGCCTGTTCAGCGTAAAAGTATTATTAGACGTATTGAAGCTGCTGATATGTTTGAAATACTCGATGAAAAAGTTAAATCGGGCGGACGCTTAGCTCAGCTGTACAAAGTAAAAGCAGGCGTTGATATTGTAAACTTTGAGCGTAATTTAAGTGTTTAATAAATTAAGTAAGCGCTCTTAAAGTAACTATAAGAGCGTTTATTTAAGGGGAGGTGCTATAAGGTAAATACTTTAATTGTTAGAGTTATTTAGTTATTGGAGTTATTCAGAGCTATCGGCAGTAATAAAGCCTTTTAGAAACTCACTTAATGTTTTAGCTTCGTAAATGGCACTTTGTTCATCCGCGCCAAATGATATTACTTGCCCAGCTGTGCCTTGGCTGTTTGGTGCAAAATCTAGCGCTATAAAATTACCACCTCCCAAATTAAAAAATGGCACCCAATACGGAGTAACGTACATAGGTACGGTTTTTATATTACTTTCATTATCGGTGTCGAATAACTCTTCTTGAGTCCATTCATTATAAATAGACTGCCAGTCGCGCCATTCTTTTAAAATACGTTGAACGCCCATAAATGCTGTATTTTCGACACCATTATGAAGTGTTAAAAACGATTTTAGTATAGCTGGGAATGCAAAGCCGGCTTCGTTTTCAAATTCAGCATAAATAGCATCGTTGTTTTTGGGCTCAATAACATTGAGGTTATTTTGTTTTACCAACGCTTTAAAATACTGTTCAATTAATTCAAAGTTATCAGATGCATTGAGCTGTATAAAAGGCGTTAAAAAGTCAGCTTTTTCTTTAGTTAACTTTTCAGCAATAAAGCTATTTGGAACTTGGCTACAAATAAACTCTCCCATACCTTTATGAGTGAGCTCTTTTTCGTTGTTAAAAAGTGAGCGACTTGAGCTGCTATTACTTGTAAACGTATATACTTTAGGTGTAGAGGCATCGTCATTAATTGAGCTAAACCACTGATTAAATAGAGGCGTTGCTTCTACTTCCATGGTTAAAATTTCTTTGTCCTGTAAAAAAGCAATACCATACGCTTTTTCAGACGTTGTATCTGGAGTAATAATGAGTAACTTTAACGTACTCTTTGCTGTTAGATTATATATTTCTTTAAAAATAGATTCGCTAAAAATATCCATAGCATCAAAGCCATCTAAACTTTCAAACTCAGGCAGTGTATTTATTTTTATTAAATCAAAGTGAAAATCACCCCACTTATTTTCTTTTAAATTTTCAGTGTAAGTTATTATGTTTTTCATTTTATAAAATCCATTTTAAAGGTTATATATTCACCGCTACATAATATATCTTTTATTATGAAACAGAGGTAGTGAAGCATAGTGATTAGAGGTAAAGATATTTACCTGAAACGTCCGCATATTTTAACATTGTATTTAGGCTTTATTTAGTCCTGAGCTTCAAATAATTATGCATTCTTTCAAATGTTAATAATTGTCTAATTGTCTAATTGTCTAATTGTCTAATTGTCTAATTGTCTAATTGTCTAATTGTCTAATTGTCTAATTGTCTAATT
>NZ_JBBMQY010000026.1:0-50916 GCF_038900255.1 Pseudoalteromonas sp. AS84 | reverse complement strand
GGCTCCCCCTCCCCGACTCGAACGGGGGACCTGCGGATTAACAGTCCGTCGCTCTAACCAACTGAGCTAAGGGGGAATCGTTTATGGTTGAAAAACTTGGCTCCCCCTCCCCGACTCGAACGGGGGACCTGCGGATTAACAGTCCGTCGCTCTAACCAACTGAGCTAAGGGGGAATCGTTTATGGTTGAAAAACTTGGCTCCCCCTCCCCGACTCGAACGGGGGACCTGCGGATTAACAGTCCGTCGCTCTAACCAACTGAGCTAAGGGGGAAGCGTCTTGCCTTTCAACGGGGCGAAATATTAATGACCGCGTCGCAAAGTGTCAACATATAAAAGTCATAAATTGAAAAAAGAGGTTTATTCGTTGTTTTTGTGTTCGATCTGCGTGTTTTATAGCTCTATTAAAGTTATTTTTTTTGAAATTTAAGAATAACAGTGTGACTTTTATTATTGCAGAGTCTTTAAATTGGTTAAATTAAACACGTTATTAAAGTGGCTTGTTATTAAAAAACAACTCAAAAACATAAAAACTCATTTTTTACTTGGCGGTATTTTCAATATTAAATTTGTTTTTGTTTTAAATTTTTAAAAATATACCTACGCGTATATCCACAGAAATATTTTGTGATCTAAATTGTGATCTAATTACTATGAATAAAATGGGTATTTACTTTATCCGTTCAAAAATAGAACAATCAATAACTTAACTTTATGGTAAGCGTATTTTTATACCAACCGTACAACTATGTTAAGAAGAAAAATTGGAGAGCTTCAGTTTTTAGCGTGAGTTTATAAAAATGCTACAAATAGCAAATGATCAATTGTCTAGATATCACCGAAAATGGCGGCTCTCTCAAAGCCTTTATAAATGCGGGTTTGAATGAGTTATCCACGGTTTCTGTGGATAACTCTGTTTATGAAACTTTAAGAACATCATCGGCACCAATGGTTTAGGGTGCTACAACGATTTCAAGCTTTTAAATCATTATTTTTAATTTAATATAAAACAATGAGTTATGATTTGATGCAGAATAGATGCAACTCGATGAGGGAATTTTTTCGTAACGATAAACCAAGCATCACCTTTGTGTAAAAAAGCATCAGATATCACTGGGTGTTTGTAATAAAAGTTATAAAAATGTGTTTTAATTGTTTTTTGCGGTGTTTAGGCTCTATTTTAACAAAAAGATGTAAAAACTAAGTTTTACTATTTTTTCGAATCTTTACTTCTTTAATTACTTCAATTGTAGTGATAAATCCGTGGCTTGAACTGCCTTGATGCTTTAAAATGATTCGTTCAGTAAAAGAGGCCTATTTATTTCATGCGCGCAATTTCAAAATCCCAGAATCGCCCAGATTTACTAAACGATCCCATCTTGCCAACATTAAAGACGATGACCATTCCGATGATATTCGGCATGATCACGTTAATGATGTTCAATATTGTCGATACATTTTTTATAAGCTTACTTGGCACCGAACCGCTTGCAGCAGTGAGCTTTACATTTCCGGTTACCTTTACCGTTATAAGCTTAGCAATAGGGCTGGGGATTGGTACATCGGCGGTAATAGCAAAAGCACTCGGTAGTAATAAAATAGATGAAGCGCGTTTTGATGCCAGTATTTCTTTAATGGTTGGTGTGGTTTTGGTTATTGTGTTGTCATCTATTGGTTATTTACTGATTGACCCCATATTTACTCTGCTAGGAGCGGGCGCACAAGTATTACCGTTAATACACGAATACATGAATATATGGTTTATCGGTAGTGTATTTTTAATAACCCCAATGATTGGTAACTCAGTACTGCGCGCCAGTGGCGATACAAAAACGCCAAGTATAGTTATGGGCGGAGCCGGGCTGATAAACGCCATACTCGATCCAATACTAATATTTGGCTTTGGGCCTGTACCAGCGTTAGGAATTCAAGGCGCTGCCATAGCAAGTGTTGTTGCGTGGTCGGTTGCTGTCGTTATTATTTTATATATATTAGCGTTTAAAAAGCGTTTGTTGAGCCTAAAAGCAGGCAAGCAAACAGTGACTGGCGCTATTCGCAAAATATTAAAAATTGGTTTACCTGCTGCCGGCGCGAACATGCTTACACCGGTTGCAATGGCTGTAATGACCGCTTTGGTGGCACACCATGGCCCAGAAGCCGTAGCTGCATTTGGAGTAGGAAGTCGAATAGAATCGATTGCAAGTATATTAGTGCTTGCGCTATCTATGACATTACCGCCATTTGTTAGCCAAAACTTTGGTGCTGGCAAATTATGCCGCGTTAAAAAAGCGTACACCGGCACACTAAAATTTGTGATGGTGTGGCAATTTGCCATCTACGTATTACTAATTGCATTCTCAGGCGTTATAAGCCAATTGTTTGGTAAAGAACAAGCCGTAATCGATGTAATTAAGCTCTTTATTTATACCATCCCGCTAAGCTACGGCTTACAAGGGGTGATCATATTATCAAACTCATCGTTTAATGCTTTACACAAACCAATGTATGCATTGGTTTTAAGTGTCATTCGGTTATTCATATTTTATGTACCATTTGCTTATATAGGCAACGAAATAGCCGGATTATTAGGGCTGTTTATTGGCGCTGCGTTAGGTAACTTATTTACAGCAATAGTGGCGTATAAATGGTTTATGAAAAAACTAGAGGCGCTGAGCGGCGAATCGTTACAGGAGTGCAATAATTGAGCGACCATTTTCAGTTAAGATCACATTTTAAACCAGCAGGCGATCAGCCCACAGCAATTAAACAGCTTTGCGAAGGGCTAGAAGCTGGCCTTGCACACCAAACGTTATTAGGTGCTACTGGTACAGGTAAAACCTTTACCATGGCTAATATTATTAACGATTTAAACCGTCCAACAATAATAATGGCGCACAATAAAACGCTTGCCGCGCAGCTATACGGGGAGATGAAAGAGTTTTTCCCTAAAAATGCGGTTGAATATTTTGTATCGTATTACGATTACTACCAACCAGAAGCCTATGTTGTATCAAGCGATACTTTTATTGAAAAAGATGCCTCTATAAACGAGCACATAGAGCAAATGCGTTTAAGCGCGACCAAAGCACTGCTTGAGCGTCGCGATACTATTATTGTGGCCTCGGTATCGGCTATTTATGGTTTGGGCGACCCTAAATCGTACATGAAAATGATGCTACTTTTAAAAGTGGGCGAAAAAGTAGATCAACGCGACATGCTACGTCGCCTAGCTGAAATACAATATACCCGCAACGACATAGATTTTAGCCGAGGTACATACCGTGTACGTGGCGAAGTGGTCGACATATTCCCTGCAGAATCAGACACATTTGCTGTTCGAGTAGAAATGTTTGATGACGAAATAGAGCGCTTAAGCATTTTTGATCCGCTTACTGGCGCTGTTGAAAAGCACATAGTCCGTACCACTATCTACCCAAAAACACACTACGTTACCCCGCGTGAAAAAATACTCGGTGCTATCGATAAAATACAAGAAGAACTAAAAGATCGAAGAGCCCAGTTACTCAGTGCTAATAAATTAGTAGAAGAGCAACGCGTAACACAGCGTACGCAATACGATATGGAAATGATGCGAGAGCTAGGTTATTGCTCTGGCATCGAAAACTATAGCCGCTATCTATCTGGCCGTACGCCAGGAGATCCACCGCCTACGTTACTTGATTACCTCCCAGACGATGCATTGATGATTATTGATGAATCGCACGTAACCGTATCGCAAATTGGTGCAATGTATAAAGGCGACAGAAGCCGTAAAGAAAACTTAGTTGAATATGGCTTTAGAATGCCCTCAGCAATGGACAACAGACCGCTGCGCTTTGAAGAGTTTGAAGCTATTTCACCACAAACTATTTATGTATCGGCAACGCCAGGCGACTTTGAATTAGAACGTTGTGTGGGCGCAATTGCAGAGCAAGTAATTCGCCCAACAGGCTTGCTCGACCCACTTATTGAAGTGCGCCCAGTGGGCGATCAGGTTGATGATTTACTCTCAGAAATATACAAAAGTGTGGAGAAGGGCGAACGCGTACTGGTAACTACACTTACTAAACGTATGTCTGAGGATTTAACAGACTACCTAAGCGAGCATAATGTAAAAGTACGTTACTTACATTCAGACATTGATACCGTTGAGCGCGTAGAAATAATTCGTGACTTACGAGCAGGCGTGTTTGATGTGTTAGTGGGCATTAACTTACTGCGAGAAGGCCTTGATATGCCAGAGGTGGCACTTGTTGCCATACTTGATGCAGATAAAGAGGGCTTTTTACGCTCAGCCCGCTCGCTGATACAAACTATTGGCCGTGCTGCTCGTCACTTAGATGGCCGCGCTATTTTATATGGTGACAGAATTACAAAATCTATGGCCAAAGCCATGGACGAAACAGCACGCAGACGCGAAATTCAGCATGCATACAACGTTGAGCATGGCATAGAGCCTCGTGCTCTGGCTAAAAAAATACTTGATGTAATGGATGTAGGCGAAGAAGCGGCCCCTAAAGATAACCTTAAACTTATTCGTAAAGAGTCTAACAAAGTACTTAGTGCGAAAGAAATTGCCGTGCAAATTAAGCAGCTTGAAACCAAAATGCATGCATACGCAAGCGATCTAGAATTTGAAAAAGCGGGCTCTGTTCGCGATGAAATACATGAACTACAACAACAGTTGATTAATTAAAAATGACAGCAAACTTTACTCCTCTTATTACTGCGCTTGAAGATGCGCCAATTTTAAAAAATGAACTGTGCCGTGTCTTTCATGGTCGAGGCCACAGTATTGAGGCGTTAAGCCATATAAATTTAGACTTTTATCCGCCAAGTTTATTTTTAGTTTCGTACGACGAAATTGACGAGCAAACACTAAGCGAGCTTACCGATGTAGTGTGGCAGTGGGCGCAAGCAAATCAGCCTGAGCTTATTACGTCGCTTGTGTATCAGCAACGCGCTGGTGTACAAAGCCAAAACACCGTGGTTTATGGGCAATTACCTAACCCGCATGTTGTAACCGAAAACGGCATTCGTTTTTTGGTTGATTTACAGAGCCGTCAAAATACCGGAATATTTCCCGACATGCGCAGCGGTCGTGAGTTTGTAATGGCTAATAGTAAGCATGGCAAAGTGCTTAATTTGTTTTCGTATACATGTGGGTTTTCGCTTGCAGCAATGCAAGGCGGGGCAGATCATGTAATGAACATGGATATGAGCAAAGGCGTACTTAAAGTAGGCAAGCAAAACCATCAACTAAACGGTTTTGAGCGCGGCGTAAGCTTTTTACCTCATGATATTTTAAAGTCGTTTGGAAAACTAAAAAAAGCAGCCCCGTTTGATTTAATAATAGTTGATCCGCCAAGCTTTCAAAAAGGCAGCTTTATTTTAACTAAAGACTATCAAAAAGTGCTGCGCAGATTGCCAGAGCTACTTTGCGATACCACACAATTGTTATTGTGCGCTAATAGCCCAGAGCTTAGCGAAGACGCGTTTAAAGCGTTAATAAACGAGCACACCCAAGGCGCAATTGAATTTGTTGAGCGCCTAGCCCCTACCGAGCGTTTTATTGAAGTAGACAGCGACAGAAGCTTAAAAGCACTTATCTACAAATCGTCACAATCTACTGATTAAATGAAACTCAGCAAACGCCTAACTGCCATTGATAGATTAATTTCGCAGCATCACGATATTATTTGGGATTGCTGCTGCGACCATGGTTATTTAGGCATGGCGCTATTAAAACGCGTATCTGCAGAGCAGGTTATTTTTGTTGATATAGTCGCCACTTTAATGAACGACCTAGAAGCGCAATTATCATCTATTAATAAATTACAAAAAGCCTGTAATAAAAATCCACAGTGGCAGGTCTTATGTCAGGATGTAGGCAAAATTGAAATTGCTCAAAGTAAAAGCCAAGTAGTTGTAATCGCAGGTGTTGGCGGTGAGCTGTTGTTAAGTTTAATACAACAAATTACGGCTAATAATGCAGTGGAGCATTTAAATAATGTTCGGTTTATTTTATGTCCAGTGCATCACACTTATAAGTTGCGAGTCGGTTTAAAGCAACTAGGCTTAGGGCTTATAGGTGAGCAAATAGTTTACGACAACAAACGTTTTTATGAAGTAATAGAAGTGAGCTTTAATACCAATAATGAGATTAGTCACACCGGCCACAAAATGTGGGACTTTACCAATACAGAACACGTTATGTACCAAAGCCAACTTATAAATCATTATAATAAAATGCTCAATAAAGATAAGCCATACTATCAAAAAGTTATAACAGACTATCAAGAACTCACTGATAGTTAAAAAAGCCTGAAAGTAGGGCGTACATGTGATCTAATTACGACATTGATGACGTAATGTGTTCATAGTTTATATCGCACACCGCGAGTTTATTTGGTTTATTTATGTCAGATAACAAGAGTCACATTAATCATTTGCTTAGCAATGAGCAAAAATGGCAACACAGTTACGAGCAACCTATTTCTTATGCACCCCTTGTGCAATTGGCTAATAGTAGCTGGGTGGTGCCACAGCATTTTTTACGTTACAAGCACACGCTTGAAAGCGTAAACGAAGTGCTTGAGAGTATTGAATTTTCGGCTCACTTTAGAGTGCTTGCTGCGCAAAAAGGTGAAGAAATTTACTTGCAAGTAGCAGTGCTCAGCCCAGATAACTATCAAAAAAGTGCATCTACAAATGAAGGCAAAGCCAAAAAGCTATTATTTGGCAGACGCTGGATAGTAGAGGAAAACCTACCTACTTCAGAGCTTATTCAAACAGCATTTTTAGCGTTAAAAGTAGCGCGTGAACATGAAGTAAGAGAGCTTTTTCAGTTAATGCAAAGCGGCGCAACAAGCACGCCATTTAATAACCACCACGATTTACCTGTAATGGCGCAAAACCCCGAGCTTGTTAAAAGTGTAAGTGCTGAAAGCCATGTAGATGAAGTACTTAAACGTATTGTATTTGCAGGAAAAAGTATTGAGCTTAAAAGTCAGCAGCAAATAGCCAAGCAACATTTATATACTGTTGAGCTGTTGTGTGAGAATTGCCAACTTAGCGAGTTTAATAACAAAACTATTTCGTTTTTAACAGCAGATCCATCAGCTAATAGCTTTTTGCACGCCTTAATTACAGTATTGGTAGCCACAAGCAATGATTACGTAAACGAGCAATTTAAGTACAAAGGTTTTGCCCGTTTTAGTAAGCACGTTGTGGTTGAGCAAATAGGTAACTTAAGTATCGCTATGCGCTCGCCAAGTACCGTAGGGCTTTGCTCTATGGGTAAGCAACATGCAAATAAGTTAAACTTTGAGATAGACAGTGGCCGAGCTCCACAGGGTTGCGGGCAAGCTATTGGTGGGTTTTTAGCTGCTCATGGCATTGAGCAGCCAGAAAATGCACATTTATATCCAAATTACTTATAACAACTAAAGTTTATTAATTTCATCTTTAACGTTAAAGCTAGAATCAGTAACAATAGCCTCAAGTGTTTGTACACGCTCTTTTAATGCAAGCACTTGTGCGTTTGTTTCAGCTAATTGTTTATGGGCATCGCTGTTGTTGTTTTGCATTTTATGCTTAAACTCAAGATGCTTTTTATACATATCGTAAACCACTCCTGAGCCAACCGAAATTAGCACAATAAGTACAATCATCGTAGTTCCAGACATAACCTCATTCCTTATCATTTTATTATTCGTTTATGGTTAAAGTATAACCTTTAAGCGCTTATGATAAAGCTGACAATTGTAACTTAATTTGTATAGCTTAATTAAGCTCAGCTTTGAGCGTGTTCATAATTCATACATTTTTTATATTGTTTAATGGCGATAGTGCCTCCATATAATAAACATACTTTAGCCAATACAGAGAGTTGCCATGTTAAATAATAAAATACCTCCCGTTATTGTTGTGCTGTTTTTTGCAGGCATAATGGCGCTTATTGCGCATTACAGTGTTATTGATTTCACCGCCTTTATTACCTACTTAGCAGCAAGTTTGGTTATTATAGGGTGTGGTTTTTGTATTGCAGGGGTGGTGAGTTTTAAAATAGCAAACACCACAGTAAACCCTAGTAAACCTGAGCAAGCGTCAAAACTTATTACGAGCGGCATTTATAAAATTTCCCGTAACCCAATGTATGTGGGTTTTGCATTTATTTTAGCTGGGTGGGGTATTTGGTTGAGCTCATTGTGGGCACTTTTATGTATTGTCGGGTTTATTGCGTATTTAACGTTTTTTCAAATAATACCCGAGGAGCGAGCGCTCACTAAATTATTTGGCGAAGAGTTTACCACTTACAAAGCGCGCGTAAAACGCTGGTTGTAATCTCTACGTTAAAATTAAACAAACAAAAAAAGGCTATCGATGATAGCCTTTTTTGTTTGTAGCAACTGTATTACTAATTAATTGCTGCTTATTCGTATTCTAACGGGTCTGTAATGTTATTTAGTGCAAATGCTTCAAGGCGTTCTTGGCACGCGCCACATTTACCACAGGCCTTTTCACGGCCGTTATAACAAGTCCACGTTTGGCTGTAATCTAAACCCATTTCAATACCGTCGGTTAAAATACCAATTTTAGTATTGTTTAAGTATGGGCTAAAAATTTCTACAGCGTCGTAATTAGCAATACGGCACACATCATCCATTTTTTGCACAAATTCAGGACGGCAGTCGGGGTAAATAGCATGATCCCCAGAATGAGCACCGTAATAAACTTGGCTAGCTTTAAGTGATACCGCGTAACCAACCGCAAGCGAGAGCAAAATCATATTACGATTAGGAACAATCGTACTTTTCATGCTTTCTTCTTCGTAATGGCCTTCTGGCACGTCAATATCATCAGTAAGAGATGAGCCACCAATAAGTTGGTTAATCGCCGAAATATCAACAATTTTATGTGGAACGTTTAATTTTTCGCACACACTTGCCGCCACTTTAAGCTCTTTTACATGACGCTGACCATAGTCAAATGATAGGGCATATACATCATGGCCTTGTTGCAGGGCTTTATTTAATACGGTAAATGAGTCCATACCGCCGGAATAAATAACAACTACTTTTTGCGTCATATCTGTTTTGCTCTTAGTTTTGATAGAGGTTTATATCAGGGCGCGATATACTACACGGCCGCAGCTTAAATAACAATTTTTGCACAGCGCTTTTTAGTTTTTTAATAGTAGCAATTTGGCTGCTAGGTAGTAAGTGAGATCTCTTTTGTACAAAATTAATGAAGTGTTTGAAACCATTCAAGGTGAAGCTAGCTTTACTGGCACACCCTCAATATTTTTACGTCTGCAAGGCTGCCCAGTAGGCTGCTCTTGGTGCGACACTAAGCAAACGTGGGATGTTGATAATGTATATAAAGTATCGCTGGATGAAACCGTAGAAAAAAAAGCCGACTCAGATCATTGGGCTAACGCCAGTGCAGAGCAAATTTTAGCGTTGTTTCAATCACGTGGGTATACCGCAAAGCATGTTGTAATTACTGGCGGCGAGCCATGCATGTTTGATTTAAATCCAGTCTGTAACTTATTACACGAACACGGTTTTAGCACACAAATAGAAACCAGCGGCACGTTTGAAATACTCGCCCCAGAGCAAACATGGGTCACTGTATCGCCTAAAATAAACATGCGCGGTGGTTACGAAGTACTTACCAGCGCCATGAAGCGCGCCAACGAAATTAAACACCCCGTTGCCATGCAAAAGCATGTTGAAGAGTTAGAAGAATTATTTGCTAAAACAGGCGTTAATCCTAAGCTTGTTTATTTACAGCCAATTAGCCAAAAAGTATCAGCAACAAAATTAGCAATCGACACCTGTATTGCCAAAAACTGGCGCCTATCAATACAAGTACATAAGTATTTAGGAATTAGTTAAAGCCAGCTTAAAGTTATAGTACGTATGTTGGGTAGAGCGAAGCTAAACCCAACAAATATCCACTTCCGCACCATTTTCTAATAACGTTTTATAATATTTAAATACGCAGGTCGGATAAGCGAAGTACCAACCGACAACCCTAAAACTCATATCTTCTTCGCTAATAGCCATAACTAGTTTACTATGCGCGACTTAAAAATATTCTACTACTTACCACTAGGCTTATATGTCCGCAAACGCGCTTTACACCGACCTTTCTGATTACTACGACTTAATGTGTGCAGATATTGATTATCAAGCCCAAAGCAATTCTATTCACAGGCTGCACCAAATTTTTGGTAATGGTGCAAACACCCATCTAGATTTAGCATGTGGCACCGGCCCACATGTACGCCACTTTATTGATAACGGTTATAAAAGTAGTGGGCTTGATTTAAACCAGCCAATGCTAGATAAAGCAAAAACTCGCTGCCCAGAAGCGCAATTTTCATTGCAAAACATGAGTGAATTTAAGGTAACTGAGCACTTGGATTTAATTACCTGCTTTTTGTATTCAATCCATTACTGCGACGGCATTAATAAACTAAAAGAGTGCCTTGCTAGCGTATACAATGCATTAAATGTAGGTGGAATATTTTGTTTTAACACGGTTGATAAAAACAAAATCGACAGCGATTCATTTGTAGAGCACACCGCAACAAGCGAAAATAGCTTCTTCACATTTCGCTCTGGCTGGCACTACAGTGGCACTGGCTGCAAACAGTTATTAAAACTCAGCATAGAAAAAACCACCGCAGATAAAACACTCGTATGGCACGACGAGCACCCAATGGTTGCTTTTAGTTATACCGAGCTTAAAGAAGCCCTAAAGCCGTACTTCGAAATCCACATATTTGAACATGACTACGACAAAATAACCCCATGGGCACAGCGCTCAGGCAACGCCATTTTTGTCTGCGTAAAAATTTAAGGCAAACATTCATCAAGAAGAGATAAAAGTTTGGGTAGAGCGTAGCTAAACCCAACGAACCTCCAATACCACGCCCCAATAACCCCGCATTATATATTTGAAAACGTAGGTCGGATAAGCGAAGCGCCATCAGACACAGTAACTTATTTAAGTTTCGGCGAATATAAACAGCTAATTAATTATGATGTATGAAGTCAAGATTTTTTAGAGGTATCTCATTTTCCACCTGTAAAGTGGGCTTAATGCAACCATATTGTTCTGCTAATTCAGTAATTGGCCTTTTCCTCTATTTATCTCTTCCATAATGAGATTCTTACGTTCTTTTTTATACATTTATTAACCTGCGATTTATGTGACTTAGGATTGCTAAGTATACATGCTGCTATAAAACTTAGACAATCTAAGTACCGTCATAAATTATGCTAAACAACTTATTTTGCAATTTAAAAACCCTTTTCCAATGCGCCTTAAAAACGCTAGAACAGTCGCTAAATTATCTCAAAAAGAGCTTGGGATTAGAATTGGTATGGAGCCAAGCTCTGCGAGCGGACGTATGAACCATTATGAAAAGGGTAGACATTTTCCTGATGTTAATACTCTAAAACGCTTAGCTGAGGAACTAAATGTGCCTCTTAATTACTTCTTTTGTGAAAAGGGTTTAATGGCTGAAATGGTTTTACTATTTAACTCTCTTACTGATGAAGAGAAAGAAAAGCTGGTGCAGGAACTTAAATCTAAATATTAACTAATAGGGAGCATTCAATTTATCAGTTTGGATGTATAATTAGGATTCAATTATTGAGAGAAAAGGATGAGTAGGAAAAGGCAAAGTAGAAAACCAGAAAAAGTAAAAGAAAAGCCTGTAATGGACTTAGTAAAAAGAATACTTCCAAGAAGAAATTTGTCTCTTAACTACATAAATGAAGTTAAAGAAAATTATGTGGAATTTGTATATAGATACAAAGGCCGAAGTTTCAATATGGTATTAAAGCACCTCTTAAGCAATCAATATTTCAGAGAAATATCTTCAACTTTTAATTTTAATTTTGAAAAAAAACCTAGAGAAATGGTTTTTGAAGATATTCCACTTGAATATTTACTTGATATTTTATTAGTTCCACTAACCTTATATTCGGATAAAGTAAAAAGTTTTAATATTCTTAGAGTAAAATTTGAAAAGCTTTTCATATATGGCAATAAAGCTGAAATATCTCTTCTTTTAGATGAAATTAAGAGAGATTATGGTGATACTCTTTGGTTTGTTAAGGCAAAAATGATGTACTTAGAGCACTATGGTGAGCATGGTGAATTAAAAGACTACATAAACCACTTTTCAAATAAAGAACTACAATATAATATTTATAAAAATCTTAGTAGCTTATCTGCAATATTTGAGACTGCTGATCCAAAGTTAATAATTGAAAATACATTGGTTAGAGACATCAATGAGTTTATTGATGGAGAGGCGCTTGACTTTGCTTCTATAACGATATTAATGTTTATACCTTTTCCAAACAAGTTTGAAGTACACCCGTATTACTCTTTTAAGTGGTTGCAAGATTATAACTATCTTGATTCATTTATACTTTTGAAAGAGATCTCAATACAGGCTGATATTATTGAAAGAACTTCAATAGATACAGGGGAGGAAAGCTTAATAAAGAAAAAGATATTGAATATAATTGAAGTTATTGAACCTGATTGGAATAAAAGGCGGGTTTCAAAAAATAAACATTATGAATTATATAAAAAAGGTTCCTATGATGAGGTTGTTGACGAGTTTGAATCAATGGAGTCTTTAGATGATATATTAATATCAAATCTAAATATATATGCAAAAAGTTACATCTACTCACGTAGCAAACCTTCAGAACGTATTCCTGGGTTTCTAAAGTTGTGTATATTGAATTTAATTAATATATATAAGCTAAAAGATATTCAGCAGTCCGTAACCAATTTAGAAACAATAATATATAATACAAACCATTTTGATATTTCTAAACATGTAACAGTTGCATTATACAAAGCTCTGCCATATGGCTACTCATCAATGCATCGCCTTCAAGTTTCATTTCTAACAAGATACACGTACTGTGGGGGAACTGAGTCTGTTCATTTACTTCCTTTTAGTCCGTATCAAGTAATTAAAGATAGATTACTTGATAATACAGAGAAACAGATCGCTAAAAGATTATATCTAGAAAACCCAACTAGAAATAATATTGAAAACTATAAAAACCTAAAACCTATATATAAGGATGTTTTAGAACTAGTAGCTGCTAAAATGATAGAGACTAAACAGCTTGAAGAGTTGTTAAATTTTTCCGTAAACGAGCTGTTGAAAAATGATTCATCTTATATTTGTTTTCCTATGCAACTTATTTCTGAGTATGTTGAATCAAATCAACTAGAGAGTGAAGATGCTGTCATATTTAATTATTTTTATAGTTTATTGATAAATAAAGATAGAGTTGATTACCTAAATCAAGTTTTTGATGAGTTTATATTGAATATGGGTATTGAGCGGCCGAGTGATATATTTGAAAGTAAGGAAAAGTTGTCAGATAAAGAGATGTTTATAATGAGGGAGGTTTCAAAAGTCTCTGTAATGGACTATATGGGGTGCTTTGTTGGAACTACGGATATTATGTATGAAAGAATTAACATACTAAACTCCTTAAAAAGCCTTGGCTTGCATGAAGATGAGCAATTAGAGAGCGAGTACCAAGATATACTAAAAGAAATACTTTTAGATGAAGCAACGGCAACATTAAATACGGCTAAAGTTCAAGTTGATAAACAATCAATATTCAAGGTTAATGCTAGTAAAATAAAATCATTAGGGGGGCAGTATTTTGTAGCTCTTGATAAATATAATGAAAATAAATCTAGTGAAGATGATTATGTGTCTGTATATAACCTCCTTGTAGATATTTATCAGTTTTTAATGTCTGAGTATTTACATAATTTGGAGTATGGTCTTGATAGTAACTTAAGTGGTGAAATTAGACATACCTATTTTAGTAATCTTATGAGTTCTAAATTTGAAACCAATAACCTCATCACTGAGTTGAAAGGAGATAGGTATAAATCCAACGAATACTGGTTAGACTACTACCAGATTGTTCATCCGAAAATTACGGGTGAGATGGATAAGAGGTTAATGAAATTTTCAAAGGACTTTAATGAGCTATTAGATATAGCTGAAAGTTGGATGAAGGTCTCGATTGATAATTCAAAGCCTGAGCGTGTATTTGTTTTTGATAATGCAAGTGATTGTTTTTCAAACGATATAGATAGATTCTTTAAAGCGAGTTCCTTAGATGAACTTGTAATATTAATATTTGATAGTTTAAATCAACAATTAGATAGTTGTCTTAAAGTTATGAGGTCGAAAATAGACCATGACTTTTCAATTTCATTAGATGACTTGTTCGAGGAGCTTATTTACGATTTAGATAGAATCAAACAAGGCTCATCTCTCACAGAATTAATTAGAGTCGTAGATAAAGTTAGGAATGATATTAAAGAAGATGTAAAAACATTAAGCGACTGGTTTAATCTTAGAAGTCCCAAAATTTTTAGCTCTTATTTATTAACAGAAGTCCTTAGAATATGTGAACGATGTTTAGGAATTGAAGTTGATAGCACAGAAAATAGCTGTCCAGACCGAAACCCTGTCCCTGAAGTTTCAGGCGATTATGTACCATCTTTGGTTATGGCATTAAATAACTGTATTTTAAATGCTAAAAAACATTTGAGTAATAATGAAGTTGTCAAAGCCAAAATCATTGGTAAAAAAGACGGTAGTTATCGCATGCAAATTTTGAATTCTATTTCAAAAGAACATGAAAATTGCATGTTGGCGGGTGAACTTATACGAGCTAGAAGTAAGCTAGAAAACATGAATGCAAACTCTCTTTTAGTAAAGGAAGGAGGTACAGGTTTATATAAATCTAAGTTTAAGTTGTTATCCTTATCAAATAATTTTGATTTGAAAATAGATATAGTTGACAAAAACTTTATTACCGAGGTGTCTTATAATGTTTAATATACTAGTGGTTGAAGATAATTTTAACAAGATGAATAAGGTTATTGATTGTATAAATAGTAATTTATCAGATGTTAACTTGGAGGTAGGTGAATCCTTTACTTCTGGCTGGAAAAAAATAAACTCAAAACACTTCGATCTTATTTGTTTAGACATGAGTTTACCAACATTTGACCAATCAGATAGTGAGGTTGGAGGCCGGTTCCGAGTGTTTGGTGGAAGAGAATTAGCTCAAAAAATGAAACGTAAAAACATAAAGTCGAAATATATATTTATAACACACTATAAAAATTTTAGTGATCACAATAAAAGTTACTCTTTCGATGAATTAAAAGTAGAGTTGTTAGATAGTTTTAAAGAAAGCTGTATAGATGTCATTTTTTTTAGTAATAAAAGTAGTGAGTGGCGGGATACATTTTCTAATCACTTAGTGGAACTTAATAGATGAAAATTGCTATTGCTGATGATGATCCCAAAAGAAGTCATAAAATTAAAAACCTTTTAATAAATGAATGTAATTTAATAGAAAGTGATATTGAGATATTTCATACAACTCAGTCTATTAAGGGTGCTCTAAGAAATATTTATTTTGATATAATGTTTTTAGATGTAATTATGCCTCGTAGAGATGAAACTCCGTCTGCGATGACATCTTTTCGTCTATTGAAAGAATTAGAGTCTAATATAAAAATAAAGAAACCAGATACTATTATTGGGATAACTGCTAGCACTGAGGATTTTCAAGACTTTAGAAGTGAATTTGATAAAAGGTGCTTCACACTAATAGAGGCAAGAAGAACAAGCTCCAATTGGCAAGAAAAGATTGTAAGTGCTGTTAAATATAAACAGTCAAATAGACTTGGTCGAAGTACAACTGATAAGGCTATTTATTGTTACACTATTCATGGTATTAGAACCAGAGGTGCGTGGCAGCAAGATTTGAAAAAAATAGTGCAAAAAAATGTAGATAATGTGGAATTTGGAACCTTTAAATATGGTTATTTTTCAATTTTTTCATTTTTTCTTCCTTTTTTAAGGTGGCCAGCGGTTAACAGCTTTGCTTCATCTTTAGATGAGGTGTTAGAAAAAAATAAAGAGAAAAGAATAATTTTGTTCTCTCATAGCTTCGGTACTCACATCTTAATTAAAGCATTAGAAAAGTTAGTTAAAAAAAAGGAGTATAAAAATCTATCCACAATAGTTCTATCTGGTAGCGTGTTAAGAAGGAACTATAGTTTTAGAAATATTCAGAAACAGACTAATGCCAGAATAATTAACGACTGTGGCTCTTCTGATTATATATTATCACTTAGCGAAGCGTTTGTTCCTTTTTCTGGTATGGCTGGAAAGGTAGGTTTCAAAGGAAAGAATGACAGTACTTTTATTAACAGAATCTTTGATGGAGGTGGGCATAGCCATTACTTTGACCAAGATGGTTACTTCATAGAAACTTACTGGTTACCTCTTTTTTATGAAGATTATGAAGTAGAAATGATTGATAATAGAAAGGATAGCTTTTTTCGCCTTGGACTTCTTGATAAAACGACTACACTCCTTGGGGCTTTTAAAGAATTTATTTATATTTTATTTATATTATGGGGAATATATATTTTTTTTAGTTAGTGATTATTGCATAAACACCTAAAAAGTCAGGGTGTTTATGCAGGTAGTTCAATGTATCAAACCTACAATTCATAAACCAATCAAGGGAATACAACTCGTTTCTATTACTCGTTTTGCAAATAGCCTAGCACTACTCCGTGGTGCTCTTTAGTTTTGAACTTATTGAAAACATGTTCCACATCTCCATTCTCATTTACTAAGAATGAGGTATGCACTAAACCATATTTTCACGGCCCATGCACTTCTTCAGTTGCCAAACACCATAAGTTTCACCGACAGCAAACCGAAGGGGTCAAGCAAACCGAAGGGGTCAAATCTTGACTTCATATATCAAAATTATTGCCTACCTACTTATCCCTCAATCATGCTTTCACTTAACCAAAGATTTAATAACTAGCATAAAAAAGCGTTGCCCTTGAGCAACGCTTTTCTGTATTTGTCTAATAGCTGTCAGCTAATTTACTGTGCCGCTAGCTTATTCTGCCACAAACTTATTCTGCAGCTAAATAGTCCAACACTACTTGATGGTGATCTTTAGTTTTAAACTTATCAAATAGGTGTTTTATTTTACCGTCTTGGCCTACTAAAAATGTTAGGCGGTGAATACCATCGTACTCTTTACCCATAAATTTTTTGTAGCCCCATACACCAAATGCTTCAGCAATGGCGTGGTCTTCGTCGGCTAGTAAATCAAAATTAAGCTCTTTTTTAGTTTCAAAGTTTTTAAGGCGCTTAATTGGGTCTGGGCTAATACCTACAACGCGGGTGTTAAATTTAGCAAGCTGTGCTTGCTCATCGCGTAGGTTTTCGGCTTGTATAGTACAACCCGGCGTTGACGCTTTAGGGTAAAAGTACACAAGCACTTGTTGCTCTTTTAACAGCTCGCTTAATGTTACTGTTTCGTCGTTTTGGTTTTGTAGGCTAAAAGCGGGTGCAGTATCGCCAGCTTGTAATGGACTAATTGTGTTCATGTTTAGCATCCTTAACGAATTCGTTTAAAAATATAATCTACGTTTAGCGTGTGAGAAAGGCTCTCAAAACTAATTTTAAATTGATCTATATCTACATCAACTGGAATATTAAATTCGATTTCACAACGCATTTTCATGTCGACTTTTTCATCGAATGTATCTGACTTTAATGAACAAATGCTGATGTTGTTATCGGCAAAAAAGCGCGTAACTTTGCTCAATGTGCCAGGGGTGTCTATGCCAGTGTATTCTAGGGTGTAACCTGCACAAAACTCACTAGGAGTATGACTCGCTGTACGCTTCATCATGGTTAGCAGGCCAAGTTCCATGGCTTTAGTAGGCAGTACGTGCTCTATGCGGCTTATTGCCGACATGTCGCCGCTGAGTAGCATTATGAAGGTAAATTCGCAGCCTAAAATAGCAATACGGCTGTCAATAATGTTGCAGTGGCAATCACTAACCAGTTGGGTTAGTTCACTTACAATACCGGGTCTGTCTTCGCCAATCGCTGTTAAAACAATTTGATGATTTGAAAATGCAGTCATGAGTTCAAATACCTTGTTACTTGGATTATATCAACCGAGTTGGCAACACCAAAAATACACACGAGAAGTTGCACGGCGGCGAAGTTTAACACAAAAAGGGCTCTAAACTACAGCACACGCTAATTAAGCGCTTTTAAAGTGCGGTGTTTCTTGTTTTTACTGGCACGGGAAAGTACCATAGCTAAAATTTGCTTATTTGCGCTTAGTTTTATTGCTAAGTAGAAGTGCTGAACTTTATTGCATTTAGGCAGCCAAATAATAAATGTAAAGTTAATATTGATTTTACACTGAACCAAATCGGCATTACCCACTCATATATTTGTTAAAACAATTAAAGGGTATGCTAAGGAGAAATATCTGTGCAGTATTGGATCCCAAAAGCACTTGCAGTAAGTGTATTGGTAAGTTTATCAGGGTGTAGTGTATTTATTAATAAGGCACATGACGAACGTAACTATCGTACGCATGAGCCTGTAAAAGCACCAACGTCGTTATCTCAACCAGCTCAAGACCCAGTTTATAAAATGGATGTAGGTCAATACGACAACAATCCTGAAGCTACAAATTACCGCCCACCGGCACAAGTATTAACAATTGCTAAAGGCAGTTGGGTAGAAGAGACAGATAAACAAGCGCGTATTTATTTTGATAAAAACGATGGCATTGCTGATTTAGATGAATTTCTTTGGGATACGATTCAATCGGTACTTGCTGATAATAACGCGGGCACAACTAAAGAAGATAAGCTACTTGGTATTATTGAAACTGATTGGTACTCAATCATCAAAACAGAAGAAAGCTTTTGGTGGTGGGGCGATGAAGTTAACGATGATTTAGAAAAATTTAGATTCACTATTGAAGAAAAGTCACATCAGCGTACTGCGTCTTTACGTGTAGAGCTGATAGATTTTAAAGGCGACCATACACTTACTGATTTGTTAAAGCAGCAGTTAGAAGTACGTGCGCTTAACCAAGTAGTGAGCGAGTTTGATTACCGTTACCGTCAACTTGAAGTTGATATGCGTAAACGCCAAGGTATTATTTCTCTTGAAATGGGTTTTGATAACAAAGGTAATGCAGCACTTGTAACTGAGCAATCTTACGAAGCTGTGTTTGATCGTTTCTCTGGCTTTTTAGAGCGCTTGTCGTTCACTATTGTTGAAATTAACCCAGATACGGGCTTAATTACTGCTGATTATACTAAACCGGAAACAAGCGTTTGGGATTCAATTTGGGGTGATGACGTAGCTCAACTACCTATTGATGAAGGCCAATACCAAATTTTAGTAAGTAAAACTAAAGAAGGCGGTACTAGCTTAACGTGGATGGATGAGAAAGGCGAAACGCTTGAACCAGGTACTATGAATGGTTTACAACAAGCATTAGAAGCAGCACTCATTCAGCGCGGCATTAAAATTTAAATAATAATAAGTTTTACCACAAAAAGAGCGCTATGCTCTTTTTGTGGTTTTTATAGGTTAATAAATATGTCTCAGCTACCTCATCGTTCACACTATACGTGGCGCACTTGGTTTACTTTTTTGGTTCCTTCGTTAATTGGTGTGTTTTTATTTATGACACCCATTAGTACCTCGCAAGGGATGACCATTCCTATTGCCGTTATGGCAAAAGCGGTTCAAGCAATGATGCTTGGCTCTGCTCAAGCAATTATTACTCTCATTATTTGTATTACAGGGGTTATTTCTGTAATTACTAAAGTGTTTAAACCCGCCGCTATATGTAACTCACCTTTGTTAAAGCATTTATTTGACGTGAGCTGGACATGGCTGGTGGTACGCTTATTTGGTATGGCGTTTGGTTTAATGACGTACTTAAGCCTAGGTAGCGAGATGATTACCTCGGCCAATACTGGCGCGCTGGTATTAAATGACTTATTGCCAGTGTTGTTTTCGGTATTTATTTTAGCGGGCTTATTACTGCCGCTATTAATTAACTTTGGTCTACTAGAGCTTGCTGGTACGTTAATGACTAAAGTAATGCGCCCTGTATTTGGTGTACCTGGTAGAAGTGCGGTTGACTGTACTGCATCGTGGTTAGGTGATGGTAGTGTAGGTATTTTGATGACTGCAAGGCAGTACGATCAAAAGCACTATACACAACGCGAAGCGGCTATTATTGGTACTACGTTTTCAGCGGTTTCAATTACGTTTAGTTTAGTGGTGCTTGGGCAAGTTAAACTTGAATACCTATTTGCACCGTTTTACGCAACGGTATGTTTAGCCGGTATTGTTGCCGCTATTATTGTGCCGCGATTACCGCCACTGCGCTTTAAAAAAGACTTACTAATTGATGGTACTGAGCCAGATAGAGACGCTGAAACAATTCCGGGCCATAAAACTTTATTTGGTCATTCGTTAGATGTTGCACTCGCAAAAGCTGATAACTCAACGGGTGTTAAAGGTACTATAAAAGAGGGCGTACATAACGCGCTTGATATGGTATTTGGTGTGTTGCCAGTGGTTATGGCAGTAGGTACATTTGCACTGATCATTGCTGAGCATACGCCTATATTTCAGTATTTAGGTATGCCATTTGTGCCATTTTTAGAGTTATTACAAGTACCCGAAGCTGCAGCAGCATCGCAAACTATTATGGTTGGTTTTGCTGATATGTTTATTCCGTCAATATTAGCAGCAGGTACTATTGAAAGTGATGTAACGCGCTTTATTATTGCAGCCATGAGCGTAACGCAGCTTATTTATATGTCTGAGGTGGGCGCACTTTTACTTGGCAGTAAAATACCGGTAAATATTTTAGAGTTGTTTATTATATTTATTTTGCGAACGCTAATTACTTTACCTGTTATTGCGCTGATGGCGCATTGGCTAGTAGGCTAGGTTTAGCATGTATTAAAAGCCCTGATTAATCAGGGCTTTTTTGTGTCTGTTGTATTTTTAATATTGGCGTTGGGCTTTTTAAACTCCGTTTTTGCAGAGAGCCTAATCAGCGCAATATTACCAATGATAATGGCAAAAACAACGGCGACAATAATTACAATATGCCAAGTTTGCATAACCACTTACCTACTTTAAACAGGGGATAAGTGTGACCGTTTTACGCTATAACAGCAATTAAATTACTTAAAACACAATCAATAACGTTAAAAGCGTCTAGCTACCGAAAGTGTTAAAAAGTTAAGCCCAGGGTTTGGCTCTTTAAAGCCTGCGTTTGAGTAGTGAATAACTCTAAGAGCAACGTTAGTGTGGCCAAAGTCGGCAACGAGGCCTATACGGTCTTCAAACTGGTAGTGAGTGCTTATGTTTTTACCGGCAAACTGCGTCTCATCAATCAGTGATACACCAATTCCTGCTTCTACATAAAATGGGGTGTTGTTAAAACTAAAGGCAGGAAATTGCAGCACAGGTGACATAGCAAGTACTAGGTTTGATTGTGTTTCATCGCCGTGGCGGTATTCCCACATGTTTACGCTGGTTTCAAAGTAAAAGCGAGCATCGCCAATAAGGTTTTGCATACTAGGCGCATGATACTGATACGCAAGCTTAACGCCGTTTACGTTACCTTCGCCTTTGAGAAAATCAACAGCATAACCATGGTTCGATTGAGCAAAAGCAAGTTTGCCAAAAAGTGAAACTACTAATGCAAAAGAGATAATAAGTGTTTTAAGTGACGTTTTCATAGGTGCCAAATGTTTGTTTGATTTAAGTTGATAACTAAATGATAAGGGCGACCTATTAACAATTACAATGAGGACAAAATGCCGGTTGTATATGAGCTGTTAATGGCGGTTTCTAACTGATTGAATTTATTTTAGTTATTTAATTGGTGCTGTTTGGGCATTAATAAGTTGCTTATTTGTGCCTTTTTTATTGCGTATAGTTCGCGTAAATTACAGCCATCTTAATCACACAGACATATACAATTATGAAACTCTTTAAACTATTCGTTTTAGCCACTGCTTTTTTTAGTAGTTCGTTATTTGCACAAACTCAGCAATCGCCAGATCAGTTACTTGAATCAGTAGCCGATAAGCTATTTGCAGACATTGGCCAAGTAAATTCAAAAGGCACAGCAAGTAAAGACGCGATGGCTGCCATTGTTGAAAAACGTTTAATGCCGCATATTGATGTTAAGTTTGTGTCGTTTAAATTATTAGGTAAGCACATTAAAGGCATTGAGCGCGAACAGGCTGTTCAATTCATAGATGCAGTAGAGCATTATTTAACAGGCACATACGCTGGTGCACTAATGAAGTACACAGGTCAAAAAGTAGTGTTTGAGCGTAATAACGCAAAAAGTGACTCTGAGTACGCAACAGTTAACACACAAATTATTGAGCCAAATGCGCCTACAATCGACTTAAGTTTTAAGCTTCGTTTAGGTAAAAATGATGAGTGGAAAGTATACGATATTGTTGCCGAAGGTATTTCACTATTAAGTGCTAAGCAAAAAGAGATTATTCAACGCATTTCTGAAGTGGGTTTAGATCAAGTTATTAGCGAGTTAAAAAGTAAATAAACTATTTGTCTGGCTCTGATTAAGCCCAACTCCAACCTCAAAAACGGCCAATTACCTATGTACTTGGCCGTTTTTATATTCTTGTCTACGGTAATCCTAAAGGATTGTTGCTATTGCGTAATTTTGCGCTAGCAGCAAAACAAAGGTGTGCTAGAATATCGACACTTTGATTAAGCGTGGTGTCAGCTAAAAACTGATATAACTTACCACCCCCAAGCCACACTGGAGTTGTGTTGTTTTAATGGAAAATGTACTGATTTGGCCAAAGGAATACCCATTACTTATTAAAGGACTGGTAGAACAAAACGGTGCCTTTATTTTAGATGCTTTGGAAGCTTGGCCTGCTTGTCGTTCTACAAATGAAGACGATGGTGTATGCACCACCGTGTTACCGCCTATTTATTATTTGGCATGGTTAACCCCGTTAGAGCCATTTGAAGAATGTTATTTTCAACATATCTCTGAATATGACGAAGACGCACAAGCGTATATTAGTGCGGTTAAAAGCCATTACTACGATAATGAATACACCCCTGAAAGCTTAGTGCTTATGCTATGCCAGCGCCTTGAAAAATACGCAAGCGTGGCCGCGCAAAACACCATAGATACGCCACTGTCTTTAGTTGATTTGTTTTTTAGTAAACGCTATTTCACGTTAATTGAGCATGCGTTAAATAATAAAAGTAAACTCTCGGCAAAAGATACATTAGCCCTTTGGAAAGAAGTTGATTTTAGAGAGCGCTTAAGTGCATTTATACCCGAGTCTGTTGCTGATTTAGATATGCTTTCTGAACTTGCTAGCGAAAAAGTAGCGGCGGGTAAAGACTACTTTACGTTGCTTACACAGGTTTCTCCTGATGTTGACTCTGTTGTACTGCTAGAAAAAGCATTATTAACGCACTTACGTAAAAAAACAGCCAAGCAAACAATGGCCATGCGTTTTATTGAACAAGGCGCCACAGGCGTTCTTGCTGACGAGAACAATAAAACAGCCTTCATGTGGGCCGCCGAAAAAGGCTATGTAAATGTGGTTGAAACGCTACTTGCAAAGCAAGATAAAAAAGCGGTTGATAATTTAGGTAATACAGCGCTTCATTACGCTGTATTTGCTAAAAATGAATCGTTAATGGTGCTGTTAATTAAAGCGGGTTATAACTTTAGAGCGCGCAATAAAGAAGGCTTAAGTTGTTACCGTTTGGCGGTTAGTATTAAAGCCAATAACTTGGTTAAATGCTTAGAGCGTGACTTTGGTATTAAAGAGCTTTCCCCGGAAGGGCAGTTTGATCGTATTAAAAAAGTACATGTGCTGCACGCTATTGTCACTATATTGCTGCCTTTGCAGTTGTTCTTCTTTTTTGATGAAACACTCTCAATTAAAAGTGAGCTGACGCTGGGTTTAACTATGGTTGCAGTGATTTGTTTTTTCTTTGCGACCACTTTAAAACGCTGTGCGTTATATCCACATATTAAACACCCTTGGGGTTTGTTTGTGCTTAGGGGCTTTTCGTTTATTAGCTTAATTGCTCAAATAGGGTTAGCGAGTATTGTGGTACTAGCAGCCTTAAGTGATTTGGTTTAGTCACTTTTAGAAAGTTAATAAAAAACGCGCTTAAAGCAATTTAAGCGCGTTTTTTGTATTTATAACCGTTTATGGATAAATATTATTTATTGTGCTCATTTGCTGCTTTTTCTTCAGCTAATTCTTCTTTAAGCTTACGGATTTTTAAACCCTGTTCTTGTCCGCGATGCCTTGCATAATACGTACAGCCAATAAACATTGAAGAGGCAAACACAAGCTCTAACAATACCCATATAAGCTCATCAGGAGCTGCCCAAAGCATGGTTAAGCCGTGTATAAAATACAGCATTACAATAAAGTTAGCCCACGCATAAGTGTAAGTATAGTCTTTTATTATGCCTCTTAGCGGCAGTAGTAATGGAATAATAGGCACAAATAAAGACACTAAACTCGCATTACCATTTAAAGGTGGTACAAAATACATCCACAGTGGAATAAGAACAAGTAAACCTACATAGCCAAATAGTGCGGCACGCTGAAATTTTACTGTAATTGGCTTTTTAGCTGGGTTGTCAGCTGTATTCATTTAAGTTTTCTCGCAATGTGAGTAAGGCGTTTACCAACGCTTTGGCATATTTTAATTTCGTCTTTACTAAGTTGTGCACTATTAGCGCTGCCAGCAACGTGTGTTGCACCGTATGGTGTTCCACCTGTTTGTGTTGCAAGTAGTTCGGGTACATCGTACGGCACGCCCAGTAGCATCATACCGTGGTGTAATAGTGGCAGAGATAAGTTAAGTAAGGTTGCTTCATTACCACCATGCATACTGCTTGATGACGAAAACACACACGCTGGCTTATCTATTAACTGGCCTTTTAGCCACAAGTCGCTGGTGGTTTCCCAAAAGCTTTTAGCTTGAGAGGCCATCATGCCAAATCGGGTTGGTGTACCAAATGCCAAACCATCGCAGTTTATTAAGTCATCTTTGTTGATCACAATGTCGTGCGCATTTTTAGCCACAAAGGTGCGAAGTAGTGCGCTAGCACCTTGTTGCTCTATCGACTCTGCTATTTCGTGAGCCATTGCTTCAACTGAGCCATGGCTTGAGTGATAAAGCACCACTATGGTTGCACTCATTATAAAACGCTTAGTACGTTTTCTGGTGGGCGACCAATCGCGGCTTTATTGTTATTAACCACAATAGGGCGCTCAATTAGTTTTGGGTTTTGTACCATGGCATCTATTAATGCTGATTCATTGCTTTCATCTTTTAAATTAAGCGCTTTGTAGTCATCTTCTTTTGTGCGCATTAATTCACGTACGGATGAAAAACCAAGTTGGATTACAAGCGTTGCAATTTGCTCGTGTGTAAGAGGCGTTTTTAAATACTCTACAACACTTGGCTCTATCGCTTTACTTTGCAGTAGTGCTAGCGTTTCGCGTGATTTAGAACAACGTGGGTTGTGGTAAATAGTAACAGGCATAAAATGATTCCAAAGTGTGAATTGCGTCTATTTTAGGGTAAGCGCTTGCAGACTTAAAGTCTTGCAAGCTCTTTTTGTAAAAGTCGATACTGGGTAAGTAGTGCTTTTAAACGTTGTTGCTTTACAAGTTGGGTAGACTCTACAAAGTTAAGTGCTTTTTGTACTTCGTCTGCGGCTTTTAAATAAGCGCCATATTGCGCTAATACATCGGCGTTCGCTTCGTGATAAGAGGCTAATTTATCTTGTTTTTTATACGCATCAGCAAGGAGTTGTTTGCCTAAGTTGTGGTCGGGCTTTTCGAGTAAAAAACTCTTTAAAATATTTTCAGCAAGCTCATATTGCTCAGCTTCGAGAGCTGCATTGGCATAGTTAAGCGTAATTACCTGATTATTAGGGCGATACTGATTTAAATCAGCTAAAAACTTAACGGCTTCATCTGCCTTTTCTTGTGCGATAAGTAAATCGGTATGGGTATCTATATAAAATAAGTTTTTAGGATCGTTTTTTAAAAGCTCGTCTAATATTGGCGCTGCTTCATCAAGCTTTTTTTGATCAAGTAAGCTTATGGCTAAGCCATACTTTAATGCAGTATTGTTGTAACTGTTTTCGCGCAGTAGTTTTTTAAATAAGTCTTCTGCGTTTTCTGGTTTGTTGTCGTAGCGGGCAAGCACTCGACTTTTTGCTAAATTAAATTCAAGGCTCGCATTCATAAGACGCACAGGAAATTGCTCTGCACGCAAACGTACGTCTGACACTCGGCTCTCTGGTAATGGGTGAGTTAGCAAAAATGCTGGTGGCTTGTATTTATAACGAATTTGCGCTGCAAGTTTAGTTAAAAACTCACTCGATGCACGTGCATCAAAACCAGCATTATTAAGTGTTTGCATGCCTATGCGGTCAGCTTCTTGCTCAGCTGAGCGGCTATGTGTTAATTGGCTAAAAGCAGATTGTGTTTGGCTTGCTGATATAATGGCAATACCCGCGTCGGGTGCAACAACGGTTGCTAATATACCAGCAATCATTCCGGCAATGGTCAGTGCGCTGTTATCTTGTTGCTGCTGTATTCTACGTGCTAAGTGGCGCTGTGTTACGTGGGCAATTTCGTGACCAAGTACCGAAGCAAACTGGCTCTCGTTATCTGCTTGCGCTATTAATCCCGTGTGCACTCCAACATGGCCGCCGTAAAAGGCAAATGCGTTTATTTCTGAGTTATTTATCCAAAAAAATGAAAACGGAAAGCGTACATCGTTAGCATTAGCAACGAGTTTACGGCCAATAGTGGTGAGGTATTCATCTAGCACAGGGTCGTTTATAACTGGCGATGAACCTCGTATTTGCATCATCATCACTTCGCCAATAGCTTGTTCTTTTTCAAGTGGCAGTGCTTGTAATGCAGATGTTCCTAAGTCAGGAAGAGTAAAGTTAGTTTGCGCTTTTAAAGGTTCGCTTACTAATAAGCTAAACGTAAGCGCTGCGGTGCATAAAGTGATAAATGCTGATTTTAGCTGCATTTTATTCCTTGTTAATTTGTTCGCCAATTGCAATTTTGGCTATGTCTATTTCGTCACTGCTTGCACGGCTGTCTTTTTCGCACAATTGGTATAGTTCTTTTATTGTGACTCCATCAAGCTTTACAACGTTCAATTCTCGCTGCAAAAAAGTAATAATTTTATGTACTACTTTATGTGCGTGTAAAATAATGGCTTTATCTGCTTTGTCGCCCCGTTCAAAATAAAAGCCAATAAACTTATGTAACTGACTTATTCTGATCAGGTTTTTCATTGAATGTGGGTCCCACACTCTAAACTCCATAAAGCGATTATTTTTTATGTATTGGTCAACAATAACATCTTTAGCATAAGGCTGTGCCCAAAGCTCAAAGCCTCTGTCGGTAAAAACCTGGTGCAGCGCAATGCGAGGCTTATATTTGGTATGTATTTCACCAAAGCTGTCTTCGTGGCCTTCTAATAAATCTAAGTTCCAATTGCGTTTATCTATAAGTTGTTTAACCGCATTATCGAATCCATGATCTAAAATACCTTCTGATTCGCTTATTGATGAGGCAACAAGGTGATAAAAAGGAGGGAGTTCGCCCCAATTAATTTGCTTTTTAAACCAATTAATCTCTTTGAGTGTTGGATTACTTGGTAGTTGCGCTTTATTATGCGTGCCAGGCATTAACTTATCCTTACTGCGAGTTATGTTATAAGGATAAACTATTGCAGGTATTGTTTTAACAAAAAGTTACAACGGTTTGCGTATATAAGTATATTGACCGTAAATATGCGACTTATTATTCATTTACTATACGGATAAAGTAGTTATGGTAGAGCGCGATTTAAAAGAGTTTAAATGCCCTCAGCAATTTGTGCAGTTTAAACTTGCGCTACGAAGTGCGCAGTCATCAAAACAACGTATCACTTTTAGTCTTAATAAAGGTGAGAGTGCGAACGATATTGAACGTTTTTTGCAAAAAAATGCTTATAGTTACAATTTTGATAAACAACGTGGGTTGTTATTAGTGGAGCCATTACATGTTTGAATACGTAAAAACATGGTACGAAAGGAAGTTCTCGGATCCTCACTCGTCTACCTTATTATTTTTATTATTGGCCTCAGTAGCCTTACTTTACTTTTTTGGCTCGTTAATAGTCCCTGTGCTTGTGGCATTGGTTATTGCCTATTTACTTGATTGGCCGGTTGTTCATTTAGAGCGCGTTGGTTTAAAGCGTTTTAGTGCAACGATTATTGTAATGTTGATATTTATTAGCATTATGCTCACCCTTATTTTGGTTATTGGCCCAGTGCTTTGGAAGCAAACCAGTAACCTAGTCCAAGAAACCCCGCATATGTTAGAGCAGGGGAAGTCTTATTTAATCGCTTTACCAGAACAATACCCAAGTTTGATTAGTATTGAACAAGTACAAGCTATTGTTGCAACAGTAGAAGCTAAAATTATTGAGTTTGGTCAGGCTGTGTTGTCGTTTTCACTTACCTCTTTAAAAGATGTTGTAGCTTGGCTTATATATTTAGTACTTGTGCCGTTACTGGTGTTTTTTATGCTTAAAGACAAGCTAGAGCTAACAGGAAGTATTGCTAAACTGATCCCTCAGCAACGACGCTTAATTTTGCAAGTGTGGCATGAAATGAACCAACAAATTATGAATTACATTCGCGGTAAAGTGTTTGAAATTTTAATTGTTGGTGGTGTGTCTTTCATTGCATTTACTGTTTTAGATTTACGTTACGCCGCATTACTTGGTGTGCTTGTTGGTTTGTCGGTCTTAATTCCATTTATTGGTGCTGCACTGGTTACTATTCCGGTAGCAGCAGTTGCGCTGTTTCAGTTTGGATTAGAAACACAGTTTTGGACTATTTTAATTATTTACGGAATTATTCAGGCACTTGATGGCAACGTACTTGTGCCACTGTTGTTTTCTGAGGCAGTTGATTTAAATCCGGTGTTTATAATTGTTGCGGTATTATTTTTTGGTGGCTTGTGGGGGTTTTGGGGCGTATTTTTTGCCATCCCATTGGCTTCATTAGTAAAAGCGCTAATAACAGCTTGGTCGTCAACACATGAAGAGATAAGTAAAGAGCTCAGTGAATAATTAAGTAAACAAACTTTTAGTTTAAAAAAGAATAGTAAACGCACCTCTAGTGCTAATTGATTATTACTCATTACCTGTAAATTTATGTACTATTGGTAATAAGATATATTTTTTAGTAATAAGGTGCGTTTTTTAATGTCTGAGTTTTTATTGCACGATGAGCCAGTAAAACAAGTTTACCTTGATGCAAACGCAACGACCCCTGTGTTGCCTTGTATTGCTGATGTTGTTTCTCATACCATGCAAATATGTTTTGGTAATCCTTCTAGTCCTCATATAACAGGTATTCAAGCCAAGCATTTATTAGAACAAACGCGTCAAAAAGCCCACACGGTTATTGGCGCAAGTAATGGCGATATTTTATTTACCTCTGGCGCAACAGAAGGCATTCAAACTGCGGTAGTTTCTACGCTAATTGATGCTAAAAAACACCCGATTAAAAACCCTATATTGTTATATGGCGCAACTGAGCATAAAGCGGTACCAAATACACTTAAGCACTGGAATAGCGTACTTGACGTTAATGCTGAAGTGCTTGCTATTCCGGTTGATAGTAACGGTATTTTAGATTTAGATTTTATAGCAGAGCATATTAATAACGCTTTGATGATTTGCACCATGGCCGTTAATAACGAAACCGGTGTGTATCAAGATTTACCCGCTATTGAGCAGGTAATTCGTAGCCGTAATAAAAATGTATCGTGGATGGTGGATTGCGTGCAAGCGCTCGGTAAAAAAGCACTCGCGCTTAGTGATACAACAATAGATTACGCACCTTTTTCGGGGCATAAGCTTTATGCACCTAAAGGTATCGGCTTTTTATATATTCGTAGTGGCAGTGCGTATACTCCTTTTATTGCGGGTGGCGGTCAAGAAAGTGGAATGCGTTCAGGCACCGAAAATCTACCCGGTATTGCAGGGTTAAATAAGCTATTTAGTATGTTGCTTGATAAATCAGACGAAACATTTAAATCAGTTAGTGTACTTAACTCTTATCGAAGCCAGTTACAAAACGCGATAAAAGACACCTTTGGCGATATTACATTCAACCATGATTTTGCTTATAGCGTACCTACCACACTTAACTTTGCTGTTAACGACTTAACGAGTAAAGAGGTGATTGATTTATTTGATGCTGCGGGTATTCGCGTAAGTGGAGGCTCGGCTTGTAGTACAGGTGCATCAACAAGTTTTGTTTTAGATGCAATGGGTGCAAGTAAGTGGCAAAGCGAAAACGCGATTAGGCTATCGTTTGGACCGGCTGCAACACAACATGATATTGATGATGCTTGTGTGCGAATTCGCGCTCTAAAAGCAATATTACAGGCAAACTGTTTAATCGTGTCAGACAGCACCACACCACAACAAGAAGTATGCGCACTGGGCCTTACTCAATTTAGGCACCAAGGTGCATGTAGTTGGCTTTATGTGAGCGATGATAAACACGCAGTTATAATTGATCCGATTATTGAGCTTATTCCGCGTTTTGAAAAAATAGCCAATACACAAAACTTAACTATATCAGCGGTGCTTAATACTCACCTGCATCAAGAGCGAGAGTCAGCGACTAATTTACTAACCAGCGTTCTTGCCTCAAGAGTTGTCAAAGGTGAGGTTGATTCGCTAGGTTGGCCGCTAAATACAGCAAGTATTAATTTGGCAAATGAAGCACTTGAAAAAGTAGCTACACCTGGGCACAGCAAAGATAGCGTAAGTTATTTATTAAAAAACAGTAATGGCGAAACGCGTTATTGTTTTTGTGGTGATTTAATATTGCCTGCTGGGCTTGGCAATACGTCCCTTATGGGAGGGGATGCAAAAGCAATGGCTCGATCTGTTTTAGCAATGAGCAAGCAGCTTAAAAGCACCAGCATTATTTGCTCAGGGCACGACTACCAACAATGTTTTGCCATGAACTGGGCTGTACAGCAAAACCAAACGCCACTACTTGATGCGTTAGTGAGCGGCAGTATTTCAGTTGATGAATTTGCAATACAAAAACAGCAGTACGACGCTTCAAAGCAAATAAATAACACGCAATTGTGTGGTTATGTAAATGCATTACCTGAGGTTGATACACAGCAATTAAATTTTGATGACGCTAAAGTGATGTTAAACACCAGCGATACATATTTAATAGATACCCGAGAACCGTATGAACATGGAGCAAATAATGTTGCTCAGTTATTTAATACGCTAGATGAAAAAACATTAAATATACCACTTAGCAGAATGGCAAATGCGGTATTTGAAGGCCAATTAAACAAAAATAACAAGTACATTTTATTATGCCGTAGTGGTAACCGCTCAAAAATTGCTGCAACGAATTTAATGCAACTAGGATACAAAACTGTTTATAACCTAAGTGGTGGGTTGGCGCTTAGCAATTAAACAAAGATTGTAATTTATACAAAATCGGCTTTAGAGCCGATTTTTTGTTTTTAAGGTTTATTGCACGCAATGTAAACATGCACAGTAATTAGTTAATGAGTATAAAAAGCAATTAGTAGTACTTATGAAAATTCATGAATATTTCATTTTGATTGATTAAGCTATGCCGTTGCCTTTAAAATTGAGGGTAAATTAATTTATAAAATTTTTATGATACCGGTGTCAAAAGCTAAAAATTGCGTTATCATCGGCATCTAAAATTATAAAAACAGCACTTTTTTTGCATTTTTAGTTATACTATCGACGCTTTATTTTAGTATAAATAAGCAGTGTTAAGAGTTTTGCTTTTATAAAAAGCATTTTTAAATCAATTGATTGAAAAAATTAGAGGGTACTTACATGTCTAACCGAACGCAACTAGCAAGTTGGCAAGCACTGGAACAAAGTGCAGCTAAGATGAAACAAACACATCTAAAAACGTTATTTGCACAAGATGACACGCGCTTTTCTAAGTTTTCGACTCAAGTACCTGGTGTATTATTCGACTACTCTAAGCAACTTATTGATAACGATGTTTTTGCTAACTTAATGTCACTTGCTAAAGAATGCGATATTGCATCGTGGCGTGATAAAATGTTTAGCGGTGAAAAAATAAATATCACCGAGGATCGCTCAGTACTGCATACGGCCCTTCGTAATCGCGCTCACACTCCATTAATTGTTGATGGCGAAAACGTAACACAAGCTGTAGACAACGAATTAGCTAAAATTAAAGTGTTTGTTGAAAAAGTGCGTAGTGGTAAATGGTTAGGTTATACCGGTAAAGCGGTAAAAGATGTTGTAAGTATTGGTGTAGGTGGTTCTAACCTTGGCCCGCAAATGGCAACCGAGGCATTAAAAGCACTTGCTGATGATACGTTAAATGTTCATTACGTATCTAATGCTGACGGTGTGCAGATTTCATCTATATTGAAAGCCATTGACCCTGAAACAACATTATTTGTTATTTCGTCAAAAACATTTACGACGTCAGAAACAATGACAAATGCTAAAACAGCGGTTGATTGGTTTTTACAAACAACAAAAGATGAAAGTACAATTGCAAAGCACTTTGTTGCAGTAAGTACAAATTTAGAAAAAACGGCAGCCTTTGGTATCAGCGACGAAAACGTATTCACTATGTGGGATTGGGTTGGCGGTCGCTTTTCACTTTGGAGTGCGATAGGCTTACCAATTGCTTTATATTTAGGCTACGACGCCTTTGAAGCAATTTTAGAAGGCGCGTTTGAAGTAGATGAGCACTTTAAATCAGCTCCCTTTGAGCAAAATATACCATTAATTATGGCGTTGCTTAGTGTGTGGAATACGAGCTTTTTGGGCTACACAGCACAAGCTATATTACCGTACGACCAAGCACTGCATATGTTGCCTGCGTATTTACAGCAAGGCGAAATGGAAAGTAACGGTAAACACGTTAACTTTGCAGGCGAAACGGTACCTTATACTACAGTTCCAATTATTTGGGGTATGACGGGTATTAATGGTCAGCATGCATTTTATCAGTGTTTACACCAAGGTAATGTAATTGTACCTGCAGATTTTATTGCATCAGTTAAACCACAAGTGAATGTTGATAAGCATCACGATATTTTATTATCTAACTTCTTTGCACAAACAGAAGCGATGATGAGTGGTGTAGATGCAGCGCAAGTTACTGCTGATTTAACCGCTAAGGGTAAATCGCAAGCAGAGATTGATGAGTTATTAAATCATAAAATTCATCAAGGCAATCGTCCTACAACGACTATGCTATTAGATACAGTAGATGCTAAAACAGTGGGTCGTTTAATTGCACTGTATGAGCATAAGATATTTTGCCAAGGCATTATTTTAGAAATATGTTCGTTTGATCAATGGGGTGTAGAGCTAGGTAAAGGTTTAGCATCTAAAATTGAGAGTGAACTCACTGATGAAAGCGTGAAACACGCTCATGATAGTTCTACAAACGGCTTAATGGCGTACTACAAACAAAACCGTACGCAGTAAAAAATTCGCTTACGCAAGTAAGTAAACCGAGTACCTTTGAACGGGTAGCGCTGGAGTGCTTAGGGTCTGTATTTTTGTGAGAGGAGATACAGGGCCCCTAAGGCTCATTTAATAAGCGCAATGATAAAAATAATAATAAATCATCGATATAGAACAATTCAGCAGGCTTTTATTTAAATACAGCTATAAAAGCCATCTAATCTAGCAATAAATAGGCATATCCGCGCATTTATAAAATGTACTGGGTATCACAACGTAGAGAGTAACTATGCTTAATCCTTTTGATATTATAATTTTTGGGGGCGGTGGTGATCTTGCGTTACGCAAATTGCTACCTGCAATGTACAGAGCATATCAAGAAGGTAACTTACCTGAAGGCTCACGTATCCTACCAACAGTTCGCGAAGAATCTAAACGTGCTGAATACGTAGAAACAGCGCATAAAGCATTACAAGAATTTTTAAGCAAAGGTGAGTTTAACGCTAAAGATTGGAAAGCGTTTTCTACTTTTTTAGTGCCAGTAGTAAGTAATGTTACAGAAGCAGACGACAACTGGGATGTGTTAAAAGGCATTTTAGATGAGCACGAAAGCACTAAGTCTCGCGTATTTTATTTATCGCTTCCGCCTGCTGTTTACGGCACATGTTGTGAAATATTATCGACTAAAGGTTTAATTACACCTACATCGCGCGTTGTTGTTGAAAAGCCAATTGGTTATTGCGGTGATTCTGCTGAAGCAATTAACGGAAAAATTGCAGAATTTTTTAATGAAGAGCAAATTTTCCGTATTGACCATTACTTAGGTAAAGAAACAGTACAAAACTTAATGGCGCTGCGTTTTTCAAACTCATTGTTTGAAAATATGTGGGATGCTAAATCTATTGATAACATCCAAATTAGCTTATCAGAAACGGTTGGCCTTGAAAGCCGCGCTGGTTTCTACGATAAAGCCGGTGCACTTCGTGACATGGTTCAAAACCACTTATTACAACTACTTTGTTTAGTTGCAATGGAGTCGCCTAATAAGCTTAACGCTAATAGCATTCGTAACGAAAAATTAAAAGTATTAGAAGCACTTCGTCCACTAGTAGATGGTGATGTTGATGAAAATATTGTTCGTGGACAATACGTACCTGGTGACTTAAACGGTAAAATTGTACCGGGTTACTTAGAAGAGCTAAATGAAGGTTCTAGTAAAACAGAAACGTTTGTAGCTATTCGTGCGCACATTGATAACTGGCGTTGGGCAGGTGTTCCATTTTACCTTCGTACGGGTAAACGTATGGCTAAGCGCTGTGCAGAAATTGTGGTTGAATACAAAAAAGTATCTCACAATATTTACGAAGATAACGTGGGCAATATCGAGCCGAATCGCCTTGTTATTCGTTTGCAGCCAGAGGAAACAATTCAACTAACGCTTATGTCTAAGCGCCTTGATAATCTTCAAATGCAACTTGAGCCAGTAACAATGAATATTGAGCTTTCACAAGCTTACAGCAATGGTTTCCATTCAGATGCGTACAAGCGTTTAATGCTTGATGCCGCTGCAAATAACCCATCGTTATTTATTCACCGTGATGAAGTTCGCCAAGCGTGGAAGTGGATTGATCCAATTATTGATAGATGGCAAGGCAAAGGCAAACCTGCGCTTTACCGTTCTGGTAGTTGGGGTCCTGAAGATGCTGATGAATTATTAGCAGAAAACAACCACGTATGGTTTAACACAGGCGATAAGGTATAAGCATGGCAACATTAGTTGAAAAGTTTTTTGACGATAAAGACGCGTTAACAGCTGAGCTTTCTGCAACGCTTGAGCAATCACTACGTGATGGTATTAAAAATGATGGCCGTGCTGTATTGATGGTATCTGGCGGTTCGTCGCCAGCACCTGCGTACAAGCATTTATCAACGCTTGACTTAGATTGGCAAAATGTTGATGTTGCCATGGTTGATGAGCGCTGGGTAGACCCAAGCCACGAAAAAAGTAATGAAGCCTTTATTAAGAGTACGTTATTACAAAACTATGGTAGTGCTGCTAACTTTATCACTATGAAGAACACTGCTGCAACGGCCCAACAGGGCGCACAAGAGTGTGAATCTGCCTATAGCGAACTAAAAAAACCATATGACGTGACTATTTTAGGTATGGGTCCAGATGGCCACACAGCGTCGTTATTCCCAAATGCAGACGGTTTAGAGCATGGTTTAACAACCACACAATCAGTGTGTGCTATTAATGCAATACAAAGCGACGTTACAGGTAGTATTACTGAGCGAATGACGCTTACGTTAAATGCCATTGCGCAATCTAAAGTAGTTAAGCTTTTAATTAGCGGTGAAGAGAAACTCGCTGTTTATAAGCAAGCAAAAGCGGGAGGCGATGTTAACGACATGCCACTACGCGCGGTACTTAACCACCCAAGTATAAATATTGAAGTATATTGGGCACCTTAATTTAGATGCTAATTTAACTTTTAAAGGCCGCTTATATAAGTGGCCTTTTTTATTTGCTCAAATTTAAGCCTAAACACGACAAAAAAACAGACCTGTACTGTTAACCAATGTTAACGAATAATCGGTATTTGTATTAAAAATAACCATGAAGTGTGTTGTTTTTGCACAAAATTTATGAGTTTTAGCTGTATGTTTTTTAGCAACGTTCAGATTTAGTTAAATTTTATTTTTTCATGGTTGTTGTCATAAAAGTTTCCCTTCCTTTTTTAGCTCAAAAGCATTAGCCTAAAGGCATTAACAATGAAACATATAAATTAAAATAAACGGAGCAGTAACATGGCGGAGCAACAAGTACAGCCTTTACACAACGAAAAACATGCCAACACTAAAATTCAAAACGGCATCAATGTAGAATTCATGAAAACTCAACACTTAGTGCCAGTAGTTGCACATGAGTTTGCACGTGTAGCAAACGAGTTTCCAATGTCATTCGTTAAAAACAACGAAAGCGGCACTTTTCAAGCTGTTGCTATGTTTGGCTTAGAGCCTGGCGAAAACCTTTTTGTAGAAGATGGTAAATGGACTGCAGCATTTGCACCTATGGCATCTACTCGTTACCCACTGGGCTTAGTTAAACACCCAGATCAAGATCAATACGGTATCGTAATTGACGAAGCAAGTGCGCTTGTTGGTGAAGACGAAGGTAACGCATTATTTGAAAACGGCGAAGAAACAGATTACCTAAAACGTCGTAAAGAAGCGCTTGTATCTTTCATTGAGTTTTCTCAAGTAACTGAAGCGTTCACTAAATTTCTTGCTGATAAAGAGCTACTAATTGCGCAAACGCTAACAGTAGACATTAAAGGCGAGAAAAAAGACATCAACGGTATTTACCTTATCGATGAGAAAAAGCTAAACGAATTAAGCGATGCTGATTTCTTAGAGCTTCGTAAACGTGGTTACTTAGCACCAATTTATTCTTTCTTAACGTCTACTCATCAAGTAGCACGTTTAGCGCGTTTAAAAGCAAAACAAGCTTAATTACAAACACGTTAAATTTAAAAAGCGCCTTAAGGCGCTTTTTTTATGCCATTAAACTCACTTTAGTTGAAATTAAGCTCTCAACCATTCACATTAGTTTATAACTTCCCCATAAAAGAACTTATTATGAAAACACCATTATTAGCAATTTTTGCGAGCAGCCTTTTTGCTTTAAGTAATAGCGTATTAGCAGCAGAGACTCCATTTGCCATTGCGATTCATGGTGGGGCAGGGACCATCGAAAAAGCACGGTTTACACCCACTCAAGAAAAGCAGTACCGCGCTAAATTAAGTGAAGCAGTAGAGACAGGCTATAAAGTATTGCACCAAGGCGGTGAAAGTTTAGATGCGGTGATAGCGGCCATTACAGTATTAGAGCAATCGCCTTATTTTAATGCAGGACGCGGAGCGGTATACACTTACGATGGCGGGCATGAACTTGATGCATCTATAATGGATGGTCGAAACCGTGAAGCCGGCGCTGTTGCAGGTGTAAAACATATTGAGAGCCCGATTAAATTAGCACGTTTGGTAATGGATAACTCCGTGCATGTAATGCTTAGCGGCCAAGGCGCTGAGGAGTTTGCTAAAGAGCAGGGCGTTGAGCTTATTGAAAATAACTTATTTGATACTGAGCCTCGTTACAAAGCACTTTTAAAAGCAAAGCAAAAATTAGATAAAGCCAAAGCAACCAGCAAAGAGTACCAAGCCGCGCACAAAGCATTACCTAATAACTATAAAATGGGCACGGTTGGTGCCGTGGCACTTGATAAAAACGGTAATTTAGCAGCTGGTACATCAACAGGCGGTATGACCGCAAAACGTTATGGCCGTGTGGGTGATGCGCCAGTAATTGGGGCAGGAACATTTGCTGAAAACGAATCGTGCGCAGTATCGGCAACTGGGCATGGTGAATATTTTATTCGCTATAACGTAGCGAGCGATATATGTGCGCGTGTTAAGTATCAAGATAAAACCATAGCTGAAGCTGGAGATGAAGTTATAAACGGTGTGCTTAAGCCTATAGGTGGGACTGGCGGCGTTATAATTATTGATACTAAGGGGAATATTAGCTTGCCGTTTAATACCTCGGGCATGTATCGCGCGAGTAAATCGAACACACAAGCGACTTATGTGGGGATTTTTAACGACGAATAACCCATAAGTACATATATCTGGGCAGTTATGCGCTTTGTAGGATTAACCCTGAGCATTTAGTTTGATACAATTAATGCTCTATTATTAAAATTTTATAAGGTATGCGGGTGGTTAACCTAGGTCAGTTGTTTGGCGAGCTAAAAACGTGCTTAAAAAAAGATCAATTTATTTTTAAAAAACGCTTACATGGTGTAAAAAAAATAACCGATGAAAACAAGCATGCCAACGCGCTTGAAAAAATAGCGGCTGATATAACCCGTAGCCAAGAACTGCGAGCTAAGCGCTTAGCGGGTCTTCCTAAAGTGACTTACCCTGAGCAATTGCCAGTAAGCCAAAAAAAGGAAACAATTAAAGACGCCATTGCAAATAACCAAGTGGTTATTATTGCCGGTGAAACGGGCTCTGGTAAAACAACGCAAATTCCTAAAATGTGTTTAGAGCTTGGCCGCGGTGTTGATGGCTTAATTGGCCACACGCAACCACGACGATTAGCTGCGCGAACCGTGGCTAATCGTATTGCTGAAGAAATGAAATGTGAACTTGGTCAGCAAGTCGGTTTTAAAATTCGTTTTAGCGATCAGGTTTCTAATAATACCTACGTTAAACTAATGACTGACGGTATTTTACTGGCAGAAATTCAGCAAGACCGATTTTTAAATCAATACGACACCATCATTATAGATGAAGCGCATGAGCGTAGTTTAAACATCGACTTTATTTTGGGTTATTTAAAAAACCTACTTCCAAAACGCCCTGATTTAAAAATAATTATTACCTCTGCGACCATCGATCCTGAGCGCTTTTCAAAGCATTTTGATGATGCGCCCATTATAGAAGTATCGGGTCGTACTTTCCCTGTGGACGTTCGCTATAACCCAACGACTGATATTAATAAAGATGATATGGAAGCCGAGGGCGATCAGCTGCAAGGTATTTTTGATGCAGTAGATGAACTATGCGCCGAAGGCCCAGGTGACATACTAATATTTTTAAATGGTGAGCGTGAGATACGCGATACCGCTGATGCACTTAGCAAGCGTAATTTAAAACACACTGATGTATTACCACTATACTCGCGCTTATCTAACGCAGAGCAAAACCGTATATTTGCACCGCATTCTCGTCGTCATATTATTTTATCGACTAACGTCGCCGAAACATCACTAACTGTGCCGGGTATTCGTTATGTAATAGACCCAGGTACTGCGCGTATAAGCCGCTACAGTTATCGTACAAAAGTTCAGCGCCTGCCAATAGAACCTATATCGCAAGCAAGTGCTAATCAGCGTATGGGTCGTTGTGGACGTGTTGAAGCGGGTATTTGTATACGCTTGTACTCTGAGGATGATTTTTTATCGCGCCCAGAGTTTACCGACCCTGAAATACTGCGTACTAACTTAGCCTCAGTTATTTTGCAAATGTTGGCACTCGGGCTTGGTGATATGGCGCAATTTCCGTTTGTGCAAGCACCAGATAGCCGTAATATAAGTGATGGTTTATCGTTATTAGAAGAACTACAAGCCGTAAAGCCAGACAAACGTGATAGTAAAACGAGTTTAACTCAATCGGGTAGAGAGCTAAGTCGATTACCGGTTGATCCTCGTTTAGCTAAAATGGTGCTCACAGCTCACAAACTTGGCGCATTGCGTGAAGTGATTGTTATTGTGGCGGCGCTGTCGATTCAAGATCCACGCGAACGCCCGCAAGAAAAACGTGCTGCAGCCAATGAAAAACACGGTCGCTTTGACGACCCAGCTTCAGACTTTATCGCTTTTTTAAACTTATGGAATTACCTAGAAGAGCAGCAAAGCGAGCTAACTAACGGCCAGTTTAGAAAGCTGTGTCAAAAAGATTTCCTAGCCTATATGCGCCTGCGTGAGTGGCAAGATATTGTTTATCAAATAAGTACTGTGTGTAACGAAATGGGCATGAAAGCAACCAGCCAAGCGGCTGATGGCGAACTTGTTCATAAAGCGTTATTAAGCGGAATGCTGAGCCACATTGGCTTTAAAGATGATAAACAAATATACAAAGGCGCACGTAATAGTCAGTTTCATATTTTTCCGGGTTCAGGTTTATTTAAAAAGAGCCCTAAATGGATTATGTCGGCAGAGCTGGTAGAAACCAGTAAATTATATGCCCGCACAAATGCAAAAATAGACATTAACTGGGTAGAACCATTAGCACAGCATTTAGTAAAACGCAGCTACACAGAGCCACACTGGGAGAAAAAGCCAGGTGCGGTAATCGCGTTTGAGCAGCAAACTTTGTACGGCCTACTTGTTGTAAATAAACGCCGCTGTGTTTATAGCAATATCGACCCAAAAGTAAGTCGAGAGCTTTTTGTACGCACCGCATTAGTTGAGCAAGAGCTGGGTTTAAACGAGAGCTTTTTAGCATTTAACCGTGAGTTAATAGAAGATATTCAAGTTCTGGAAAATAAGTCGCGTCGCCGTGATATTTTAGTTGATGAGCAAACGTTATTTGAGTTTTACGATAAAAAAATTCCCAAAGAAATTAATAACCGCGCTGCATTTTTAAAATGGTATAAAACACAAAAACAACAAAATAAACATTACTTACATATGACTCGTGAAGAGTTAATGCAGCATGGCGCAAGTAATATTACTGAGTTTGATTACCCTGACACATGGCAGCAAGACAATATTATATTACCACTTGCTTATCATTTTGACCCAGGACAAGCAGTTGATGGTGTTGCGGTACAAATACCGGTAGCGCTGTTGAATCAAGTACAAGAGAGTGGTTTTGACTGGCACATACCTGCATTTAGACATGAGCTAATAAGTGGACTTATAAAGTCATTGCCTAAATCGCTGCGCCGTAATTTTGTGCCAGCACCAAATTATGCAGATGCAGTGCTTGCAGCCATTGAGCCAATGCAAGGGGGCTTAATTGATGCTTTAGCTACGCGTTTATTAAGAATGACAGGTGTGAGAGTTGATATGGAGGCGTGGGATTTAACAGCCCTTGCGCCGCATTTGCGATTACAGTTTGAAGTACGTGATGAACACGATAAGTTACTTGCCCGTGGACTTGATTTAGCCAAACTTAAAGCAGAGCTGCAAGGTGAAGTAACCGAAACATTGTCTAAAGTAGCCGATAAAGGCATTGAAAAATCAGACCTAACACAATGGGACTTTGGTGAGCTGCCAGCGTCGTATGTTAAAAAACAAGGTCAATACGAAATAAAGGCGTACCCTGCGCTGGTGGATAAAAAGTCAGCCGCTGCAGTAGAGCTTTTTGATAGTGAAGCAAAAGCGCAGCAAGCGCATCAACAAGGTTTGCGCCGTTTAGTATTGTTAAATGTGCCGTCGCCAATTAAGTACTTACAACAAAACTTACCCAATAAAGCAAAGTTGGGTTTGTATTTTAATCCGTTTGGTAAAATAGCCGATTTAATTGATGACTGTATCGCCGCAGGTGTTGATAGCTTATTAGTGAAGCACGGCGATATACGCGATGAAAAAGCATTTGAAACAGTAAAAGATCAAATACGAGGTGAGCTCGGTGACTCAGTTGTATCGATTGCAACGCAAGTTGAGCAAGTATTGAGTATTGCGCACGCACTGCATAAAAAAATGAAAGGGCGCGTTGATTTAACCATGATTACCGCGCATGGCGATATAAAATCACAGCTTGAGTCACTTATATTTAAAGGTTTTGTGAGCGCGCATGGCGCAGATAAAATAACGGATTTAATTCGTTATTTAAAAGCGATTCAAAAACGCTTAGAAAAACTACCTGTGGATCCAAATCGTGATAGGTTATGCGTATTAGAGCTCGATAAAGTCGCTCAAGAGTACAAAAAGGTAGTTAATAAAACGCCTAAAGGGTTACCTATCCCACAAGAGGTAACCGCTATCTTTTGGATGCAACAAGAGCTAAGAGTGTCGCTATTTGCTCAAACGCTTGGAACTCCTTACCCAATTTCGGCTAAGCGAGTACTCAATGCGATAAAAGAGATAGAATAAAACTTGCATTTTCTATTAAGCTTAGTACCTTAATAGGAGGATTTATTTTTGTTTTGAAAAGGAAGCGACATAGTTATGTCCTCATCGATTGAACATAAAACAAAGCGACTTTTAGTGGTAGACGACGAGTATTTTAATTTTGAAATGCTTAAAGCAGCACTGGCGTCGAAATTTGATGTTAGTTATGCAGATTCAGGGCAAAGCTGCCTTGCATCGGCAATCGCGAGTCCGCCAGATATAATTTTGCTTGATGTTTGTATGCCTGGTCTTGATGGTTATGATACATGCCGAATGCTAAAACACACACCTGAAACAAAAAATATTCCTGTTGTTATGGTATCGGGCCTAGAGTCTCCATCTGAAAAGCAAGCAGGGTTTGATGCTGGTTGTAACGCATATGTTGTAAAGCCATTTTCAGTGGGTGCTTTGTTGGAAGAAATTAACACGGTTTTTTAGAGGTAACGTATGTTTACTGATGATAAGCGAAATTTTAGACGCATGCAGATCAATACACCTGCAAATTTAACAACGATAGAACCCATAGCGGGTTTAAGTTTTGCTGCAGAGTGCGTGGATTTAAGTGCAACAGGTTTATCAATTCATTTAGATGAATTACTTGAACCTAATACATTACTGACGGTGAACATTGATTCAACTCACCCAAGTATTGCGCCTTTAAATGCAACAGCAAAAGTAATACGTGCCAGCAAAGAAGATGATGGCACGGTAACAGCAGGTCTTGAAATTATTCAGTTTAACTAAGTTGAATCTAGTTAAACTCAATAGTAGATATTAAAAAACCTTACAGATTAAGCCTTTTAAGTAAAAGCCTTCAGGGTAGCTGCCAGCAATTGGATGATCAGCTGCCTGGTTTAATCGCTCCATTATAAGTAGGTCTTTACCTGCATCAAGAGCCGCATCGGCGACTACTTTTTGAAACAAGTTTTGTTCCATTAAACCAGAACATGAGAATGTTAGTAATGTTCCGCCTGGTTTTAGTATTTGCATGGCTATCATGTTGATATCTTTATAACCACGGCACGCACCTGTTAGCTGCGCTTTATTATCAGCAAACTTTGGTGGGTCCATTACGATGGTATCAAACTGTTTGCCTTCGTCGCGGTATTGGCGTAGTAACTTAAATACATCCTGCTTAACAAAGCTCACTTTATCTAAATCTAAGTTATTATGCTCAACATTACGTTTTGCAGTATCAAGCGCTGGCTGAGATACGTCTACGTTAGTGACATGCTCACATCCACCACGCAAAGCGTACAACGAAAATGTACCTGTATAACTAAAACAGTTAAGTACCGTTTTATCCTTTGAAAAACGCTCAAGTGCGGCACGGCTATCGCGTTGGTCTAAATAAAAGCCCGTTTTATGTCCATCGATTATATCGACTTCAATTTTAAAACCGTTTTCATCAATAAGTACTGGCTGTGTTGGTTCATTACCCCAAAGAGCGCCTTTTATTGGCTCTAAGCCTTCTTTAGTACGTACTTCTACATCTGAACGTTCGTATATGCTAGAGCCTGGGAAAATAGACATCAACGCGCCAACAATCTCGCCTTTATGACGCTCGGCACCGGCACTTAGTAGCTGACACACTAATACGTTATCAAACTTGTCGATTGTAACGCCTGGTAAGTAATCAGATTCAGCGGCACATAATCGAAACCCTGTTAATCCGCCTTCTTCTATTACTTGGCTACGTGCTTCTAATGAACGACGTAAACGGCGTTCAAAAAAGTTTTGATCGATGATTTCTTTTTCGTCAAAGCTCCAAACACGTGCGCGAATTTGTGAGTGAGGGCTATAAGCAGCAGTTGCTAAAAATTTACCTTCACTGTCGTGAATCGTTACTGTATCGCCTAATCCTGGTTTACCTTTAATTTTTTTGATGGCTTTTGAAAATAACCAAGGGTGTTTTCTTTTTAATGATTTATCGCGACCAGCTTGTAGGTAAACGGCAGATGACATAAGGCTTCTCAGTAGTAATAAATAAGCGCTGTATTTTAGTCAAGCAGCGAGCAACATACAATGAATGTTTTGCAAGGGGGGCATAAAGCACGGTAAAGTACGGATAATTTACCGATTCATTAGCTTTTGGAACCTAATAGTGCCTGACGCCGTTTTAAGCCCCGATTTAAAAATACTTAATTCACAATGTAGAGAATTTATAACTTCTTTAGTGCATGCCGATGTAGCTCACGATATCACCCACATAGAACGCGTGGTACGTGTTGCAATACAGCTATGTAATGCAGAGCAGGCAAACATGTCGGTGGTATTACCTGCAGCGTGGATGCACGATTGCGTGGCAGTTGCTAAAAATCACCCTGATCGTGCAAAAGCCTCTACTATGGCAGCCGATAAGGCATTGGAATTTTTAAAATCTATTAATTATGACGAGTCACTTTTTGATGAGATTCATCATGCTATTGCGGCGCATAGCTTCAGCGCAAATATAAAAATTAAAACAGTTGAGGCGCAAATAGTACAAGATGCTGACAGAATGGATGCATTGGGCGCAATTGGGGTGAGTCGCTGCATGAAAGTAGGCGGATCAATTTCTCGGCTATTGTACAATCCAGAAGACCCTTTTTGTGTTGAACGCGAGGCTGATGATAAAAAATACACGCTTGATCACTTCTTCATAAAGTTATTACATATTGCCGACAGCATGAATACGCCATCAGCTAAAGCAGAAGCGAATAGGCGTACAACGTACATGCATGAATTTTTAGAGCAATTAAAGTCAGAAATAGGCGAGTAGCGTGAATAATACAAGCATACCTAAGTTATCTGGAATTGATCATTGCCATTTAAATGTTGATAACTTGGTTGGTGCCGTTAAGTGGTATGAGCGTGTTTTAGGTTTTAGTGTAGTACCCGAGCTTGCCTTTTGGGATGAGGACGGACGCGGCCCTTTAACACTTGAAGATACTAGTTCAACAACTCGTTTAGCACTTTTTGAAGGTGAGGGGCGTAGTAAAGGGATTGCATTTTTGGCCTCAGGGGATCAATTTATTCAATGGCTCAATCATCTTGAGGGTTTAAATGTAAAAGCAGTTTTAGCAGATCATGGTGTAACGTTTTCTATGTACTTTAAAGATGAAAGCGGTAATAGCCATGAAATTACCTCACATGACTACAGCTATATTAAGTGTATTTATAACGATGTGAAGCTTGGGTCGCACGTCAGTAAAAAACGTACTGATTAAATGAACACTAAGCATTAATTGCTTAGTGTTGTTGTTCTTGGTGCGCTTCTTTAATCGCAATAATATCGTCAATTTTCTCTATAAACAATTCAACTAATTTAGGGTCAAAGTGTTCACCGGCTTGTGATTGTATATGTTGAATTGTTTTTTCAACACTCCAAGCTTCTTTGTAAGGACGTTTCGAAGTAAGTGCATCAAATACGTCAGCTATAGCTACAATTCTACCTTCAATTGATATATCTTCGCCTTCAATTCCATTAGGGTAGCCAGTGCCATCCCACTTTTCATGGTGCTCAATAGCAAGTGTATGAGCGAGTTGTAATAATGGTGACGAGGAGTTTGCTAATATTTGCGCGCCAATTATGGCGTGCTTTTTCATATGATCAAACTCTTCAGAAGTTAACTTTCCAGGCTTGAGTAAAATGGCATCTGGGATACCTATTTTTCCTACATCGTGCATTGGAGCGGCTTGATGTAAAAGCTCTGCTTTTTGCTCATCCATACCTAGTGCTAACGCTAATACTTTACTGTATTGGCTCATACGAACTATATGCTCGCCAGTATCGGTATCTTTATATTCAGCAGCACGACCTAAGCGTTGTACTAAATCTACATGAGCTTGTTTTAATTGCTCTGCTTGCACTAGCGACAAGTGAGTTTTAACTCTAGCTCTTACAATAGCAGGGCTTATTGGCTTAGTAATATAATCTACGGCACCTAACTCAAAACCTTTATATTCATCGCTTTCATCGCCAAGCGCAGTAACAAATATAATGGGGATATGTGATGTTTTAGGGTTAGCTTTAACTATTTGACAGACTTCAAAACCATTCATATCTGGCATCATTATGTCGAGTAAAATTAGCTTTGGTAATTCTTTTTCAAGTAATGCCAGTGCAGCGTCACCCGATTTAGCAAACGACATACGATATTGATTACCTAACACTTCGCGCATTACTTTTAGATTTGCAGGCTCATCGTCAACAATTAATACTCGTGGTCTATCTGACGTAAAGTCCATTAATTAATACTCATTATTTGTTAGTTTTTCAAGTAAGGTTTCTAGTATTACGTGTGCTTTATCAAAATCAAATTCATCAAAGGCCTCGGCTATATCATCAACTTCATTTTTATAGATAGAAGGTGTGCCGCGTTGCAGTTTTGCTAGTAGTTCATCATTTAATTCTGCATTTTGTGCATCTTGAGAAAGTATTTCACACAATGACTTAATTTCATCGATTGATAGCGTGTTTGAACTATTATCTTCAGAGTTAATACTTGGCTTATCGCAGGTATTTGATGACAGCAGTTGTGAGATGACAAGTAACTCGCTTTTTATATCGTCTAAAGTACTAATAACTTTAGCATCACTTTGCTTTTGCTCTAAATCGGTTAATAACTTCATCAATGTTATTAGACCTAAGTTACCAGCAACACCTTTGAGTGTGTGAATGAGGCTATCGGCATCTTTTATATTTGATAATTTATCATTAAAGAGCATCTCGAACCGCTTATTACTATCACTAATAAATTTAGTAATTTCGGTAAGCTGCTTACACTTAGAGCCCCAAAGTGCTAACCCTTTTTCAAAATCTATGTGCTGTGCTTTAGGATCGCTTTGCGATATAACCATTTCTTTTGCAATACCGAGGCCAAGGACTTGTGCTATTTCTTGGTTTAGTTGGTTTATATCAATAGGCTTATTAGCAAAGCCATTCATGCCTGCTTTTTTAGCGGTTAGTTTATCTTGCTGTAGTACACTGGCAGTGAGCGCAATAATTGGTGTGTACTTAATTTGTCTTTGGTTTTCTATTGCTCTTATTTTTTGCGTTGCTTGTATGCCATCACACAATGGCATATGTATATCCATTAAAATGACATCAAAGTCTTGTTCTTCAAATACTTTTATCGCCTCGAGCCCGTTTGATGCCTTGGTAACGGCATGCTGGTCGCGCGAAAGGAGCAAAGAAAGTAGTTCTGTATTTTGTTCAATATCGTCAACTACCAATATTCTAAGAGCTGGTAACTGGGTGTGTAGACCATCAAAATGATCTATTTTAGTTTCGTCACCTATAGCAAGTGGCAATGAAAAGTAAAAGCAGGTGCCTCTACCTAGTTCACTTACTAAGTTTATTGTTCCGCCCATAAGCTCTACAAGTTGTTTACTTATGGTTGTACCAAGACCTGTTCCACCAAAGCGGCGCGTAGTAGTGCCATCGGCTTGCTCAAAAGGTTGGAACACTGCTTGAATACGATCTTTTGCAATGCCAATACCGGTATCTTGTACTTCAAAAAACAGATGCTGATTTTGTGTCACGCCAACGGTTACGGTAACAGAGCCTTTTTCGGTAAACTTAATAGCGTTACCAATTAAATTAGTAAGTACTTGCCTGAGTCGATCCGGATCGCCGTAATAAGTAGCACTTACTGATTCTTTAATATGAAGTTTAAGTTCTAAATCTTTCTTTTTAGCTTCTAGCCAAAAAGTAGAAATAATACTGTCTATTACTGGCTTTAAACTAAAATGTATTGGCTCAATAGTAAGCTTACCGCGCTCTAGTTTTGCGGAATCGAGAATTTCATTTAATAATCTAAGTAATGAACGAGCCGCATTATTCACAGTAACTAAATGTTTTTGTTGTTCTTGATCGAGTGGTGTGTCCATTAATAGGTCGCTAAAACCTATTATAGAGTTCATAGGTGTGCGTATTTCATGGCTCATATTAGCCATAAAAGATTGCTTTGCATGAGCGGCTTCTTCAGCTTTAAATTTAGCCTGCTCTAGTTTTTCTTCATATTCTTTGCGTTCAGTAATATCAACTAAAACACCATCAATCCACTTTGCTTGACCTTGGGGATCAAAGTCGATACTGCCTTTATCTAAAAGCCATAAGATTTTGCCGTTTCTATGGCGAATCCTGTATTCGATTGAGTACTGACGTTTTTCATCTACTGCTTTAGTTACGGCATCTACAATAGGCTGCTGATCGGATTTTAAAATCAGATCGTTAAATTCAATGCAATGTTCAGTAAATTCATTTGGATTATAACCCGTTAACTCGTTGATGCTCGGGCTGATAAAAAGCATGGTCCAGTTATCATCAAACTTACACCTAAAAGCTACACCTGGCATGTTATCCATTAAAGAGCGGTATTTTTGTTCTTTTTCCTCAAGGCTTTTTTGTAAAGCTCGCTGCTCTGATAAGTCTGTAATGAAGCCAACGTATAGAGGATTTTGCCCTGGCTGATTAACTTCTCCAATCCCCAAGCGAATAGGGAATAAGTGGCCGTTTTTGTGTTTAGCAAAAATTTCACGGTTAACACCAATTACTTTACCTAAATCAACATTTTTAGCATGTAAAAGATAGCTATCGTGATGTGTCGCGATAGCATCATCCATTAGCATCTTAATATTATGATTTTGTACTTCATTTTCATGCCAGCCAAAAATTTTACTGGCTGATTCGTTAAAACTTAAAATAATGCCTGTATGATCAATCGTTACAATTCCATCAATGGCTGTGCCTAAAATTGCGTTTAAGCGAGACTCGTCTGCTGACTTTTCTTCGAGCAACATACGGTATCGAACCATGCCATTTATAACTGCCACAATACTCGTGATTGCAATTGTTGCAGTTGCTACAGCAATAGCTACAAAGGTGAGGCCTGCATTAGCATTTACATCATCGTAAATGAGTGGAGAAGTTGCTACAAATCGTGTTGCAACCATTCCCATATAATGCATGCCAGCAACAGCCAATCCAAGAATTGTTGCGCTGATTAAATTATTTTGCAGCGGTGTTAGGCCTGGTAAAACACGTTCAAGATTAAAGCGACTGTACAAAGCAATAAAAGAAAGAACAACGGCAACTATAATTGATAAACCAAATGTGAGAGGGTCGTACCGAAGAAGTGGAGCAAGCTCCATTGCGGCCATACCACTGTAATGCATAGTGCCAATACCAGCGCCAAGTAGCACGGAACAAATAGATAATACTTTTAAGTTACCATTACTGTTCACCAGCATCGATATTGCATACTGACAAGCAAAAAATGCGGGTAAAAAAGACAGCAGTGTAATGGTTGGATCGTAACTAATGTTGGTACACAATGAAAATGCGAGCATACCGATAAAATGCATACTCCAAATGCCGGCTGAAAAAACAGTCGCTGCGGTCATATTTGCTATACGTTGATAACCAGGGAACTCAGTTTCTTTTGCTAAATCGATAAGGCGGGTAGTAAAAAAAGCTGCAAAAATAGCAATCAGGATAGACATTGAAACTAAAACAGGATCATAAACGCCATTAATAATTAAGCTTGGGTCTTGGTCAGTAATGAAAAAAGCTGATAACATAATGGCTCAAAATATAGTCTTTATTGCACAAGTTTAATCTAATTTACTAATAAATAAACTGTTAATTAAGTTAACCGTCTAAAATAATGTCTTTATAACTTTATACTACCTTTTAATCAGCAATTATTGTTTTTCTAAATCTGTTTTTTTGTTTTAATATCACACATTTTATAATGTTAAGTTTTAATACGCCTGTTTTTAGCCTACGCAGGGTTGAGTTATAATAAAAAGTTTATGAGAAATTGAGTGTTTGAATATAAGTTAAAGAAAAGTGTTAGACGCAAAACAGTTGCTATAAAAGTACACAATCAAAATGTGACTGTGTATGCACCACATTTTGTCGCAAAAAAGCAAATTGACACTTGGTTATTTGACAAACAAGAGTGGGTTGAAGAGCAATTAAAAAAACAATTTTTAATTGAGGACACTAAGCAATACCCTTTTGAATCGAGAGAGATTTGTGTTTTTTCAGAAACTATTTATTTGAAACTGGACTCAGGCCAAGATTCTAAAGTAATCCCACATGATAACCATTTACTAATTACAATATCTCCTCGAGTTAAAAATGACTTTCAAAAGTACCAGCAGCTATTAGAAACTTATTTAAAAGAGCAGCTTATTGCATACATAGAAATGCGTTTAGCGTATTTCTGCACTCTAATGGGTGAAGAGTTGCCAAATGATTTAAAAATAGGTGTTTATAAACGCAAGTGGGGGAGTTGTAATAGTAAGCGAGAACTCACTTTTAATTTACATCTTATAGGAGCCCCTTACCACGCTATAGATTATGTGATTGTTCATGAACTTGCTCACTTAAAGTATTTAAACCACAGCAAAGCTTTTTGGCAACGGGTAGAGACGTTTTTTCCCGATTACAAAACATCCTCTAATTGGTTAAAACAAAATGGTATGAGTTTACAATGGGTGTTTTGATGTTACTGAATATAGGAATATAGGAATATAGGAATATAGGAATATAGGAATATAGGAATAATAGAGAAGTGGTGGAGGGAGCTGGATTCGAACCAGCGAAGGCTGAGCCGTCAGATTTACAGTCTGATCCCTTTGGCCGCTCG
>NZ_JBBMQY010000025.1:0-55236 GCF_038900255.1 Pseudoalteromonas sp. AS84 | reverse complement strand
GAGCGGCGAATTTTACGCAAGCGTTATTTACACAAAATAGTAATTAAAATTAAGCCCCAAGCAAGCACACACGATAAACACAAGTTACCCACAAAACCCTGTTGATAACTCTGCTTTTGAACTTTAAAACTAAACACTTTTAACCTGATGTGATAAGTTGCGGTCACTTTTTTAACTCATGTATTTAGGCAGTATCCATGACAGACATAATAAACAGTATAAGTGCCCTTCTATGGGGCCAAGTTCTCGTCTACTTATTAATAGCAGCAGGCCTTTTCTTTACTTTTCGACTAGGCTTTATTCAGTTTGTGCAATTCCCACATATGTTCAAAGTTATGTTTGGCTCTCGTAAATGTGCCGATAACGAAATTTCATCCTTTCAGGCTTTTTGTACTTCGTTAGCTGCCCGCGTTGGTACAGGCAATATGGCTGGTGTTGCTGTTGCCTTATACCTAGGTGGTCCGGGTGCTATTTTTTGGATGTGGCTTATTGCATTAATAGGTATGGCTACAAGCTTTGCTGAAAGTACTTTAGCTCAGGCTTATAAAACAAAGGATGTTGAAGGCAATTTTAGAGGTGGCCCTGCTTATTATATGCAAAACGGTTTAGGTAAACGCTGGATGGGAACTTTATTCTCGCTATGCTTAATTTTAGCCTTTGGTTTGGTATTTAACGCCGTACAGTCAAACTCTATTGCTGCAGCATTTGAAGTAGCGTTTGATGTACCTAAGTATATAGTAGGCATTTGCTTGGTTATTGGCTCTGGTATTATTATTTTTGGTGGTTTGAAAACGATTTCTCGTTTTGCCGAAATGGTTGTGCCATTTATGGCATTAGCTTACTTGTTAGTGGCTCTTTATGTATGTGCTATTAACTTTACTGCACTCCCGGATGTACTCGCCCTTATTATAAAGAGTGCTTTTGGTATTGAACAAGCTGGTGCAGGTGCAATTGGTTATGGTGTTACACAAGCTATGATCCAAGGTATAAAGCGTGGCTTATTCTCAAACGAAGCAGGTATGGGTAGTGCAGCTAATGCCGCAGCTACTGCTACACCTTACCCGCCTCATCCAGCATCACAAGGTTATGTGCAAATGCTAGGTGTATTTATTGATACTATTGTTATTTGTACAGCGACTGCTTCTCTTATTTTACTATCGCAGCAATTAATACCTGAATCTGGTGTTATGGGGATTGAACTTACACAAGCAGCATTACAAGAACATGTCGGCGACTGGGGTACTTACTTTATTGCCATTGCTATATTGTTTTTTGCTTTTACTTCTATTGTGGCTAATTACTCTTACGCTGAAACAAATTTAATGTTTTTAGAGCACAACTCTAATAAAGGTATGTTTATCTTTAGACTTGTTGTTTTAGGTATGGTGATGTTTGGCGCTGTTGGTAAGCTTGGTTTAATTTGGACGCTGGCAGATATATCAATGGGTTTGATGGCTATTGTAAACGTTATAGCGTTATTTATGCTTTCAGGTGTTGTTGTATGGCTTTCTAAAGATTATAACGAGCAACGCAAGAAAGGCCTAATACCTACCTTTGATAAGAGTAAACATCCTAAACTTGCTAAAGAGGTCGATCCCGAGGCCTGGCAGTAAATAATAAACAGCGAGCTACGGCTCGCTTTTTTAGTTCTAAAAATAACAAATATTACGCTTAAACATCTCATTTCTTATAAATAAAAAGTTATATTAATTTTAAAACTATTTTATATTTAATTACGTAGGATATATGAATTAAGTTATCTATAAAAAGGAGGTCCGATGGATGACATAACAAAAAAATACAGTATAGACACTACTGATTACCAAGTTGGGCAAGATAATGTACAAAAGTGGGGATTTGATATCCATAACCCAGTATTTGGCATAAGCGCTTTCTTAGTTATTTTATTTGTAATACTTACCCTAGTTTTTGACCCTACCGTTACCCGTGATGCACTAACCTCGACTAAAGACGCCATAATTAATCAATTTGATAGTTACTTTATGTTACTAGCCAATGCCTTTGTGATATTTTGCGTTATTTTAGCATTTTCTCCTTTGGGTAAAATTCGTTTAGGTGGCGTAAAAGCTCGCCCAGAACATGGCTATATGTCGTGGCTTTCAATGCTGTTTGCAGCAGGAATGGGTATTGGCTTACTGTTTTGGGGGGTTGCTGAGCCAACTGCATATTATACTGGTTGGTATCATATGCCTATGGGCGTTGAGCCAAACTCACCGCAAGCACACTCATTAGCTTTGGGTGCAACCATGTACCACTGGGGTTTACATGGATGGGCGATTTACGCTGTTGTTGGATTAAGCTTGGCTTTTTTTGCATTTAACAAAGGCCTTCCTTTATCTATACGTTCTGTTTTTTATCCATTATTTGGTGATCGTGCCTGGGGGTGGCTTGGTCATATCATCGATATACTCGCTGTACTGTCTACTTTATTTGGTTTAGCTACATCGCTAGGCCTTGGCGCTCAACAAGCTACCAGCGGGATAAATTATCTGTTAGGCACTGATTATGGGACTGCTTTTCAAATATCTGTTATTGGTTTAGTAACGTGTATTGCAATTTTCTCTGTTATTAGAGGTATTGAGGGCGGTGTTAAAGTACTGAGCAATGTTAATTTAATTTGTGCATTTATTTTATTATTAGTTGTTATTGCCCTTACTTTCTCTGATGCAATTACTGCTGTTTGGTTTACCCTTGGGGCGTACGCAGAACACTTTGTACCTTTAAGCAATCCTTTTAATAGACCCGATGAAGATTGGATGCACTCTTGGACTGTGTTTTATTGGGCATGGTGGATATCATGGTCGCCGTTTGTTGGGATGTTTATTGCTAGAGTTTCAAAGGGGCGCACTGTACGCGAGTTTTTACTCGTCGTCATTGGCCTACCAACGCTTCTTAGTTTGGTTTGGATGGGCGTATTCGGAAATATGGCAATTACACAAGTTATAGATAAAGTTGGCCCACTTGGACAAAGTGGTTTAACTGATATCTCAGTGACTTTATTTCAGGTATACGAGCAGTTACCACTTTCTAGTTTTATTTCTATTATTTCTATAGCACTCGTGTTGGTATTTTTTATAACGTCATCTGATTCAGGATCGCTTGTAATAGATGGTATAACTGCGGGCGGTAAAATAGATGCACCAGTGCCACAACGTATATTTTGGGCTACAGTCGAAGGCGTGATTGCAGCAGTATTGCTTTGGGTTGGTGGCTCGCAAGCATTGCAAGCGCTTCAGTCGGGCGTAGTTACTACAGCTTTGCCGTTTTCAATAGTACTTATTTTAATGTGTATTGCGCTTATTCAAGGCTTGTTGAGCGAGTATCCAATTTACAAAGCTCAGAGTAAACTGCAATAACAATTTATCCTTTATAAGCGATCCTCAAGGGTCGCTTATAAAACATTAGCAATTCGTCTAACTAAGTACTAAACGCATTTCTTATACTCCTATATTAAATTTATTTTAGACACCGCACTTCAATTACATTCATTAATGCCACCCCTCGTTAAAACTTAGCTATTTTTAGAGAGCAAACCTTACGTTAGCAGAGTTAAAAGCATTTGATTTACTAAAACATAGGTGCAGGAGTAATTGCCAAGAAAATTGAATAGCCAGCGTTCCGATTTTTTCTTTGTTATTAACAGGTGCTCTTATTCACAACTAATTATACCAATTCAGTTAATTTAACCAGATTGGATAAAAGCATTAACGGTTAAATACAAACTGGCAGCTTTATAAATGTATGATGATGAAACTTTAAGATATTAAAAAAATAGATATTAAAGGTAAGTAGGTATTAAAAATAAGATTGGGAATCTAAATAAGGATAATTTTTGAATATTTTAAAAATAGAAGTGATTTAGAATTTAAATGAATTTTATCTGAGGATTTTAGTAAAGATGGTGCCCGAGGCCGGACTTGAACCGGCACGACTTGTTAGTCGAGGGATTTTAAATCCCTTGTGTCTACCAATTCCACCACTCGGGCATCGAGTTTGCTAATTAAAGCGTGTGGAGTAAATTATATGGAGGCGGAACCCGGAGTCGAACCGAGGTAAACGGATTTGCAATCCGGTGCATGGCCACTCTGCCATTCCGCCTAAATGTATCCAAATAATTTGGAGCGGTACACGAGGCTCGAACTCGTGACCTCGACCTTGGCAAGGTCGCGCTCTACCAACTGAGCTAGTACCGCAAAATACTGTTTTATTAACTTTAAATTATCTTGGTAAAATAATTTAAAGTGGTGCCCGAGGCCGGACTTGAACCGGCACGACTTGTTAGTCGAGGGATTTTAAATCCCTTGTGTCTACCAATTCCACCACTCGGGCATCGAGTTTGCTATTAAAAGCAAGTGGATAAAACTAATATGGAGCGGTACACGAGGCTCGAACTCGTGACCTCGACCTTGGCAAGGTCGCGCTCTACCAACTGAGCTAGTACCGCATCATATTAATTCTAAATTAATCATTTTATAAATTACACTTGGTAATGCAATTAAACCACATAGTGGTGCCCGAGGCCGGACTTGAACCGGCACGACTTGTTAGTCGAGGGATTTTAAATCCCTTGTGTCTACCAATTCCACCACTCGGGCATCGAGTTTGCTAATTAAAGCGTGTGGAGTGTTGAAATGGAGGCGGAACCCGGAGTCGAACCGAGGTAAACGGATTTGCAATCCGGTGCATGGCCACTCTGCCATTCCGCCCCAACATTGGGGTAATAACCTTAAGATAAACTTGGAGCGGTACACGAGGCTCGAACTCGTGACCTCGACCTTGGCAAGGTCGCGCTCTACCAACTGAGCTAGTACCGCATTTTATTTATCAGCTATTTGAATTAACACATGATGATTTATGTGAACATTCAGGTAACTGATTAATTACCGTTTTGTTTATCTCGGGGGCTATGCCCTCTCAACACGGACGCATTCTACAGAGATTATTAAACGCGTCAATACAAAAAATGCTAGTTTTGAACTGTTTGCTTGTTTTTTATCTAAAACGGTGCGTTATTATACATTTAGAGTTAATTTTTAGTCAATTCACCCCATGCTGCACGTAAATATTGCATCATAGAACTCAAGGTTAAAAAGGTCGCAATGTACAGTAATCCAAAACTTAAATAGTTCATCCACGTATCATATTGCCAAATCAAACCGATAATGGCTAACATTTGTGCAGCCGTCTTTATTTTACCCATGTTTGAAACAGCCACGTTACCGCGCTTGCCCTGCTCTGCCATCCATTCGCGAAGTGCAGATATAATAATTTCACGGCTTATAATAATAAGAGCTGGTATTGTCATATACATTGACTGGTACTGATCAGATAACGCTACAAGTGCAGCACATACCATTACTTTGTCAGCAACAGGATCTAAAAAAGCACCAAAAGGAGTTGATTGCTCAAGCTTTCTTGCTAAATAACCGTCTAGTATATCGGTAATCGATGCAAGCCAAAAAATAAAGGCGGCAGCAAAAAATGCCCAGCTATAAGGCAAATAAAATATCACCAAAAAAACGGGGATAAGAAAAAGTCTAAATGTTGTAAGTGTGTTTGGAATATTCCACATAACTACTTGGATATGTCTTTTTGGCTATATTCGCATGAAGGGCTAGCCCTTGTCATGCAAATGGTTAAATATCTTCTCAGCCATGTCAGGGCTGATCCCAGGAACTTTCTTTAACTGTTCTATATTAGCAGCTTTTACACCTTGCATGCCCCCTAAATATTTTAATAATGTTTGGCGACGCTTAGAACCTACTCCATTTATTTCTTCTAATAGTGATTGTGTTCGTTGTTTTTGTCGTTTATTACGATGCCCAGCAATTGCAAAACGGTGAGACTCATCACGAATATGCTGAATCAAATGAAGCGCAGGTGCATCTGAATCCATCGGAATGGTTTTGCGTCCACCGTCAATCAATAGTGTTTCAAGCCCGGGTTTGCGACTCGTTCCTTTTGCAACACCTACTAATAAAGGCATTTTTGTGTGCGGCCAATTAGAAAAATACTGCTCAGCGCGCCCTAACTGCCCCTTACCACCATCAATAAAGATAACGTCTGGAATTTTGTCTTCGTCTACTAACTTGTTATAGCGTTTGTTAAGTGCAAATTCCATTGCAGCATAATCATCGCCACCAGTTATACCTGTTACGTTGTAGCGCCTATACTCTTTTGTATTTGGGCCTTGTGAGTCAAATACAACACAACTTGCAACGGTGTTCTCCCCCATGGTGTGGCTTATATCAAAACACTCCATTCGGGTAATATCGTCAAGTCGCAGTGTTGCTTTTAATTGTGCATAACGTTTATTAATAGAGTCTTGGGTACTTTGTTTAACCGCAATACTGTTTAATGCATTTTTATTTGCGAGTTGTAGGTATTGCGCACGCTCACCCCGAGTGACAACTTTAAGAGTTACTTTACGTTCACTTATTTGTGAGAGTGCTTCGCCGAGCGCCGCGCTTTCTTCTATTTCAAACGGTAATATGATTTCTTTTGCAATACGCCCAGTTGCTCCTGGCGCTAAATAATATTGTCCTAAAAATGAGGTCAATATTTCTTGTTCACTCGAATCTTTAGGTACTTTTGGAAAATAGGTTTTACTACCCAGCACTTTATGATCGCGGATCATTAATAAATGAATACCGTTTAACCCGTTTAAATGCGCAAAACCGACAACATCCATTTCTGCAAAGTTACCAGAAATAGACTGTTGCTCCTGCATTTTACGAAGTAGCATTATTTGGTCGCGAACTTTTGCCGCTAATTCAAAGTTTAGCTGCAGGCTGGCTGCTTCCATTTTTTTTATTAAATCAGCAATAACTTCGTGAGATTTACCTGTTAAAAATTTACGAACATAATCAACCTGCTCGCTGTAATCATCATCCGTTACTTTATTTACACATGGAGCTGAGCAACGTTTAAGTTGATATTGCAGACACGGGCGACTTCTTGCGCGGTAATAAGCATCTTCACATTGACGAACAGGAAATATTTTTTGCATTAAGCGCAAGCTTTCAGATACCGCTCCTGCGCTTGGGAAAGGCCCAAAGTACTCGCCTTTAATTTTACGACTGCCACGATGAAACGCTAAACGTGGGTGTTTATGGCTAGTTAGTAAAATATAGGGGTACGACTTATCGTCGCGCAATAATATGTTGTAGCGAGGCTGATATTTTTTTATTAGGTTATTTTCAAGCAGCAGCGCTTCGGTTTCAGTATTGGTGAGAGTGACTTCAATGTCACTAATATTACTCACTAAAACGCGTGTTTTGCTATCGGTAATATTACTTCTAAAGTAACTGCTAACACGCTTTTTTAGATGCTTAGCTTTACCAACATAAATAACTTGGCTGTCACTATCAAGCATTCGGTATACACCCGGCTCGCTTGATAGCGTTTTGAGAAAATGTACGTGATCAAATTCAGACATAAATTATAGTTAGTACGAAACGTCTATATCAATCATTTTATGACGAATAGCTAAATGGGTAAGCTCAACATCGCCACCTACATTTAACTTTTCAAACATACGGTAGCGATAGCTATTTACTGTTTTAGAGCTTAGATTTAAACGCTCTGCTATATCTTGTGCTTTTTCACCTTTGGTGATCATAAGCATAATTTGCAGCTCTCGCTCAGATAAACTCTGAAAAGGGTTTTCATCTGTGCGCCCTGTTACTTGTGCAAGCGCTATCTGCTGTGCAATTTCAGGGGCAATATAACGCTGACCAGCATGAACGCAACGAATAGCACGAACCATTTCGTCAGAGCCTGCACCTTTAGTTAAAAAGCCATGAGCGCCAATTTGCATTACCTTGCTCGGAAACGGATCTTCACAATTAACAGTAAGCACAATAATTTTTACATCTGGGCAGTAACGACAAATCTTTTTAGTCGCTTCTAATCCGCCCATGCCTGGCATATTCATATCCATTAATACTATGTTTGGCGCATGCTGACGACAAAACTGTACAGCCTCTTCGCCAGTTTTAGCTTCGCCAATTACTTTAAACCCTCGTACGTCATCAAGAATACGCTTGATTCCTGTTCGTACAAGTTCATGGTCATCAACTAAAAGTACATTAATCAATGGAACATCCTCACTTACCTAACAACATGCAATTTAATTAAATTAATTTGCCACAGTAACATACATAAAGCGAAACAATAATTAATATTATTGCCTCACTCTAATAGTTTAAGCTGACGATTTTTCGCTAAATCTGTCAACCCATAACGCAATGATACCATCACCCGTTACATTACACGCAGTACCAAAGCTATCTTGTGCTAAATAAAGTGCAATCATTAATGCTACAGCACCTTCATTAAACCCAAGCATGCTTGTTAATAAACCAAGCGCCGACATGACTGCACCACCTGGAGCACCTGGAGCTGCAATCATTACTACACCTAACATCATAATAAATGGCAGCATACCCATTAATGAAGGAACTTCCATGCTTGGCGATAAAAACATAACAGCCATTGCACAGGTTACTATTGTTATAGTTGAGCCAGATAAGTGAATAGTCGCGCAAAGCGGCACAGTAAAATTAGCTACATCTTCTTTAACATTATTTGCCTTACTTGATTGTAGCGATACTGGAATCGTTGCTGCACTCGACATAGTACCTAACGCAGTAAAGTAAGCTGGGAGCATATTTTTAACTAATTCGATTGGATTACGTTTTAACAATATACCTGTCGCTATATATAAAACGCTTAACCATAACCAATGCATAACAAGCGCAGCAACTAGTACTACACCAAATGTTTGCAATGTATCAACCACAGTGCCCGCTACCGTCATTTCGGCAAATACGCCAGCAATGTAAAATGGTAAAGCAGGTATAATTACTTTTGATAATAACCCGTCAATTACATCTCGCCCCTGATCAGACACCTTTTTAAGTGTATCAAGTTCTAATTGGCTCATGCCTATACCAAATACAAAAGCAGTCACTAATGCGGTCATTACACCCATCAGAGGTGGAATTTCTAAATCAATAAAACTACCAATTTCAGTTGCAACTTCAGCTTCAAAAGTAATGCCACCACTTAAAAAAGGTATAACAGCACTTACTAATAAAAATGCAAGCGTACCTGCAATAATGGTAGAGCTGTAAGCAAACCCGACTGTTTTACCAAGTAAGTGACCAGACCCTTTTGGTAGGCCAGCAATACCCGATGCAATAAAAAACAAAATGATAAGAGGGATGGTAAAGGAGATAATTTGACCAATCAGCTCTTTTACTGTAAATAAAAGTTCAACACCAGTTATAGGTACATATAGTCCGACTAAGATACCGGCCACAATACCGGCAATTAATTTTAAGATTAACTTCATTGTGATTGCTTAATTGAATTTAGATACGTGTTTTTATCATGTTTTAGACGCATTGTGTGATAAAACTATTCAAGTTACATTTATATGCACAAATAACGAACAAATGCAGCTTAATCTAGAGCTCTTTTGAACATTTTTTGACTAAACGAGTTTTTACTCTTTAAATCTCAAATTAAGCCCGCACCTACAATAACTAAAGCACCGTTAATAATTGATTTTTATTTCGACTGGTTATAAGCCCAATAAATATATGTTATAGCCAAACTTTACTTTAGTTTTTTTAAACTCACAGTAAAGTGTGTATGTATAGTTAGTAGCAAAGGCTATTAGCACGTTGATCAGATTGTATCCAAAGGAACATTATGTCTACTATTTTTGAAGATAACTCACTAACTATTGGTAATACGCCGCTAGTAAAACTTAATCGTGTTACGGGTGGGAATGTATACGCTAAAGTTGAATCTCGTAATCCAAGCTTTAGTATCAAATGCCGTATTGGTGCATCAATGATTTGGGAAGCTGAAAAGTCAGGTCAGCTTGTTGAAGGTAAAGAACTTATTGAGCCAACATCAGGTAACACTGGTATTGCACTTGCATTTGTTGCAGCTGCTCGTGGTTACAAGTTAACACTTACTATGCCAAACACTATGAGCCTAGAACGTCGCAAGCTATTAAAAGCACTAGGTGCAAACCTAGTACTTACCGACGGTGCTAAAGGTATGAATGGCGCAATTGAAAAAGCAAAAGAAATTCAAGCAACCGCACCTGATAAATATATTTTATTACAACAATTCGAAAACCCTGCAAATCCTAAAGTTCACTTTGAAACAACAGGCCCAGAAATTTACGATGCACTTGACGGCAAAGTAGACTTTTTTGTAGCCGGTGTAGGTACGGGTGGTACTATTACAGGTGTTAGCCGTTACCTTAAAACAGAAAAAGGTCTAAACGTTAAATCTATTGCTGTTGAACCAACTAACTCTCCAGTCATTAGCCAAACGCTTGCCGGTGAAGAAATTAAACCAGGCCCTCATAAAATCCAAGGCATTGGTGCAGGCTTTATCCCTGGTAACTTAGATATGGACTTAATTGATGCAGCTGAGCTTGTATCTAACGAAGATGCAATTGCAATGGCGCATCAGTTAATGAAAAAAGAAGGTATTTTAGTCGGTATTTCGTCAGGTGCAGCGGTTGTTGCAGCTAAGCGAATTGCTGAAAAACCTGAAAACGCAGATAAAAATATTGTTGTTATCCTACCTAGTGCAACTGAGCGTTACTTATCAAGCCCAATGTTTGATGAAGAGTTTAGTGAGCAAGAGCTAGTGCAATAAGCAATTCTAAAATTTTAAAAGGATGCTTTAGGCATCCTTTTTTATTATTTATTATCCAATTTTCTATTTATTGCCCGCCATACCTTTACATCTTCATAGATAAACCACACACTTTAAAAAAACTAATTAATAATAATTAATATGAAAAAAATCACGAGTTTATTAAGTTTGGTTCTCTGTTTATTTTTATCGGCCTGCGGTGACGATACCAAAACACTTGGCGACACTCCTGGCGATACAGCAACCGCTTATTTTGATGCGCTTTATAACCAGCAAGACCTTCAAAAAGCCAGCACCATGGCAACACCCAACCTTACACGCATAATGAAATCCTACGGTACTGCTAAACAGTTTTCCCGTAACTTAGTAAATATGCAATACGATGAAGTAACCATTGAAGTTGATATGACCAATATGAGCGTCCGTGAGCAATACGGTGATAATGCCAAAATAAACCTTATTTTTACCGGCTATTTAAATGGTGATAAAATTGACGAAATGCGCAGCGTAAAAATGCTTCGTAAAAAGGGGAAATGGTACATAGATAAAATTGTTGCCGACCCTTACGCTCGTTAAAAGAAATGAATTACACATAAAAAGGCCTTACATTTGTAAGGCCTTTTTACGTTTTAGTTAGTAAGTAAAGTACTACCCTACAATTCACCTGGTTGAAAGTTATCAACCGCGATGGCTTGCTTTCGTAACTTATTAGCATGATGCATTGCATCTGCATCTGTTTGCTCTAACAACTTATTTTCAAGTGCATAATTTATAGCACCTTCAATATCGAGCGTTGCAGGCACTTTGCCTTTGCGCTGCCATTGTTTTAAATCTTTAAACTGCGCTTGCATGTCGTGCATTGCTAAAAATGCATTTTCCATTACGCCTGTACCTGCATTTTCATCTACATAACATAAGTGTGTTAAGCGGTTTCTAAATACACCCGGTTGAGTCATACGCTCACAAATACTTTGTGCTACTTCATCACTTGGTCTGTGGTAATGATTTCCAAGCGGGAACACGATACGTTTAAGGATAAAATTAACAACCGGATTTGAAAAGTTTTTAAAGAAGCCATTAAACGCTTGGCCAATTTCAAATAATGAGTTCTCAATTGCATATTTTACGAATGGTAAATCAGCTTGTTGGCGCCCTTCGTCTTCATAACGTTTTAAAACAGTTGATGCTAAGTACAAATGACTTAATACATCACCCAAACGTGCCGATATCATTTCTTTACGTTTAAGTTCACCGCCAAGCATTAACATAGCCACGTCTGTGCAAATAGCTAAGCCTCGGCTCATCCTACTCAATTGTTTATAATAAACAGCCGTTTCACCACCTACAGGGGCTTTAGCAAAACAACTACGTGTCAAGCCATGCACAAATGCCATGCCTGCATTACTTGCTGCAAATATTATATGGTTCATTAATAAACCATCAAATTGTTCAAGTGCTGCGTCGTCATCTTCCATTGCAGCGGCTTCCATTTCTTTTAAAACAAATGGATGACAGCGTGTTGCACCTTGGCCAAATATCATTAAGTTACGTGTTAAAATATTTGCGCCTTCAACCGTAATTGATACTGGAATACCCATATAGCCATGCGCCAAATAGTTATTAGGCCCTACTTGAATTCCTTTACCTGAATGAATATCCATTGCATCGTTCATTACCGTACGACCCATTTCAGTCATATGGTATTTAGCAATCGCTGTTACAACCGACGGGCTTAATTTTAAATCAATCGCACCTGCGGTCATTAATCGGCACGACTCAAGTGTGTAAGTTAAACCACCAATACGTGCAAGTGCCTCTTGCACACCTTCAAACTGCCCTATAGATACACCAAACTGCTGGCGTACCATGGCGTATGCCGATGTCATTTTTGAAGCTAAATGTCCAGTTGCTGCACTCAATGCTGGTAGTGATATACCACGCCCTGCACTTAAACACTCAACAAGCATTCTCCAGCCACGCCCTGCACACTCTTGTCCACCAATGATCCAATCCAGTGGTATAAATACATCTTTACCGTAAGTGGTACCATTCATGAAGGCCATATTAAGTGGATAATGACGCTCACCCGTTTCGACACCCGGATGATCGGTTGGTATAAGCGCACACGTTATGCCTAGCTCTTTTTTATCACCTAATAAAGCGTCTGGATCATACATTTTAAATGCTAAGCCGAGTACAGTAGCAACGGGTGCAAGCGTAATGTAACGCTTTGACCAATTTAAACGCAGGCCCATTACTTGCTCGCCATTGTGCTCACCCATACACACCACACCGGAATCAGGAATGCTGCCAGCATCAGAGCCCGCCTCTGGTCCCGTTAATGCAAAACAAGGAACATCTGTACCATTTGCTAAACTTGGCAGCCAACGATCTTGCTGCTCTTTAGTACCATAGTGAAGAAGTAACTCACCTGGACCTAAGCTATTAGGCACCATAACAGTGACTGCGGCTGTTAAGCTTTTAGTCGAAATTTTTGACACTATCGTTGAATTAGCAATTGCCGAGAACTCACGACCGCCAAATTTTTCAGGAATGATCAGCGCAAAAAAACCTTCTGTTTTTAGGTAATCCCACACTTCTTTTGGTAAGTCTTTGTCTTTTTGTACAATTTGATAATCATCAAGCATCGCCAATAAGGTTTCTACTTGGTTAGCCATAAATGCGTTTTCTTTATCGCTAAGCTCTGGTTTAGGAAAGCGGTGCAGTTTTTGCCAATCTGGGTTCCCACTAAATAACTCACCATCCCACCAAACATCACCTGCTTCCATCGCCTCTCGCTCTGTTTGCGATAATGGCGGAAGCACCTTTTTGAACATTTTAAACGTAGGACGACTAATCAAGTTTAGGCGAATATCTTTAACCGCAAAAATAACCACCACCACGACCAGCAATATTATAAATATTAACATGCGCACATTCCTTACACATTGAATGAAAATAGTAACTTAATTATGACCCATCTTAATTTAAATACAATCATTGCACGACGAGTCGTGAGCCTTAACGCATCCATTTTATTGTTTTAAACATCACTGCTATTATCAACGTTTTAATAACAATAAATTAAAGGAATAGCATGACCCCCTTTCGATTTAAATTAAGTCTGAGCGCCTTAATGGTAGCAAGTACTCTTGCTTTAACGGCCTGCGATGCAGAAGTAACGATAGACACTACTGATTCAGCACACACTAAAAAAGCTGTAACAGCTAAAGGTGCAAAAACATTTATAACAAACACAGAAAAAGAACTAAGTGCACTTTATTTAGAATCGAGCCGTGCAGAATGGATTTACGCAAACTTTATTACTCATGATACGTCGGCTCTATCGGCTGAAGTTAACCGTAAAATGACCGAAACAGTCGTGCGTTTAGCCAATGAAGCTGCAAAATACGACGAACTAGAGCTTGATTACGATGCTCGCCGTAAACTTGATAAACTAAAACTAGCACTTACACTCCCTGCCCCACAAGACGCTGATAAAACAGCGAAACTTTCACAAATTGTCGCAGAGCTTGGCGGGCTATACGGTAAGGGTAAATACTGTAAAGAAGACGGCAGCTGTTTAAGCCTTGGCGACATGACTTCAAAAATGGCCACCAGCCGAGATTACAACGAACTACTTGATTTATGGCAAGGCTGGCGTCAAATATCAAAACCAATGCGCTCACTTTACGAGCAACAAGTAGTACTAACCAACGAAGGTGCAAAGGAGCTTGGTTATGCCGATACGGGCGCTATGTGGCGCAGTAAATACGATATGCCTGCTGATGACTTCACCACCGAGCTTGACCGTATTTGGGGCCAAGTTAAACCGCTTTATAACTCGCTACACTGCCATGTTCGCGCAAAGTTAGGTGAAAAGTACGGCACCGACAAAGTACCTCAAGATCAGCCAATACCAGCGCACTTACTTGGTAATATGTGGGCGCAAGCATGGGGTAATATTTACGATGTAGTTGCACCAGAAAACGCCGATCCGGGTTACGACGTAACCGAGTTATTAGCTCAAAATAATTACGACGAACTTAAAATGGTAAAAGGGGCTGAAAACTTTTTTACCTCAATGGGTTTTGACGCACTACCAGAGACATTTTACGAGCGTTCACTGTTTGTTAAACCAAAAGACAGAGATGTGCAGTGTCATGCATCAGCATGGAATATCGATAGCAAAGACGATTTACGCATTAAAATGTGTATTCAGCGCACAGGCGAAGAGTTTTCAGTTATTCACCATGAATTAGGTCATAACTTTTATCAGCGCGCTTATAATAAACAGCCTTTATTTTATCAAGAAAGTGCAAACGATGGTTTTCATGAAGCCATTGGAGACACCATTGCCTTATCGGTTACACCGGGTTACTTAAAAGAAATCGGCTTACTTGAACAAGTTCCTGATGAATCTAAAGATATTGGTTTATTAATGAAAATGGCACTTGATAAAGTCGCCTTTGTGCCGTTTAGCTTAATGGTTGATCAGTGGCGCTGGCAGGTATTTTCAGGTGAAGTAGCTCCGGAAAATTACAATAAAGCATGGTGGGAACTACGTGAAAAATACCAAGGAGTGCAAGCTCCTATCGCACGTAGCGAAAATGATTTTGATCCGGGTGCTAAGTACCACGTACCGGGCAACACGCCTTATACTCGTTACTTTTTAGCGCATATTTTACAATTTGAGTTTCATCGCAGCTTATGTGAAATTGCCGGTAACGATAAAGCCATTCATCGCTGCTCTATTTATAACTCAAAAGAAGCAGGGGATAAGCTAAACGCTATGCTTGAAATGGGTTCGTCTCGCCCTTGGCAAGAAGCGCTTGAAACTGTAACAGGTAAGCCGCAAATGGATGCAACAGCAATGCTCGATTACTTTGCACCATTACAAACTTATTTAGATAAACAAAACGAAGGCCGCAACTGCGGCTGGTAAATAGCGCTGAACAAAAAGCCCGCTCAAATGAGCGGGCTTTTTATTCATATTCTAATTTTCTGTTAAATTAGAACTGTAAGCTTACATTTGCAAAGTAGGCATCATAATCAGAATCATCCCAGTTATTGCCGTAACCTGCTTCTAAACCAACATTGTTGTTGAAAAAGTGTTGAGCACCAAGAGTGTAATCATCATTTTTATTAACTGTAACAAAAACTGATGTTGCTTTGCTGAAATAGTAGTTAGATGCTAATTCCCAGTTACTTGAATCGCCATCAACATCTTCAAATTTACCTTCAACAGTCAAGTAGTTACCTTGCTGTAAATCAACAAAGTACTTAGCTGCTACTGCACGGTAATCAAACTCATCATCTGCTGTTACTGTAAAGCCGATATAATCAGTGCTGTTTAACTGGTGGTTATACGCTAAGTCAAACACAAATTGATTGTCAGCATCTTCTACATCAACAAACGTTGCTTTTAATACAAGGTTTGGGTTAAAGAAGTAACCCGCTGAAAGTTCAATTACATCCGTGCTTGAGCCAAAATCACTATCGAAATTATTGTACTGTGCACCTAATACAAAATCTTCTACAAAATACTCACCGCCAACGCTAGTAACATCTACAAAATCATTATCACTGTATGCACCATAAACATTTGTTTGCTTATTGATGTATTCAAATTGATCGTAAGGACCTAAAGTCGCTTTTGGAGAAAAATAATACGTTGAGTCAACACTTAATGTGTCATCACCATCTACGTCCACATATCCTACATGGCTAATTGATTGGTAAGTATCTGCGGCTATTGCAGTGGTTGCAGCGCTTGATAATAAAATGCTCGAAATGATAACGGCTAATTTTTTCATTTTAAATTCCCTATAAATATTACTTTAATGCCTCAGCTGTCTAGCCAAAGTCGGGGCGCATCCTAACGCCAGAAAAATGAACAAAAACTGAACGAAAGGTCAAATTAAAACCAATGGAGTTGTAATAATTTACATGCAAATGTAAATACAAAGTATCCATTAAATCTACAAGACAATATCATGTCATCATTTAAATTCAAAAAGTAACAAATACGGTACAAACTGTCGCTAAATCGAACACAACTGAATTATTCGATAAACCTCATCAATATAATTTCCTCTCACTAATTTTTTTAATTTCTCAAAAAAAATTACTCTGTTTAATTCATTTTTTCTGTATTTATAATGAAAAATAGGTTTGTATCAGTGCATATTTTTATCTGTTTTTTCCAATAACTATTGTTTACTAGCAAAAACAACTCCAATTCTTACTATTTTATAGCTATTATCATCGACTGCACTTAATGGCTTTAATAACAATTTAGCCATTCATGGCGACTCTATTTATAACTTAAAGGAGTTATTTAGATGAGCATGATAAAGGCCGTAATTATGGCTGGTAAAAGTTTATAGTTGAAAGCTCAAACGTTTAAAAACGACAAAGCCCGCTAAATTTAGCGGGCTTTTTAATATTACTTTTGTATTAACTAAGTGCGGGACTTAATTAAAACTGAAAACGCATGTTAGCAAAGTACGCATCGTTGTCAGAATCATCAGCGTTGTTTTCGTAACCCACCTTTACACCAATATTTTTATTGATGAAGTGTTGAGCACCAAAGCTATAAGTATCTTGCTTATTGTAGTTAGCAAATACAGATGTTGCTTTTGAGAAGTAGTAGTTAGTTTCTGCTACCCATTGGTTTTCTGCATCATCAATACTTTCGTATTTACCTTCAAATGTTAGGTAGTTACCTTGCTGCAAATCAATAAAGTATTTAGCAGCCACTGCACGGTAATCAAAATCGTCGTCTGATGTAAGTGTAACACCTACGTAATCAGTGCTGTTTAGCATGTAGTTGTAAGCTAAATCAAATAATGCGTAATCATCGCCGTCTTTATTTTCAACTAGTGTTACTTTTGCAAGTAAATCAGGGTTGAAAAAGTAACCACCCGTCAGTTTATAAAGCTCACTGTTAGAACCTGAATCTGGGTCTAGGTTTTCGTAAGATGCGCCAACAACAAATTCATTAATGAAGTATTCACCACCAACTGATGTTAAATCGCCAAAGTCGTCATCAGCATAGCCACCATATACGTTAGTTTGTTTATTGATGTATTCAAACTGATCGTACGGGCCTAAAGTTTTTTTAGGAGATAAATAGTAAATAGAATCTACAGCAACAGTATCGTTGTTATCGCTATTTTTGTAGCTTAGGTTACTAATTGAATTATAGCTGTCTGCAGCAGCCGCAGTGCTAGATAATAAAATGCTCGAAATAATAACTGCTAATTTTTTCATTGTAAGACTTCCCTATGTACATTGCTTTTTATGCTCTAGCTGTATTGCTAAAGTCGAGGCACATGCTAACGTTAGGAAACTGAATGAAAACTTAACTAACCAGTTGTATTTATTAAGTTAATTGTAAGGAAGTGTTGTAAACTGTAAAATTAAAGTAGTTGCAACATCTAGTCAACAACTACTTAAAACATGTACCGTATTAAAGCGCGTGTTGGCTAATAATACGGTAAACATCGTTAATATTATCGCCAGACTTAAACTCTTTACTAATTGGTGTTGGATCTGAGCCAACCCATATTTTTAGCTCGGCATCTAAGTCAAAATGCCCTGCGCTCTCTTTACTAAATTTGGTTATTTTAGAGTAAGCAACACTCACCATTTCCATTTTAGAACCGGTCATACCTTGCTTATCAATTAAGATTAAACGCTTATTAGTAAAAATAAACATATCACGTACTACTTTATATGCCTTTTCTACTTGTTCACCGTCAATTAATGTATTGGCGAGGATTTTCTCTAAATCAGAATCGTCAACTTCGCTTGCATTACCCATAAGTCCGCTAAGTAAACCCATTATACTTTCTCCTGTTTAAATATTTGATTCTCTAATGTGTGACCATTAACTAACTGCCTGTACTTCCAATTGTGCTGATGGCAAAAACTCAGCAGTGCAATATCAAGCGGCTCACCTGTTGGCTGATACTCAACTACATATTCTTTATGTTGGCTCATATACACCCGGCTCACCCCTGCAATTGCTTGAAGCTGTTGCTCAACATTTTGATAAGCCTCGCTTAGCATTAATGTATAAAAGTGTTTATCGGTATTATTAGTTTTTGTTTGGTGCTCGCTTAGTACGCCTTTATCTAAATGAAGTACCTGTGAGCATAGTCGCTCAAGCTCAGTTAAATCGTGAGAGCTTAAAATAAATGTAGCCTGCTCACTTAATTCAGATACTAGCTCACGTACTTCTCTGGCATGAATCGGATCAAGCCCTGCGGTTGCTTCATCAAGCATTACAATTTGTGGTGAACCAATAAGTGCTTGCGCTATCGTAACGCGCTTGCGCATACCGTGCGATAAGTCACCTGCACGCTGCTTTGCAATTTCTTTTAAGCCAACTAAATCAAGTACACGTAGCGCCTCAGTTTGGCTTTGCTTTGCCCCCATACCTTGTAGTTTTGCATAAAAGGCGAGTTGCTTGTCTATATTAAAACGAGGGTCAAGTTGTGCATCTTGCGGTAATGCACTTACTTTATTAAATAAAGCAGCACTACCTGGCTTATGCCCTAATATTTCAAGGCTGCCTTTACTTGGCGCTATATAGCCGCACAACAAACTAAATAAGGTAGTTTTACCCGCACCATTTGGCCCGACAAGCGCCACTGGCGCGCCTTTGTTAATTTCAAAGTCCACATTATTAAGCGCAAGTTTTGCACCATACGATTTACTCAAACCGCTAGCTGTAATTAATGGTCTCATAGTGAGCTCCTTGCAAAAATACGTTGAGCAACGCTTAGTAGCACCGCTGTTTGTACAAGGGGAATAGCAACAGCGCTTAATAATGGTAAATTTTGCCCCGCTAATAACTCTATTTGCACACCCGGAAATAAATAATCAAGCAAGCCTAATGCGGGTATTTGCCATTGCAATATACCAACTACAATACCGCCTGCTGCAAAATATAAAATTGCCAATACAATAGATAAGCGCGATGAGCGAGCAAAAGTATTTATTAACGTCATAAGTGCTACAAATGGGCACAGAGTAATCACTAATATTAAAAATATAGAAAGTGCACGGGCAAAACCACCTGCCAGTAAACTTGGATCTCTAAACCCTAGTACAGCGAGCGTAGCCACAAGAGTAATGCCCACTAAGCAGGCTAATACCGCTAGCTGCCCTAAAAAACGGCCAAACAGTATTTCAAAGCGAGTGGAGCGCAGTGATAAAAACCTCAGTGTGCCACGCTCTCTGTCGCCTACCGTTTGGTCGCTACAAATAAATAAACCAAAAACGGGAAAGCTATACAGGGCTATTAACCAGTACATAGCAAATTCGGCCTCAGGCCAATCCAATAATTTACTTAAACCAATAGAACCTGATATATCACGGGCTATTTGCTCAAAATCGGGCGCACTTACAATGCCTACTGCCTGCCCTATTGGGTAGCGCAGTATGATTAGCCACACCAATGCAAAGGCAGCTAATGCAATAAGTCCACGTTTAGTTAAAAACATACGTACAAGCTCAAATCCCGCTATTTGCGTTAATCGCCCTACGTTTGTCGGTAATGGTGTTGCCATTGACTATCCTTAATGACTTTTTATTTTCTGTGTATTTATCCACACTAAGTGTAAACACCTTGAATTACCAGCAAAAAAAAGCTCACCAATGGTGAGCTTTGTAACAATACATTTAAATGTAACAACATAAATTGCGTTAAAAATTATAAATGCTGCTTATAAACTTCAAGTGCTTGGCTTAAATCGCTAATTAAATCTTCAACATCTTCAAGGCCAATATGCAGGCGAATAACCGGGCCTAAATCCCAACCTGTATTTGAACGTAGCCCTTTCATAGTTAAATTAGCCGTTACTAAACTTTCAAAACCGCCCCACGAAAAGCCCATTTTAATATGCTCAAGGCTATCTAAAAATTCATCAATCGCTTTTTGATTACCGGTTTTCATCACAAATGAAAACAACCCATTACTGCCATCAAAATCACGTTTAAAAAACTCATGTCCTGGGCAGGTTTCAAATGCAGGGTGTCGAATATGATCAACAAGCTCATGTTGTTCAAGCCATTTAGCTACTTCTATTGCTGCTTTTTCATGTTGATTTAAACGCACACCCATTGTACGCAGGCCTCTAAGCGCTAAATACGCATCATCGGCACTGGTACATTGCCCTAGTAAGTACGAGTTTTCGCGCAAGGTTGGCCAATACTTTTTATTAGCAACAGCCACACCCATCATCACGTCTGAATGGCCAACAATATACTTTGTTGCAGCTTGAATACTAATATCAACACCGTGCTCTAACGGGCGATAATGCAAGCCGTTACCGTAGGTATTATCAAGCATGGTCATTACGTTGTGCTCATTGGCTACTTTTACCATAGCGGGCACATCTTGCACTTCCATCGTAATAGAACCTGGAGATTCTAAAAACAACACTTTAGTATTTGGCTGAATGTAATCTTTAATACCTGCGCCAATGGTTGGCGGGTAGTAGGTTGTTGTAATGCCCAGTCCCACTAAAATTTTATCGCAAAAATCGCGAGTTGGTTCGTACACGTTATCAACCATTAAAATATGATCACCGGTTTTTAAAAACGATAAAAATACTTGGCTAATCGCCGCTGCGCCACACGGGTATAGTGCACAGCCTTCGCCGCCCTCAAGTTCTGTAATCGCTTCTTGCAGCGCAAAGTGTGTTGTTGTGCCCCGGCGCCCATAAAATAACGTTTTATCGCCACGGGTTTTAGCTGCTTCTTTTAAATCGGCTACAGTATCAAATACAATGGTAGATGCCCGTTGTACAACGGGGTTTACTACGCCATGTGTATAGGCTTTTTTGCGCCCTGATGATACCAGCTGAGTGTTTTTATTACTTTTACTCGACATTGTTAATCCTTAAGGGTTTGTGCGCCAATGCTCAATTAAATAACGAGAGATAGAGTCGGTTCTAGGCAGCTTTAAATGCTCCCCTTCTTCGTGCCAATTACCAAATTGTGCTAAGTCTTCACGGCTAAACCATTTTGCATCGTCTAGCTCTTCTTTATCTACGTTAATTTCCTCAGATGTCGCCTCTGCAAAAAAACCAAGCATAATTGACGATGGGAACGGCCAAGGCTGAGATGCTACATAACGTACATTATCAACCTCTATACCTGCCTCTTCTTTAACTTCACGTGCAACAGCTTGTTCTAGTGTCTCCCCTGGGTCTACAAATCCAGCAAGCGACGAATACATACCGATAGGCCACGCAGCTTGGCGACCTAATAAACAGCGTTCTACTCCGTCAGCAAAGACTTTAGTAACGACCATAATTACCGCAGGATCGGTGCGCGGGAATGTAGGATGCTTACAGTTTTCGTTTTCACATACACGAGAATGCCCTGCTTCCACGGAGCTATTTTTACTACCACAGCGCCCACAAAAACGATGCGTGGCATGCCAATAACATAAACCTCTCGCAAGGGCGGCTATTGAGGCATATTTAATAGTTACTTGAGGCCCATATTGGCGAATATCAAAAAACTGAGCGCCCTCTATTAAAGGTATAAGTACGCTTTCATCCAGATCAGAGACATCCAGTGCAAACACACCATGTTTAGCATTGTTTAAACCAACAAAAATAGCATCAGTTAAATCTAAATGCGCCACTTGTTGATACGTTAAATAGCTTACTTTAGGGGTACCTTTAATAAATAGGGTTTGATTATTTTTAACTAAAACCCATTTACTTTGCGCCGACATTTGCGCTTTAAGCCACGATGGGTCTTTACGAAAATTTGAGCCTCTATCTAGTGGCATGTTGCTGTAATGAAGCATGTAAGTCCTTGGTAACTCGTTATGCTTTAAAATTACCATAATCATTTAGCAAACCCAATTGATTACAGTAATAAAAAAAGCCTATATAAAGCTTAATTCACCTATTACGGCTTTGTATTAAAATCTCTCATGTTGCAGGCACTTAGCTTGCATTTTTTTAACTATTTTTTGCTATTAAAGTAGCAAAGTATTATCAATTAAATGAAATTGCTCAGCGCTTTGTTTTAATACCTCAGCGGTTAACCGGTCAGCACCGTAAACATCGCACGGTACATTATATTGATTTTTTAAATGCCCAAGTAACAAGGCAAAGTCACCATCGCCAGAGAGCAAAATAACCTTATCAAGGTTTTTACCCTGCTCTAACATATCTATTGTTATGCCTACATCCCAATCGCCTTTGGCACTTCCATCACGGCGTTGAATAAATGGCTTTAGCTTTACGTCAAAACCAATCGCACGCAAAATATTTTGAAACTGGTTTTGCTTTTCATCCCCTCGATAAATAGCATACGCAAAAGCACATTCAATATTGTATTGCGCCTGCATTACCCGCCAAAACGCATTGTAGTCAAAGTTTTTTCCGTAACTCTCGCGACACGTGTAATAAATGTTTTGCACATCAACAAAAATACCGACCCGTGGTTTAGTGCTCTGCTGCTCGTTTTGTAAAGTCATTTAGTGTCCTAGTGAGGATTAATAGCAATTAAAGTAACATTATAAAATAAGTGTACCTTGCAATTTATATTTAAGTAACCTAAATTAGTTACATACCCTTATGTAATCAATATTGGTTACATATTAAAAAGTAACCATTTTGAGATTTTTATGATTGGTGTGATCAGCGGCGATATTATTAAATCGCAAACCATCCCTAAGCAGCAATACGATGCCATGCTTTACCAACTAGAGCAAAGTTTGCGAAATATTTCGGGTGAGCAAACCCTTTGGAATATATACCGAGGCGATGCCTTTCAGTTACAAGTTAATAACCCTGAGTATCTTTTTAAAAACGCTATACTAGTGTATTTACACCTTAAATCATCAGGTTATGAGCTACGCCAAAGCCTAGCGCTTGGGCAAATAGATAACCCACGTAGCGATATAAAAACAGCAACCGGCTCTGCTTTTACCCTTTCGGGGCAAGCCCTTGATAAAATAGGCAATCAACGCTTTGTTTTTAATATTAATGAGCAGCAGCTTGATGAAAGCTTAAATCTTAATTTAGCCTTTGCTGACGTATTGCTCACTAAAATCACACAAAAACAAGCAAATGCCCTGTATGTCTATTTAACATCATCAGACAACAGCCATGCGGCACTAGCTAAAGAACTTAAAACAAGTCGCGAAAATGTAACAAAACTACTAAATTTAGCGCATTACCAACTTATAGAGCGCTTCATTAAGCACACACAGCACGTTATAAAAAATATAATTAAAGGAGGTGAATAATGGCGTTTTCACTTTTAGTGGTCGCCCTTATTATTGGCCACTTACTCGCTGACTTTTACTGGCAACCTATGAGTTGGGTAAACGAGAGAAACACTCGTCACTTTAAAGCCACTAAGCTTTATTTTCATGTACTCGTGCATGGTATAACAAGTGCACTCATCGTTACCATGTGGGAATACACATTTGGCTGGCAGCAACTAAGCAGTGTTTTAATTGCAACGGCAAGCATTATGGTGAGCCATTATTTTATTGATATAGCTAAATCGTATTCTAATAAAGGCGTGGTACCTTTTTTACTTGATCAAATAGCGCACATACTCGTTATTATTGCGCTCAGTATTTGGCTAACTGATAACAGTAGCTTTATGGCTGCAATTAATAATATGCTCACTGATCCCAAAATACTGTGGGTGGTATGTGGTTATTTAACTATTTTGAGTCCTAGCGCCGTATTTATAAGAATGATGTTAGAGCGTTTAACAAGTAACTTTTCAAGTACTGGTAGCTTAGTGCTTGCAGGGCAAAGCATTGGTATGTTGGAGCGCGTACTTATGCTGAGCTTTATATTGCTTGACCAATTTGCAGGGCTTGGTTTTTTACTTGCCGCAAAATCGGTATTTAGGTTTGGCGATTTAAGTGCCAGTAAAGATAAAAAACTTACCGAGTACGTTATGCTCGGTACACTACTTAGCGTAAGTGTGACTTTATTTGTAGGTTTAGGTGTTAACTATTTAATCAGCTAATAACACATTACAGGCAATAAAAAACGCGCTACTTCTATTTATTCAAAAGAAGGGAGCGCGTTTTTTTGTATCAGCACTTAACTAAATTCTAAATTAATTAAACGCCAATATAATCTTTAATAATGATTAATCGTTATTTGTGCGACGGCGGCGTTGGCCATTACCGCCAACAGATTCACGCTTTGCCCATGGGTTTTGCGCGCTGTCATCTGTTTTAGCTGCTGGCTTTTTAGAACCACCACGGCGTGGGCCAGTACCATTACCACCATTGTTCGGCTTTTTACTGTTAGGCTTGCTGCTATCAGATTTAGGCTTATTAAAAGGCTGCTTTTTCTTAGGTTTTTTAGCCGGCAGTGGGCGAGCATCTAATGCGCGCTCTGCTACTGGGTTAATAGGCGCAAAACCGTCCTCTTCAGCACGCGGTATAAGCTCACCAATAAAGCGTTCAATACCGTATAAATCAACAGCATCTTCTGTTGTTACAAACGAAATTGCATGACCCGACGCACCAGCACGGCCTGTACGGCCAATACGGTGAACGTAATCTTCATATACGTTTGGTAAGTCGTAGTTAACAACATGCGGTAATTCAACAATGTCTAAACCACGTGCAACAATGTCTGTTGCTACTAATACGCGTACTTCACCACTTTTAAAACCATCAAGTGCTTTTACTCGTGCGCCTTGTGATTTATTACCGTGGATGGCCGCGCCTACAATATCATCGCGCTCTAGTTGTTTAACTAAGCGGTTAGCACCGTGCTTTGTACGGCTAAACACTAACACTTGTTGCCAATCGTTAGTGCGAATCAAGTGGCTTAGCAATGCTGTTTTACGTGTTTTATCTACCGCGTAAACGCACTGAGTAACACTCTTAGCTGTGGTATTTTTTGCAGCAACTGAAATTTCAACTGGGTCATTAATTAACCCTTTTGCTAATGCGCGAATTTCATCTGAAAACGTAGCTGAAAACATCAAGTTTTGACGTTTAGCAGGCATTTTAGCAATTAAGCGTTTAATGTCGTGAATAAAGCCCATGTCTAACATGCGGTCAGCTTCATCGAGTACAAGCACTTCAACGCTATCAAATTTAACGGCATTTTGATTATGTAAATCAATTAAACGACCCGGCGTTGCTACTAAAATATCAACACCTTTACGAAGGCGCTGCATTTGTGGGTTAATTTTAACGCCACCGTAAACTACAAACGAGCTCACATCCGAATGCTTAGCGTACTCTTCAACGTTTTCGCTTACTTGCAAAGCAAGCTCACGTGTAGGCGTTAAAATAAGTGCACGTACGTGGTTACTTTTAGCTTTAGGGCCAGAAGACAAACGTTCAATAAGTGGTAATGTAAAACCTGCTGTTTTACCAGTCCCCGTTTGCGCTGCCGCCATAACATCACGGCGTTCAATAATTGCAGGAATTGCTTGAGCCTGAATCGGCGTTGGCGTTTCATAGCCCTTTTCTAAAACCGCATTAACCAAAGACTGTGATAAACCTAAACCTTCAAAACTCATATAAACTCTCTTTTAAATTAGGCTACATTAGCCAGTTGCGCGCATTATACCTGTAGTAGCTAAGAATGCATGCCATTATTTACGTTGCGAGCAATTGAGCATAGCTTAATAAAATTAAACCTGTGACCAAGTTGCTTAAAAATGCAAAAAACGGCCATAAGCCGTTTTATATTTATACTTAATTACTCTAAGTATAAGAGTTACTTAACACCTAACTCGCGCAGGCGTTCTTGCAAGTAGCTATCTGCCGTGTAGCGCTCTGAAAGCACAACATCTGGATGCGGGTGTAAAAATAACGGCAGTGATATACGCGATTTAGTAGATGCTTTGCCCGTTGGGTTAATTACACGGTGAATTGTCGATGGGAAATACCCGCCCGACGCTTCTTGTAGCATGTCGCCAATATTAATAATTAAGCTGCCAAAATCACATGGCACGTCTAACCAACCGCCATCTGTTTTTTGAACTTGTAAACCAGGCTCATTAGAAGCTGGCAATACAGTCAATAAATTAATATCGCCGTGAGCTGCTGCGCGAATAGCACCTGGCTCTTCATCACCTGTCATTGGCGGATAATGTAAAATACGTAACAATGTTTGCTCAGAACCGGCAATCATGTCTTTTAAATCAATCGAAAACTTAGCACGTACATCAGCTGGAGATTCAGCCTGCACCCAGCTTAGTAAAGTACCAGCAAATTCACTTGCTAAACGGTAGTATTCACGTACATCAGCTTCAAGCTCTGCAGGAACGCGACCTTTAGGGTACACATGGAAGTACTCTTTAATGTCTTTTATTGTAAAGCCTTTCGCTACTTCAGATACTGAAGGCGGAAAATAACCGTCTTGAGTTTCTTTAGAGAATAAAAAGTCCTGCTTTTGCTCTGAGTTAAAAAAGTCTTGCCAATTTTTGTAAATAGACTCAACTAAAGACTGTGGGATTGGGTGGTTTTTTAAAACGCCAAATCCAGTATTTCTTAATGATTCAACAAATTGTGCAGCCGCATCGGGAGCTTTATAATCAACAGTAGGTAATTGCATTGTACGTTCCAGTGAATAGGTTGTGAGAAGTGAACTGCTTCAATAGTAGCAAATAGCTAAGATAAAGTAGCAAAGCCTTCATTATAGCGCTATGCGAGGATAGACAAATGACCTTAAAAACATAAGGACATATGTCCGCAAAGCATAGCCGCCGCCACTTAGCTTGATCAAGATCAACTTATAAAAAAACGTTGAATTTGCAAGGTTTAGTAACAATCTCTGGTCTACTACTATAATGTATTTTATTTGTGTAAATAAGGCTCCCCATGCGACAAAAAGTATCTTTTAAAAGCGGCGATTTAGAACTTGCCGGCCAACTTGAACTTCCCTCTGGTGACGTTAAGTTTTACGCGCTATTTGCACACTGCTTCACATGCGGAAAAGACATAGCAGCAGCTACACGTATAAGCCGTGCACTTACGCAACAAGGCATAGCTGTACTGCGTTTTGACTTTACCGGTTTAGGCAATAGCGATGGCGACTTTGCTAACAGTAACTTTTCATCGAACATTCAAGATTTAGTTTCAGCGGCTGATCATCTGCGTAAGCACTTTGCAGCGCCGCAATTACTCATTGGCCACAGTTTAGGCGGCGCTGCGGTACTGGCTGCTGCTGAGCACATTCCTGAAGTATCGGCCATTACAACTATTGGTGCACCGTCAGATGCGCAGCACGTAGCGCATAATTTTATAGCACATCTCGATGAAATTAACGCAGCCGGCGAAGCAAAAGTAAGCCTAGCAGGCCGCGAATTTACCATTAAAAAACAGTTTATAGACGATATAGCCAAGTACGATAAAAGCCACATTAGTAAGCTTAAGCGCGCATTATTAGTAATGCACTCCCCTATTGATGCAACTGTAAATATTAACGAAGCCGAAAAAATTTACGCATCAGCTAAGCATCCTAAAAGTTTTATTAGCCTAGATAACGCCGATCACTTACTTACTAATAAAAACGATGCCGACTACGCTGCAGAAATTATTGCAACGTGGGCTAATCGCTACGTTAAATATGACAAAACAAAATACGCCGCAAGCCTAACGGGTGGCAATGTACTTGTTGAAGAAAAAGATCATATATTTACTCAGCACGTAAGCACCAAAGATCATACTTGGCTTGCCGATGAGCCAATAAAGGTAGGCGGTAAAAACTTAGGCCCCGATCCGTATCATCACTTATTGGCGGGGCTTGGTGCCTGTACAGCAATGACACTGCGCATGTACGCTACACGTAAAAACTTAGCGCTAGAGCATGTTAAAGTAGAACTTGATCACACTCGAGATTACAACAAAGATTGCGAGCAAACCGGTAACCTAGAAGCCATTACCCGTAAAATCACTTTAATCGGTGATTTAACACAAGAGCAGCGCCAGCGTTTACTCGAAATAGCCGACAAATGTCCTGTGCATAAAACACTACATAACAATCCTGTTATTGTAAGTGAATTGGTAGAGTACCTACCATAAAAGTAATATAGCGCAGCTAACACTGCGCTATGATTTAACTTTTATAAACCTAATTTTTACTATCTAAAAATCCCTCTACTTCTTTACTCATTCTATCCACCAGCCATATTGGTCCGCCATCGTACATATCGTTATGGCGTGATTTTTCTATCATTATTTGTGTAACAGGAAACTTATCCAGCTCTGAATCGTTTAACAGCACATTCGCATCAGCGGGATAATCACTACCACGAAGCGTTAGTACGCGAATGTTTTTATTGCGTGGGATCAACATGCGGCGATGATCGAGAGTAATAATTTGGCTTACTTCATTAGGGTAAATAGAGCCGTATAACGCCGAAATATCCCCGCCGTTTGAGTGCCCAAATAAGGCGAGCTTTGTAAAGTCGTACGCTGGGTATTTACTCGATAGCTCATTAATTAAAAACTTAAGCGTTACTACGCCACGGTGCCAGTTTTCCATGCGAGTGGTTAAGTAAGGTTGCTCACGATTAAGGTAAGGGTCACTTTTCAATTCATGTGCAACGGCTACTGTTAAGTATCCGCGCTGATTAAACGCATTACTAACAAACGTATATTCATTATGGCTAATACCGTAGCCCGCATTAATAAACGCCACAGGGCATTTTGCTTGCGCTGTACACTTAGCATTATTAGCTGGCAATGTAATATTGATAGGAATATCGCGATTACGGCTTTCATCGGTTATAACGTTGTCATTTGCATAGCTTGTTGTGCTCATAACTAATGTGCTTAGAGCTAGTGCGCTTAATATAAAAAGCTTTTTAAGTGTTTTTTGCATATTTAAATTTATATAAATTATTGTTTTTAATTAAAAATAACTTTTACTTTATAGCTTTGCATTCTCTATTGTCAAACTATGCGATAATAGCCGCCATTGTTTAAATATATTTAGTAAAAGATCCAATAAATGAAATCATACAATAGCATTCAAGAACGTATAGAAATTTTAGAAGACAAACTAACTGCAATACATGACGAAATCGAAACACTAAAAGCACCTGCTAAAAACAACAATGAACGTATTATTTTTAAGTTTATTGAAACAGGCAGCACAGGTAAAACGAAGGATTTTGTTCGTGAGTTAGGTATTAAATCACCACGTGACGGTTTGTTTTCGTCAGGTGATGTTACAAAACTAATTAAAGATGGCGCTGAAGATATTTCACCTGCGTTATTAGAAATCGCAAGACAGCTTGCCAGTGCACGTAATAAAAATGGCCCAAGCCGTTAATTACGCAGTCACGCAGTATCTAGAAGCCCAGCCAAGCTGTCGCTTCTAGATATGTAATCATATTAAACTAAATTAATCACAAAGCTCTATATTAAGGCTGGTAAGTAAATTAAGTGCTTCGAAGCGATCAAACTTAGCATTCGCTAAAATATTATTATTCAAATCTATATTAAACGCTGTCGCACCTACAAAATCACATTTTGTTAAGTTAGTTTGAAAAAACTCACTATCGCGAAAATCTGTTCCTGTAAATTCACTACCGCTTAAATCAGCGTGTCTAAAATCAACATTTTTGGCAAAGCAGTGTGTTAGTTTGAGGGCTTTGAGAGTTAATTCAAAAAAAGAACTATTACTGAGCTCGCAATAATTAAAACTCACCGGTGCGTTAATACTAAGCGCTGGCCAATCTACATCAGCCCATTGCAAACTATTTAATTTACAGTGGCTAAAACTTACATTTTCAAGCGAACTGTAGTTCCATTTAAGTGACGATAAATTACAGTTTTTAAAACTACATTCTATAAATCGGCAATTTTTAAACTGCCCGTCTGAAAAGTCGCAATCGATAAATATACACTCTTCAAACTCAGAGTTTTCAGTTAATTGCTCTGCGTACTGTAAAGCATTAAATTGTTCATCAAAATACTGGTTATTATTACTTAACAACACAATTCACCTATTAAATTTAACCCGTGTAGCCATTACTTTTAGGTAAATCTTTTTTAAGCGCAAGCACTGCAATAAAAATCAAAGCAAGTAGTGGAAATAGCGCTAAACAGCCACCCACAAAAGCTAAAACACCCGGCATAGTACTTTTACGCTTACCTATTTTGTAGCTAATTACAGCAAAAATAGGAATACACAGCACAATAATAAAAACTAAAAACTCACCAAATAAGGTTGCATTGATCGACATAATAATTCCTTTTTCGTCTGTTCGTTTAAAACACACTCTGCTATAAATTTAACCATAAAAAAACCCTTAAGCATATAACTTAAGGGTTTTTAAATTCAGCTCAAAAGCTAAGTAATAATTACTCTTCGCTTGATACTTCTTTTTCTACAACACTAATTGCAAGCTCAGCTAACGAATCAAGGTTAGGTTTACTTGGCGCGTTGGTTAATAAACACGACGCTTGTGTTGTTTTAGGGAAAGCAATAACGTCACGAATGTTATCGGTACCACATAAAAGCATTGCTAAACGGTCAAGGCCAAATGCTAAACCAGCATGTGGTGGTGTGCCGTATTTAAGTGCATCAAGTAAAAAACCAAACTTGTCTTGTTGCTCTTGCTCGTTAATACCTAAAATTCTAAATGCGGTTTCTTGCATATCTGCATTATGAATACGTACCGAACCACCACCTACTTCGTAGCCGTTTAATACCATATCGTAGGCGTCTGAAATAGCAGTGGCTGGGTTTGCTTCAAGCTCACTTGCAGTAATATCTTTTGGTGCAGTGAATGGATGATGCACAGCATGTAATGTGCCTTCGTCATCTTCTTCAAACATTGGGAAGTCTACAACCCAAAGTGGTGCCCAGCTATTAAGGTCAGTGATTTCTAAATCAACACCAATCTTAACGCGCAGTGCGCCCATTGCTTCATTTACTGTGTTGCGCTTATCGGCACCAAATAAAATGATATCGCCAGACTGTGCATTAGTACGCTCAAGTAATTTTGTGATTACGTCTTCGCTTAAAAACTTAGCCACTGGCGATTGAACACCTTCAGCGCCTGCAGTGTGGTCGTTTACTTTCATCCACGCCATGCCTTTAGCGCCGTAAATACCAATAAACTTAGTGTAATCGTCAAGTTGTTTACGAGAAAGCTTAGCGCCACCCGGTACAGTTAACACAGCAACGCGACCTTTTTCGTCGTTAGCCGGACCTGAGAAAACATTAAACTCTACGTCTTTAACTAAATCTGCAACATCAACTAATTTCATCGGGTTACGTAAATCTGGCTTATCAGAACCGTAAAGGCTCATTGCCTCGCTGTAAGGCATGATTGGAAAATCGCCTAAATCAACGTTTAGCAATGTTTGCCACATTTCGCGGATCATTTTTTCAGTCATACCACGTACTTGATCAGAGCTCATGAACGAGGTTTCTATATCTATTTGGGTAAATTCTGGTTGGCGATCGGCGCGTAAATCTTCATCACGGAAACATTTAACAATTTGGTAGTAACGGTCAAAACCCGACATCATCAACAATTGCTTAAACAACTGTGGAGACTGTGGTAAAGCGTAAAAGCTACCTTTATGAACACGACTCGGTACTAAGTAATCGCGCGCGCCTTCAGGTGTTGCTTTAGTAAGTACAGGTGTTTCGATGTCTAAAAAGCCGTTTTCATCTAAAAAGCGACGAACAAAGCTGCTTGCTTTAGCACGTAATTTAATACGGTCACTCATTTCTAGACGACGTAAGTCTAGGTAACGGTATTTTAAACGACGCTCTTCAGAGTTTACTTGGTTAAAATCAAGCGGTAATGGCTCAGAGCGGTTAATAATATTAAGCTCTTTACCTAAAATTTCGATCTCCCCTGTTGCCATGTCTTTATTTACTTGGCTGTCTGGGCGTGCACGAACAATACCTTTTAACTGAACACAAAATTCTTGGCGAAGTGTGTTAGCCGAACTCATTAACTCTTCAATGTCAGAGTCGAATACAACTTGTACTAAACCTTCTCTATCGCGTAAATCGACAAAGATAAGTCCACCAAGGTCACGTCGTTTGTTGATCCAGCCACATAGTTCTACTTCTTGATCTACGTGAGTTTTATTTAGCTGTCCGCAATATATAGAGCGCATAGTTTTCCTGTCAGATAAAAGGCTTAAACGGTTAAAGTTATTTGTTTTAAGGCGTGTGATTTAAAAAACAGGTCACCACAATACAAATAAAGCCGCTAGCAATCTAAAAATAATCAAATTAAGCCCTGCATTATACCCAAGTAGTATCAAGATGCTAGGGCGTGTTGAACGTTGGTGGTTGAATTTGCAGCAGACGGTTTGGCTTTTAGGCAAGGCAGAGCCTATGTAGTGTGGTTACTCCCCATAAATAGGCGATAACGCAGCATAAATGCCAAACATGCGCTGCCCTTTGGGTTCTTTCTAGGGACGATTAACTCTTTGTTACTCGGTTTTTACTTAGCCCACTAGGTTACAAACCTCGCGCCGCGATTAAATCGCCCCTAGATTGAACAAATTTCAATCCACAAAGCTCAACACGCCCTAGCCGTGTACGGCTTTTGCCCCTGAATTTACAGCAGCTCGTTTTGTTATTTGCTACACTATCGCCACTTTATAATAAGGCGCTAGTTTGTATGTTATATATTGGATGCCCGCAGTGGTCGAGCAATGCATGGAAAGGCAATTTATTTTCAAGCCAATGTAAAAACGCCGATATGCTTAGCCAATACGCTCAGCATTTTAATTCAGTCGAAGGCAATACCAGCTTTTACGCCGATCCATCGCCAAGCACCGTGTTGCGCTGGGCAAATAGCGTTCCCGACGATTTTAAATTTACTTTTAAGTTTAATCGTCGCTTTAGCCACGAGCTGCACCTAACTAATGTTCAAACCGAGCTTACTGATTGGCTTAACTTGTTCTCCCCTATTTTAGAAAAAACTGGGCAGATCATGCTGCAATTACCTAAAGCATTTGGTCCTGGTGACTTACCCAAACTCGCCCAATTTATTAGCCTATTACCAAAAGAGGTTAATTACGGCGTAGAGGTACGTCATACTGCATTTTTTCAAAAGGGTGAAGCCGAAATAGCGCTTAATCAGTTATTAATGGCAAACAACCTAAATCGCATATCGATGGATACTCGCGCCCTATTTGCGGTAAAACCAACAACCGAAGCGCTAATAGATGCACAGCAAAAAAAGCCCCACTTACCGGTACATGCAATAGCTACTGGCTCAGAGCCTATGGCGCGCTTTGTAATAGCCGATTTACAAAATGACTTTAAACCCTTTTATAAACCGTGGCTAAGTAAAGTAAAACAATGGCTTGATGAAGGAAAAACGCCCTATGTGTTTTTTCATACAGCAGATAACCGAGAAGCGCCGTTATTAGCTCGCCAGTTTTGTAAGGACCTTGGTTATGATCACAAAGCATTAAACCCATTTACTGGCGAAAAAGAAGCCCACCAGCAAGCACTTTTTTAAAAGTAAAACGACAGAGAAATAATAATGAGTGAATACGCACGTTACTTTACCGGCTACCCAGCTAACATTGTTGAGCAAGTATTAAGCCTTATAAATAACAACAAGGTATGTGACTACTTACTTAAAAAGTACCCGCAAGCACATACCATTACTAGCGATAAACTACTTTATAGCTATGCAACCGAGCTTAAAAAACAGTATTTAAAAAATGCGCCACCATTTGGCCGTGCAGCATTTAAAAAGCAAGGCGACATGGTTACTAATGCACTTGGTACACATACGTATCGAATGCAAGGTAAAACCCGCAAACACGATTTAGCGATAAACAGCGACTTACTCCGCGCTCCCGAGCCATTATTAAAAGCGTTAGTGGTACATGAGCTCGCCCACTTTAAAGAAAAAGATCACAACAAAGGCTTTTATCAACTTTGCTGCCATATGGAGCCGAGTTATCACCAGCTAGAGTTAGATTTAAGAATTTTTTGTGTGGTCGTCGCAATGGGTGAAAATCCTTATTTAAAATAAGGATTTTACCGTTGTTTAACTGAGTGAAAATAACGCCCATGCTTAAGTTAATATTTCCTTCCATAACCAAGCGTTCATACCCAGTCTTTTATCCCCGTAAGCAACTCACAACTTAACGCCTGTCCTTAATAAAAACAAAAAGTTTAAAACTACATAATTGCCCTACATTTGAGAACTACACTCTTAAAAGTTAATTTAATCTTTGGAGTTTTAAATGATGAAAAATACCTATGCCTTTTTACTCAGTGCACTGTGCTGTGTAACCTTAAGTGCCTGCAACGAGCAAAACAGCCAATCACTTCAACAATCAAACCTCAATGATTTTACTCTAACAAGCTCAAAGGTAAGCGGTGGCGGTAACTTGCCTATTACTTATACGTGCGATGGGCAAAGCATTAGCCCTCCACTTAACTGGAGCGGTGCACCTGACACAACCAAATATTATGCATTAATTATGGATCATAAAGCGCCAGAGGGAATGCATTGGTATTGGACCATGTATAATATTACCGCCGATAAAACACAAATTAAAGCGGGCAAAACTCTCGGTGAAGTAGGCTCTAATAGCGTAAACGATTTAAACCAATACGCACCGCCTTGCTCTAAAGGCCCGGGTGAAAAAAGCTATACTTATACTGTGTACGCGTTATCTGCACCGGTTACCTTTAATAGCGATACAAAAGTAGATCGCTCAGCATTACTCGCTGCTGTAAAAGATATTACGCTCGATACTGCAAGTATGACGGTTAAATACTCGCGAAGCGCCAATAGCGCCGAGCACAAACCTAATGCAAGACCAAAACCAAATGAGCAACCAAAGCCTGATAAATCATATTTAACCGCTAACGTAAAATCACCTCGTTGCGATGCTATTACACAATCAGTAAGTCATGCAGGGTTTGATAAAAGCGTATCTGTTACGTGCGATGAACACTATGCTTATATTGCCTCATCTACTTATCCTGATCATGAAGTAATGACTGGTATTACAGGTACTAACGAGCAAATACCCGTTCCAGCTAAAGACTACGCCGCACCTATAAAACTAAATCCTAAAAAAGCAAAAGCAATTACTACAATTGATGCAGCCGTAGGTGTTGCCGTTAATGGCGTACCAATATACGACTATTCTTCGCAAGGCGAACTAGACGTAGATAGCTACGATGAGAAACACGACACTTTAGCACTCGGACAGTTAGATATATGCGGCGGACACGCAGGACGAGGTGATGACTACCATTACCACGTATCGCCAACGTGTATGATTGACACAATGAAAAACCAATCAAGCGATGCCATTATTGGTTGGGCTTACGATGGTTACCCGCTCTATGGTAGTAAAAACCCAGACGGCAGTGTAATTGCCAAAGGTGACCTTGATGTATGTAATGGGCAAGCCGACGACACATTTGGCTACCGCTATCAAACATCAGCTACGCCGCCGTATATCATTCAGTGCTTAGTAGGTGAAGTAGATACCGCAAAATTACCAAGAGTGTCACCACTGAGTGGCGATACTCAAGGTATAAGAGCCGACTTACGCCCGCCACAAGGGGGCGTTGAAAACTTAACGCACACAATCTCTGAAAACGGCAGCCGTACAATGAGCTACTCATACAAAGGCGAAAACTACTTTACTACCTACAGCCCTGCATCACAGGGAAAAGACTGCTATAGCTTTAAACAAAAAACCATCAGTAATAGTGGCAAAGTTCAAACAGGTACATTTTGTAGAGGTCCGCAACCAAATCACCTTACTCCTACAGTCACTAAGCAAAATACAAATCCTGCCATTACAGGCAACCATAACTTAAAACTAGAAGCATGGGCTGATAACTGGTTTACAGCCTACATAGGCGAGCAGTTACTTGTTGAAGATTCTGTGCCAATAACCACAGAGCGCTCATTTAATGCCGAAAGCATTACGTTTTCTGCAAACTACCCTATTGAGCTTAATTTAATAATTAAAGACTTTAAGCAAAACGACACTGGGCTTGAATACATCGGCGCTAAAAATCAGCAAATGGGTGATGGCGGTTTTATTATGCAACTTACCGACACCAATACAAATAAAGTGGTTGCGGTAAGCAACAAAAGCTTTAAATGCGAAATACTTCACAAAGCGCCGCTTAACAAATTATGCGAAAGCGAAACAAACCCTGTTGCGGGCGAAGGCGCTTGTACGTTTATGTCAAAAGAAGCACCAACTAACTGGCTGCAAAGTAACTTTGACGATACGAATTGGGCTAATGCAGTAGAGCACAACTTTGCCGATGTAGGACCAAAAGACGGTTACGACGATATTAACTGGGATGAAAACGCAAAATTCATATGGGGCGAAGACTTAGAAACCGACAACACCCTTATTTGTAAAGTAACTATTGAGCAACCTCAATAAACAAAAAGGTCTCCGCTTCAATAAAAGGTAGTAATTATGTATTTTTTTAAAAAATTAAAATGGCTAATGCTAGCGTGTATTTTAACAAGTATGTGCGCTCAAGTGAGCGCACATGTATTAAAAAACACAACAGCCCAAGTAATTTTAAGAGATGGACAAGTTGAAGTAAAAGTATTAACTAATGCTGAGCATTTAATCTCAGCACTGCAAAGCGAGCAAGCATGGCTTATGGGCGATATTGATAAGCTTATGCCTACAAACTTAAGTGCAGAGCAACAAGAAGAGTTTGTAAAAAATGCACTTAAACAAAAAACGAGCTTACGTATAAATCAGCAAGTTATCGTGTTTGAACGCGTCGCTTTTACCACCAGCAACAACGAAGCGCACGACCTAGAAATTGTTTTTCAAGCGAAGCACACATTTACAACAGTAGATGAGCTTGCCATATCGTTCCCTAAAAGTTTAGGCGCAGTACACGTAAGCTTTGTAAAACCACAATATAAGTTACTGGGTGCTGGCGATACCGCAAAAATAAAGTTCTAGGCCAAGAATCAACATACCTAAAAGCTTACTTAAAAAGGATTTTAGTAAGCAACTCCTTAAATACGCTAATTGTAGGCACATAATCAATATGCAATACTGCTTGGTACGTTAACGTCATGATCTTTACTATTTGCCAATCAGTGAAATTAATACATAAATTCTTTTTAGCTTTTTTTATCACTAATATCGCCCTTGTTGGGCTTATGTTTGTGTTTATATACATGACCTTTTCGTCAGGGTTTAACGACTTTGTTGAACAAGAAGAAACAAAACATGTAGCAATGGTTAAGCATCAACTTATTGAGCTTTATAGCGGATTAGGCAGTTGGCAACCCATTACACAAAGCACGCAATTATGGCGCTCTATTGTAGAGCCGCAAAAAAAGCCAGGCGAGCCCAAAGCGAATAAACACACAAGCACCCCACCCAAACCAAATAACAGCAATGCAACGCCTTCTTTATTGTGGGTACACTTACCTGCAGGTTCCCTTAAAACAGGGCAACGTATAAGTTTATATGATCAAAATAAAAAGGTTGTTATTGGTAGGGCTAATTTAAACGACAACCCACATATAGAACCTATTTTATTAAACAATAACGTTATAGGCTGGATAGGTTTAGTACCTTCAAAACTTGTGCAAAGTAGCCCAACAAAAGCGTTTTTAGCAGCGCAATTTCATAACTATTTTATGATCACATTACTCGTTATTGTGCTCGCATTTATTATGGCTATTGTGTTATCTCGCCATTTAATAAAACCAATAAAGCAAATAGTGACTGGCACCGATGAGTTAACAAAAGGAAATTTTGCCAGCAGAATCATCCCCTCTAGTAAAGATGAGCTAGGTACCCTATCCAACAACTTTAACGCCTTAGCCCACACGCTTGAGCAAAACCAACAAATGCGATTCCAATGGGTGTCAGACACATCCCACGAATTAAGAACCCCACTTACTGTACTACACTCGCATTTACTAGCCGTGCAAGATGGCGTATTTACAGCCGACACAAAGCGTATTAATTTACTCATAAACCAAGTAGATAACTTAAGTCATATTGTTGACGACCTAGCTCAACTAGCACAAACAGATAGCGTTAATTTAACCTATGACAATGCGCGCATTGATTTAATCACTATTTTTGAGCAATCAATTGAAAACTACACCGCTCGCTTTAAAGAGTGTGAATTAAATGTAGACAGCAAAAGCTTAACAAAAGCCGGCAAATGTATAATAAATGGCGATAAAGAACGCCTTGTACAATTATTTTCAAACCTGTTAGAAAATACCTGCAGATACACGCATAAAGGTGGGCAAGTAATAATACTTGCCAACAAAACACACAATAATATTGAGCTTATTTTACAAGACTCAGCCCCAAGTGTTTTACCAAACGACTTACAAAAATTGTTTGAGCGTTTTTATCGCGTTGAAAAGTCTCGAAGCCGAGAGCACGGCGGCTCGGGCTTAGGGCTTGCACTTTGCAAACAAATAGTAGAAGCACATGGTGGTCAAATATCGTTGCACAACTCACCACTTGGTGGACTAGAAGTTAAAATAACGCTGGCACTTTTAGGTTAAAATAATGGCATCACAAAAAATACTTATCGTTGAAGACGAAGAAAACATTGCAGAGGTACTTATTGCCTACGCTAAGCAACAAGATTACGAAACTGAGCACTTAAATAGCGGCAAAGGTGTAGTTAGTTTTGTAAAACAAAACGCAGTAGATTTAATACTTCTTGATTTAATGTTGCCAGATGTTGATGGCATAGAGCTATGTAAGCAAATTAGAGCCTTTTCAAGTGTGCCTATTATTATGCTTACCGCAAAAAGTGAAGAAATAGACCGCTTACTGGGTTTAGAGCTCGGCGCCGATGACTACATATGCAAACCTTTCAGCCCTAAAGAAGTTATAGCGCGCATAAAGGCCGTACTAAGAAGGACCAGCCAGCCTAAAACCAACATCATCAATCATAATAATTTTCAATTACACAAAGACGATTACGAAGCGCGCCTAAACGGCAAAAGTATTGGCTTTACCGCCGTCGAGTTTAAAATGTTTTTATTATTTATAAGCCACGTAGGTCGTGTTTTTACCCGCGAAGATATTATTAATAACGTATACAGCGACACAACCGACATATCCGATCGCAACATTGATACACACATTAAAAATATACGAAAAAAGATTAACGACATTCAAGCAGGACTAAACCCAATAGCAGCGGTTTATAGTGTGGGCTATAAATTTAAAGAGTAGGTATTTAGCTTGTATTTTTAAAGGACTGAATAAATCTTAGCGCCACCTAAATATCTCCTCTCAGGACGTAAAAGATAATTAGATTATTTATACTGTCCAAATAAAAATTCTTTCGTAAATTTTTCGCCCTGAATAGAGTTATATGACAGAGATAACTTTAGTCTTGGTAATAAATGCATGAAACGCCTAATCTCTTTTGAATGTATAGCCTTAACGACTAGAAGTTCAACATTGTCATTAGAGCTCATACACAATGGACCACCTAGAGTAAACTTTAAATTATTACTAGTACCATAAATCTCCCTTTCAAGCTCTGCTTGCGTAAGTGATTTTCCACCTAAAGAAATACTATATTGAAGATCTAATGCAGAGCCACTTCCATAGTTTTTAATACTAAATTTATAATGTAAGTTATTTTTATCGAAATATTCCATTTTTTCTATAACTGGCTGAATCGAATGCAAGTACTGTTTTTCATTATGCTTCAAACCATTTCTAGCAAAAATAAATGTTATAATCGTCGCCGAAAGGGCTATTAAATCACTTAATTTAACTTCAAACGAAAAGCCTTGCCCTACAATAAAACCAGTAATAAAAATTAGCGCTACACTGAAAATAATTGTTTTATCGTGTGCTCTCATCAAATAACCTTTAAATAAAATAATTACTTCTAGACTCTTAAATACAAAAGCGCGATATCAGTCGCGCTTTTATTTTAATCACTAATCTGATCACTAACAGCTAAAGATTAATAGCTGAGCAGTCGTTGGGTTTCGTTTCACTCAACCCAACCTTGTATCTACGTAAATAGACTTAAAGCCCTAGGCCTGCCATAAAATCATCATCGCCATCATCTTGTTCTACTGCTGTAGATGATTTTTCTTTGTCCGCTTTTTTACGTGCTTCGTTTTCAATTATATCGTCTGGGTCTAGTGCTTCTGCAATATCAAAGTCGTGTAATTTAATGAACTCTGTTTTATCCATCGCTAATTCCAAGTAAAAGATATTTTGTTTACTTGTGGTGAATGTTACGCGGCGGGCTTGCGGGCGATCCATCGTGGTATCTACCGATATTTGCACTTGCTTGTTTATTGCCATCATTTTTGGCTGGTTTTGCGTAATCGAGGTATGTAATTGCTCGCGTACTTTAGACGTAAAGTCGCCAACAATTTGATTCATCAACTCGCCTAATACGTTTGATACGTCGTCTGATAAATGGCTATGCGCTATTTCATCTTCTGGCATCCCCATGTTGCGCATGTAATCGCCATAAATTTCCATCGCCGCTTGCGAAGTAAAGTTGGTAATTACAAGCCCGGTAAAACCGCCGTCAAATAAAACAAAGCAGCCAATATCTGGTCGCATGCATGTACGCGTTATTTTTTGCACCATGGCTGAGTAGCTAATACCATTACCGCTGGCTGATGTGAGTACGCCTGTCACTGAATGACAAAGGGTTGCTAATATATCGTCTGTGCTGATGACCTTACTTTTGCTCATTTAATCTTCTCTTTTATACTTATTATTCATAATTCTAGTCAAGCTACTGAATTTATCACTGACTATCCAGTATAAAATGTTAAAATAGCGCCATTATTTACAAAGAGACTGCCTTCGTGACCATAAAAGACAGTATTTATGCCTCTGAGCAACAAGTAAAAGATTTTAGCTTTGACCAAAATGTAGTCGAAGTTTTTCCAGATATGATCCAGCGCTCTGTGCCTGGCTACGCAACTATTGTCAGTACAATGGGTAAACTTGCGGGTGAATACGCGCAAAGTAACTCAAATCTTTATGATTTAGGCTGCTCACTGGGCGCAGTAACACTTAGCATGCGACGAAATATTCGCACCGATAACTGCCATATAATAGCGGTAGATAACTCTCAAGCTATGGTTGAGCGTTGTAAGGTACATTTACAAGGTTTTAAATCAGATGTACCTGTTACTGTTACTTTAGGCGATATTAACGAACTTGAGATTCAAAACGCCTCAGTAGTAGCAATGAACTTTACGCTGCAGTTTATTCCGCATGCTCAGCGCCAAGCCGTGCTTGAAAAAATATACGCTAATTTAAAACCAGGTGGTGTATTGCTGCTAAGCGAAAAAATTAAAGCTGAAAACGAGCAATGCGACAATTTATTGATTGATTTGCACCACGACTTTAAACGACACAATGGTTACTCTGAGCTTGAAATAAGCCAAAAGCGTACCGCCATCGAAAACGTTATGCGCCCAGATACACTAAGCACTCACTTTACTCGCTTACAAGATATTGGTTTTAGCCAAACTCAAGTGTGGTATCAATGTTTTAATTTTTGCTCAATGGTAGCAATTAAATAAAGAGAGTCATCCATGTCTCAATGGTTTAACCAATTTTACGCATCTATCGCACAAAGCCCACTTAGTCACTGGCTAGAAACCCTCCCTGCTCAATTAAAACATTGGCAAAACGAGGCTAGCCATGGTGATTTGCCTAAATGGCAAAAAGTACTTAAAAACTTGCCTGAGGTAGCAACTTCGCATGTTGATATTTCTACTAAGGTAGAAATTGGCGCGCCAGGGGAAATGAGTGATGGCGAGCAAAAGCAAGCCATGCATTTATTAAAACGCATGATGCCATGGCGCAAAGGTCCATTTAGTGTGCACGGTATTGAAATAGACACAGAGTGGCGCAGTGATTGGAAGTGGGACCGCCTGCTGCCTCATATTGAGCCATTAAAAGGCCGCACCGTTTTAGATATTGGTTGTGGCTCAGGTTATCATTTATGGCGTATGCGTGGTGAAGGCGCAGAGTTTGTGGTGGGTATTGATCCATCAGATTTATTTTTATGTCAGTTTCAGGCAATTAAACACTACAACCCAGACGAAAACGTACATTTACTGCCACTAGGCGTTGAAGCATTACCCGAGCTTAAAGCATTCGATACGGTTTTTTCGATGGGCGTACTTTATCATCGTCGCTCACCTATCGACTTTTTAGCGCAGTTAAAAGCGCAGCTTCGCCCAGGCGGCGAACTCGTACTTGAAACCCTAGTAATTGAAGGCGACGAAAACACAGTATTAGTCCCTACTGATCGCTACGCTAAAATGCGCAATGTGTGGTTTATCCCAAGTACTGCAGCATTAAAGCTATGGATGGAACGCGTTGGCTTTAAAGATGTACAAATAAAAGATTGCGCTATTACCACGCTTGAAGAACAACGCAAAACCGACTGGATGGAAAACGAATCGTTAATCGACTTTTTAGATCCAAACGATACAAGTAAAACAATTGAAGGCTACCCTGCTCCACTTCGAGCCATATTAACCGCAAAAGCATAGCTGTTAATTAAACGCCTTTAATACTAAAAAAACGCCTATGGGCGTTTTTTTGTTTATTTAAACAACAGACAGCGGACAAGTGTCCTTGTTAATTATTTCAAAATTACATTTGAGCTAGCCGCGACCCTGCAATTGTTGTAAAATACGCGCGTTTCTAAGCAACCCAAAACAACTATTTTGAGGAAAACCTGTGAGCGAACAAAAACAGTCTCTAAGCTATAAAGACGCGGGCGTAGATATCGACGCTGGTAATGCACTTGTTGAGCGTATTAAAGGCGTAGTTAAAAAAACTCGTCGTCCTGAAGTAATGGGCGGAATTGGTGGTTTTGGCGCACTTTGCGAAATTCCTGAAGGCTACAAGCAACCAGTATTAGTTGCAGGCACAGATGGCGTTGGTACTAAACTACGTTTAGCAATCGACTTAAAAAAACACGATACTGTTGGTATTGATTTAGTTGCAATGTGTGTAAACGACTTAATTGTTCAAGGTGCTGAACCCCTGTTTTTCCTAGATTACTATGCAACTGGTAAGCTAGATGTAGACACAGCAGCTGACGTAGTTACAGGTATTGGCAAAGGTTGTGAAATTTCAGGTTGTGCCCTAATTGGTGGCGAAACAGCTGAAATGCCAGGTATGTATGATGGTGAAGACTACGACATGGCAGGCTTTTGTACAGGCGTTGTAGAAAAATCAAAAATTATTGATGGAACAAAAGTAGCGGCAGGCGATCAGCTTATTGCACTTGCTTCAAGCGGTCCTCATTCAAATGGCTTCTCTTTAATTCGTAAAGTACTTGAAGTGTCAAACGCTGATACAAGCGCTGACTTTGAAGGTAAAACATTAGGCGAAACCTTACTTGAGCCTACGCGTATTTACGTAAAACCTTTACTTGAGTTATTCAAAAACGTTGACGTACATGCGCTTTCGCATATTACTGGCGGCGGTTTTTGGGAAAACATTCCACGCGTACTACCCGCTTCAGCAAAAGCTGTAGTTAAAGGTGATAGCTGGCAGTGGCCACCTATTTTTAACTGGTTACAAGAAAACGGTAATATTACTACACACGAAATGTACCGTACATTTAACTGTGGTGTAGGTATGGTTTTAGTAGTCCCTGCAGACAAACTTGAGCAAAGCTTAACAATGCTGAAAGACTTGGGCGAAAATGCATGGCACCTTGGTGAAATTCAAGATGCAGCAGCTGGCGAAGAGCAAGTTGAAATTGTAGGTGGTGCTAAGTAATGGCACCGACTCGTCTGGTAGTTTTAATCTCAGGTAGTGGCTCTAATTTACAAGCCATCATAGATGCCTGCGAACGTGGCGAGATAAACGGACATATAGCGGCTGTTATTAGTAATAAAGCTGACGCTTATGGCCTAGAGCGTGCAAAACAAGCCGGTATTGCTACAAAAGTGCTCAGTCATAAAGATTTTGACTCGCGCGAAGCGTACGATGCGCAATTAATGAACGTTATCGACTCTTTTATGCCAAATCTAGTTGTATTAGCTGGGTTTATGCGTATTCTTACTCTTGGCTTAGTGCAAAAATATGTTGGAAAAATGTTGAACATTCATCCATCTTTGTTGCCTAAGTATCAGGGGCTGAATACCCACCAAAGAGCAATTGATGCAAAAGACGATGTTCATGGCGTAAGTGTTCACTTTGTTACTGAAGAATTAGACGGCGGTCCCGTTATCCTTCAGGCGCAAATACCTGTACTCAAGGATGATACAGCAGAAACATTAGCAAAACGCGTGCATGAGCAAGAGCATATAATTTATCCTTTGGTGGTCAAGTGGTTCAGTGAACACAGACTTACTATGGAAGCAGATTATGCAGTTCTTGACAAAAAACAACTTCCTGCACACGGCGCGCACTACCCACAATAAAAAAATAAGTGCCCTGTTGTTATGTGCGGGCGCTTTACTTCCAACTAGCCTAATTGCAGGCGAATTGACCCAGTATCAAGCTAATTACGATATTTTACGCAAAGGTAAAAATCATGGTGAGGCTGTTCGTGAGCTCAAAAAAACGGGCGATGATACTTATGAACTAACATACCATAGCAATATTGAGTGGATGATCTTTTCTGATTCTCGTGAAGAAACATCAGAGTTTACCTTTAAAGATGGTAAGGTTACCCCGCATCATTACAATATGATCCGCACCGGTACAGGCCCAGATAAAGATTATAAGATTGATTTTGATACGACAAATAAGGTAGTGACTAGCAGCGCTAGCGAATACCCACTAAAATGCGAATGGACTGATGAATTTCAGGATGCTATTTCGTACCAAGTGCAAGTGCGCGAAGGATTAAAAAAAGGTGAAACGAGCTTTTCATTCCCGCTTATAGACAAAAAAGGTAATCGCCGCGACTACAACTTTGAAGTATCTGGCACCGAGATGATTTCGTTGCCTATTGGTAATGTAGAAGCCATTAAAGTAAAACGTTTATACGATAACGATAAACGCCAAGCGATTGCGTGGTTTGCGCCAGAAATGGATTACATGCTGGTACGTATGTGGAAAGGCGAAAAAGGTATGGAGCAGTTTGAAGTTCAAATGAATTCATTTACTGTTACTGCACCTACAGCTGTTGTGCCTGCTACAGCACAACAACCTCAAGAAGCTAACTAGCTTTTAAATAAATCAGTAATAAAATAGGTGGGCTAAATTAGCTCACCCATCTTAAACAATGCAAATTCTCCCGGCTCCATTTTTTGCCAACGCTCATCGTTAGTTAATGGCCTTGTTGTTATTACCGTCACTACATCGTTTGGTGTGGTCTCTTGTTGAAAATCAACCACCATGTCGGCATCAATCAACGTTGCTTTACCAAATGGCGCACGGCGCGTTATGTAATGTAAGTTATTAGTGCAATACGCTAAAACAAACACCCCGTCGGTCAATAACATATTAAACACCCCTTTTTCACGCAACGTATGCGACAACTTAGCAGCGTATCTAAAAACCGACGCCATATTACTTGGACGCTTTGGGTATTTTTCGCGAATTTTATCAAGTAACCAACAAAAAGCGAGTTCACTATCGGTGTTACCCACTGGGCGATAGTACTCTGTTTTTAGATCATGATAATTAGATAACTGCCCGTTATGAGCGTAAGTGATTTCACGCCCCCATAACTCTCGCGTAAAAGGATGAGTATTTTCAAGACATACTCGCCCGCGGTTACCTTGGCGAATATGGCTAATAACCGAGACACTTTTAATTGGGTATGCTTTAACGAGCTTTGCAATTTCAGATTGATAACTCGGCTCAGGATCTTTAAAGGTTCTACAACCTTTACCTTCGTAAAACGTAATGCCCCACCCGTCTTTATGTGGTCCCGTGTTTCCGCCACGCTCTAAAAGGCCTGAAAAACTAAAACAAATATCGGTAGGCACATTGGCTGACATGCCAAGTAATTCACACATTAATAAAATAACCCTTAAAAACCATACATTAAAATAAATAGCGTTATATTTGTGTATTAAGCGTACACTAATTTGCAGCCCGCTATAACGGCTATACTTACTTAAAAAATGTCATTTTGCTATTAGATTTATTTATTTTTACGTTAACACTACTTACGGTTAATGCTTTGACTATACGATAGTTATTGTGCGTTCCTCTGTCGGGTAATTAAATATCGTATTTAAGTTACTTTCTACTACAATTTAACATCGTTATGTACTTGAAAATTACTGTTACTAGCGCTACTCTAAGTGAGGTGGTCTGACCTCTATTAAGGAATAAAAATGACACTCATATTTACACTGGTTCTAATCGCGTTGCTTTGCACTGCGGTTTACCACAGAGCAAGTTGGAACACAGCACTTGGTGTTTCGGCTATAACTTTATTAATTGGTACCTTTGCGGGTGCTTTTGGTTTAATTAGCTGGTTGATCTTTTTGATCATCGCGGTTCCTCTTTCTGTTACTGGCATTCGTCAGCAATATATCATCAAGCCAATTTTTGCTACGTTTAAAAAAGTAACGCCAAGCATGTCTGATACTGAAAAATCAGCTATTGATGCCGGTACGACGTGGTGGGAAGCTGACTTATTTTGCGGTAACCCTGATTGGAAAAAACTTCACCAATATCCAGTTCCTAAACTTACTATTGAAGAGCAAGCCTTTGTAGATGGCCCTGTTGAAGTAGTATGCAGCATGTTGGACGATTGGGAAGCAACGCATGAACTAACCGACCTTCCTCAAGATGTATGGCAATATCTAAAAGATAATAAATTCTTTGCCATGATCATCAAAAAAGAATACGGCGGTTTAGAGTTTTCTGCATTTGCACAGTCATGTGTACTTCAAAAACTAACAAGTAAATCAACATTGCTTTCGTCAATTGTTGGTGTACCAAACTCTTTAGGCCCTGGTGAATTATTACAGCACTATGGTACGAAAGAGCAAAAAGATCATTACTTACCGCGCTTAGCGAGCGGTCAAGAAATTCCATGTTTTGCATTAACGTCGCCAGAAGCGGGTTCTGATGCAAGCTCAATTCCAGACTACGGTGTAGTGTGTAAAGGGCAATGGAATGGCGAAGAGGTTGTGGGTGTTAGTTTAACGTGGAATAAGCGTTACATTACACTTGCCCCAGTTGCTACCGTACTTGGTCTGGCGTTTAAATTACAAGATCCAGATGGCTTAATTGGCGACAATAAAGAGCCAGGCATTACCTGTGCACTTATTCCAACGGATACTCCTGGAGTTGAAATTGGTCGTCGACATTTCCCGCTTAACGTACCATTTCAAAATGGTCCTACTCGCGGTAAAGACATTTTTGTACCACTTGATTACATTATTGGTGGTCCAGATATGGCTGGTCAAGGCTGGCGTATGTTGGTTGAATGTTTATCGGTTGGTCGTGCAATTACGTTACCGTCAAACTCTGCCGGTGGCATTAAAATGATTGCTATTGCGACAGGTGCTTATAGCCGAATTCGTCGTCAGTTCCGTTTACCTATTGGTAAAATGGAAGGTGTTGAAGAGTCACTAGCAAAACTTGCTGGTTACGCTTACAGCTCTGATGCTGCGGTTAGTATGTCTACAGGTGCGGTTGATTTAGGCGAAAAGCCATCGGTTGTTTCTGCCATTATTAAATACCACCTGACAGAGCAAATGCGTGATGCAACTATTCATGCAATGGATGTACTTGGCGGTAAGGGCATCATGCTTGGGCCAAATAACTATTTAGGTCGTGGCTATCAAGGTGCACCTATTGCCATTACCGTTGAAGGTGCAAACATCTTGACCCGTAATATGATTATTTATGGTCAAGGTGCTATTCGCTGTCATCCATTTGTACTTACCGAGCTTGGTGCGTGCGAAATTGAAGACCGCGAAGAGGCGCTTAACGTATTTGATAAAGCGCTAATGGGTCACATTGGTTTTACTATGTCGAACCTTGTACGTACTAAGTGGCTTGCTCTTACCGGCGCTCGTTTTACAAGTGTGCCGTACAACGACGAAACCGCTGAATTTTACCGTATAGCGTCACGCTTTAGTGCATCACTTGCTCTTATGTCAGACATTAGCATGGCAGTATTTGGTGGCTCACTAAAACGTAAAGAACGTATTTCAGCACGTTTAGGTGATTTACTTAGTTACCTATACTTAGTATCTGCAACGCTTAAGCGTTACAACGATGAAGGCCGTAAAAAAGAAGATTTTGCTCTAGTAAAATGGAGTTGCCAAGATCACCTTTACCATTGCCAACGTGCACTTGCTGATTTAATTAATAACATGCCTTCGGCTCCACTACGCGCCGTGTTAAAAGTATTGTTATTCCCGTTTGGTCGCCCTGTTCGTAAACCAACTGACCAACTTGAGCATAAACTAGCACAACTACTACAAGTACCTAGCGAAACGCGTAACCGTTTAGCAAGCTACGTATACCTAACAAATGAGCCACTTAACCTTGTAGGTCGTCAAGAGCAAACGCTTAAAGACGTCCTTGATGTTGAGCCATTATTTGAAAGAGTATGTAAAGAAAAAGGCCTTAAACTGCCATTCTTTCAGCTTGATAAAGTAGCTCAAATGGGGCTTGAAGCAGGCATTTTAAGCCAAGCAGAGGCTGATAAACTAGCTGCCGTTGAGCAATCTCGTTTAGATGTTATTAACGTTGATGACTTTGACCCTGCTGATTTACTTGCAGGCAAAGCAGCACGAAATAGCGTTAAAAAAGAAGCTGATGCTGCTTAATTAAGTAAGCATTTTAATACTAAAAGCCAGCGCCTAATGCGCTGGCTTTTTTGTGTAAAATAAATTCTTATATATCAAATCGCACATCTCAAGCAATCAAATACTCGACGACAAGTGTAAGTTAGCGCTTAGTTATCAATCGCTTCCATGCTAAAACTATGCCTGTATACACTAAAAAACATGCGAGCAATGATGCCAAACCAGCTAATGTTTGCCCTAAAAAACCAAAGTATTCACCGGTATGTAAAAATCGAGATGTTCCCCATGCTTGATCGCCTCGCGTCCAATCCGATTTTTTTAGCGTTTTAGCTACATCCCCCGTGCGAGTATCTAAAAATAATGAGTACGCATATTCTTGACGATTCCCGATACTGGTATCAATATAAAAACGTGCTTCGTGTTTTTTGTCACCTAATTCTAACCACATTGAATACCAATCAGCGGCACCATTGTTAATTGCATGTACTTTAGCTTGTTGAAATAAAGTATCGTAAGGTACTTTATCAGCCGATAAATCTAATACTGGTAGATGCTTTTCACGCTCCGGTACACTTTGTCCAAATGCGCCGTACAGTGCCTTATTTGCCCAGTCAAAATGAAACAAAGTAGCCGTTAATGACAAAACGAGTAAAACCGGTAAACACCAAATCCCAAAAACTAAATGCCACTGCCTATTTCGATGATGTGATGATTTGTAACTCTTTGCTAGTAATAAATATCCTTTTAATGCAGAGCGGTTAAATCGCTTTGGTAACCACAGATAAGCACCCGATAGTAATAAAAAGATAAAAAATAGATTAGCGTAGCCATTTATATTTTTACCAATCACCTGCGAAGCGCCATGCAGTAATAAATAACGATGTATATCAGTTACAACGTGAAAAAAGTCAGCCGCTAACCCCTCTCCTTCACGAAGCACGTCTCCTGTATAAGGGTGTAATAAGTAGCTATGCTTTCCAGCCCAGGCAGGAATGGCAGCCCCTTCTCGATTAACCCAACGAATATAAATATGTGATTGACTCGGATGCGATTTTCGCAAAATATCCACAACATCATCAGTCGATAGTCGCTGTTGAACATAGGTGTTATTTACAGTAAATCGCATTTCATCTAGCTCAACAATCTGTCGTTCATAGGTTAATAGAAAACCCGTGAACGACATGCTAAAAATAAATAAACCGGCGATTAGACCTATAATTAAGTGGACCCAAAAGACCCACTTTTTAAACAATTTTAAGAACATAAAATAAGTTACTTATTCTTAAAACTGATAAGAAATCGATAAGCGAATATCGCGCCCAGATTCGTATGAACCAACAACAGTGCCAAATACTTCACTGTAATCACCCACACTTGAATGATCGATATATAACTCATTAAATAAATTAGTAACAGCAACATTAAATAATAATGCATTCGTCACATTCCACTGCCCATATAAATCAACAGTGGTATAGCTTGGTTTATTTAGGGTATATAAAGAATCGGTCCAACCAAGGTCAACAGCTTGATGAAGAGTATTAATATCGAGTGAATCGACTTTAGTTACACTAAAACCAACCTTTGCATCAGTGTTAATGTCGTAATCAACGCCAGCAACCCATGTATTGCCTCTGCTATTCCCTAAACCGACAAACTCATAGCCATTAATATCAATTGCATCATAACTTACACTGTACAACCCATCACGTGGGTCAAGCTCTGTATCAGTAGCTGAAAATCCAATGAAGAAATCAAATGAATTTAAACGATATGCTAGGTCAAACTCAAATCCTTTAGTCTCTAACATGCCTATATTGTTATAAACCGAGTTTCCTTCATACCCTTCAAATATCACATCATCTAAAGACGAATTATAAATACTTGCCTTAGCGGATAAATTTTCATTAGTGTACGTTATGGATGCTTCAATATTAGCTACGGTCTCAGGTACTAAACTTTCATCCGCTACTGGAATATCTGAACCGTCATATAAATATCCATCAATGGTAAAGCCATCACCTATTTGCTTACCACGCGCGGCTTCAGCATACCCAAGCCCTACTGTCCAAGCATCATTAATGTCGTATGCTAAACCGATATTAAAACTCAGTTCATTGTCATCTAAACTCGATGCGCTTTCTGTAATTGCAGTGCCGTAATATTCATCTAATAAGATGTCTTGTTTAAACTTATAACTATCAAAACGCACCCCATAACTCAGTAAAAGTTGTGGAGTAATATCACTATAACCTTGTGCATAAACACCCAGTACACTGCCTTGTTCTGAATTTTCTTTTGCACCTGCTGCAGACCCACTCGATACTTCATCATTTCTATAATCAACGCCATAAACAAATTTATGTTCATCAATAATACTTGTGTTACGAATATCTAAGCCATATGTGTCAATGTCAGCAAGCCAAGCAAATCGGCCGCCATTAAAAGATGATTCGGTTTTGTATGCTGTCGCCTCTAAATACAATAAGTTATTGTGAGAAAATATATAATTAGCAACGTAAGTCTCTCGCTCTGCTTCACTTGGATACAAAGCATCACCTTCTTGTACCGCCCAGTTAGGGCGTGCAGAAAAATCCCCTTCTTCGTCGCGTTTTTCAATACTTACCGACAAATGATGATTATCTGCTAACTCACCACTGGCTTTAATAAACATCATATCTTGGTCGGCGGCCGTACCATAAATAGTATCGCCATCACCATCTTCCATGTTCTCGCGATCCACAGTACTGAAATACCCTAGTACGCCCCATGTATCACTTAATTTACCGTATACACTGGTGCTTAAACGCGTACCGTCATTTGAAAAGTAACTTGCTTTAACACGTCCACCAAATTGTTCACCTTGATTAAGTAAGTCTTGCGCGTCTTTAGTTTTAAAGCGGATAGAGCCGCCAATCGCACCAGGACCACTTGTTGCTTCGCCGGCACCTGCTTGTACATCGATTTGTTGCAGTAGGTCTGGATCTATTGTTACACGACCAATATGATGAAATAACGTTGATGTTTGCTGTGCACCATCAACCGTTATATTTAATAAAGAATCTTCAACACCACGAATATAGATCTTTTGTGCAACGCCTACCGAGCCACCCACACTAACAGAAGGTGAATGTCGAAAAATGTCAGCCAGATCACTTGCTTGATATTGTTCTATTTCTTCAGCTGTAATACTCAAATTAGTTGCAGAACCAACTACAGATATTTTTTCAACAGACGCTGTATTTTTAGCAAGTTCTTGCGCGTATATAGGTGAACTAAATGATGCACAAATGGCACTCATTAGGGCTAATTTTTTCAAGGGGGACGTTCCTTCTCAATTGCAAATAAGAAGAATTATCATTTTCTTTTAATGAAAAGTATAGCAACTTTACATTTGTTACATTTAGGAAATATACAAAGACGCGTTAGGTGCAATCTACTTTAGTTGCCTAAAAACATGTAAGTAAGGGCGTGAGCAAGACGAGAAAGCGTTGCTCAGTTTTTACAAGCACACAATATGAAATGTAATTTATACACCTTTAGGAACCGTTACAGTCATTACTAAACCACCTGCAGTATCATTTTTAGCAAATACTGTTGCAGCAATCGCATGTAATTGCCTTTGTGCTAAAGCAAGCCCTAAACCAAAGCTATCACTGTTGCATGAGCGAGCTGAATCAATCCGGAAAAAAGGTCTAAAAATAGTATTTAAATGCTCTTTAGGTACTCCTGGACCTTGATCTGCAATAATAATTTGATATTCATGTTTATAATCAATGAGGCTAATCCGTACTTTTTTATTAATGGGTGTGTAACGTAGTGCATTTCTAAGTATATTCTCCAGTGCTTGACCTAATGCTCTGTGATTACTGTTTTCAATATGGGCTTGATTAGGTAAGTCAGCAGAAATCAGTTTATCTGGATATTCAAAACGCCCATCTTCAATGAGGATTTCGAGTAAATCGACTAAATCCAAAGATTCAATGCGCAACTGAGGTGACTCGTTATCTAACCAAGATAAAGTTAGCGTGTCATCCACTAACTTACGAATGTGCTGTGACTCTTTATGAATACGTTCTAATTTAATTTGTGTGTCCTCTACGCCCTCCTCCCTGTGAGAGAGTAAGTTATCCGTTGCGATATCTAAGCGTGTTAAAGGTGTTCTCAACTCGTGGGAGAGATCCGTTAATAATACACGTTGGTGCATAATTTGCTCACTGATCCGCTCAGCCATCAAATCAAATGTTTCAGCTAATTGAGACAGTTCGTCGTTACGTGAGCCCAACTGCTCCCGAACCCTGACGCTAAAGTCTCCTTTACTAAATGCCCTACTTGCTAAGTCGAGTTCTTTAATAGGGTGCATAATATGGCGATATAACACAATAGATAAACACACCAATATCAGCATTGGTAATAAAACTTGTAACGACAAGCGTGTTAAATTCCAAAGCGACCCCGGACGCATTCTTTGCGGCAACTGCACAACAAGACTAGTTGTACCATCTTTAAAAGGTAACTGCATAGCCGGTGCACGGTCGAAGTACAGATGGATTTTCCAATCAATGCTACGCCCTAAATTATACCCGGTATACTCATAACGATGAGAGCGATTCCCAGCTAACTCAACCACATTCGCTTTGGCAATTACAGCCCAAATATTTTCTTGTTGCTGCAAGTTATCGACCCAACGCTCAAGCTCGCTCATATCGCCTTGATCAAATATAATCTCAGCCTTTGTTTGCCAATCAGTTAATTCTGTTCGGCTTGAATCACTTAACATACTCATATCATTTTCAAAGTGATTAACCGCGACATTAATTAAATAGAACATCGCAACAACACCGGTACCAATAATTAAGCACAGCTTCCAAAATAGACGTCGTGTCATTTAATACAGTATCCTTGGCCATGCACTGTGTGTAAACGACTGCCATCCCAGCCAGCATTATTTAACTTTTTTCGAATACGACTCATATGCATATCTAAACTACGATCGTATTGGCTAAAACGTTTGTTTAGCACCACTTGATATAAGAAAGGCTTTAACAGTATTTGTGCTTGGTTTTTCATTAAAATTTGCAGTAAGCCAAACTCAATAGGCGTAAAAGTTAATAGCTCACAATGTAGAAAAACCTGTTGATGTAAGCTATCTATCTCAAGTCCATCGATATTAGCAATATAAGGAGTATTAGTGTCTTGTTTAAAAACACGTCTTAGTACTGAATCTACGCGTAATAATAATTCTTGGCTATTAAAGGGTTTCGCTAAATAATCATCCGCACCGGCTGATAGACCTAGAATGCGCTCTTCTTCAGCATGTTTTGCCGATACAATTATAACAGGGGTGCTATTACAACTACGTAAAATATTGAGCACTGCCAAGCCGTCTTTTCCCGGCAACATAACATCTAATAAAATAAGGCTAAAGCGCTGAGCAACTGCTAAATCAAGTGCATGATTACCATCAAAACACTGTGTAACAGAGTACCCTTGGTTAGCTAGTAATTCAGTAATTTGATCATTAAGTAATGTGTCGTCTTCAACAACTAAAATATCAAAATCAAATTTGTTGCGTTGATAGGCCTGTGGTGCAGACATAGAAAGCCATAATTTTTATAGTATTAAAACAAATTAAAGCAAATGGTAATACAAATCAATATCAAAAACGATGCATAGGAAAAAAGTTACTATTTGAGTGTTCTGAGTGTTTTGAGTGTTTTGAGTGTTTTGAGTGTTTTGAGTGTTTTGAGTGTTTTGAGTGTTTTGAGTGTTTTGAGTGTTTTGAGT
>NZ_JBBMQY010000024.1:0-56083 GCF_038900255.1 Pseudoalteromonas sp. AS84 | reverse complement strand
TAGCGTTTTGGACCCACCTGATCCCATGCCGAACTCAGTAGTGAAACGAAACAGCGCCGATGATAGTGTAGCATTTGTTATGTGAAAGTAGGACATTACCAGGATTTAATTAAGAGAAACCCGTTACAGCAATGTAACGGGTTTTTTGCTGTCTGGGATTTAATAAATAGCCAGAGCCCATATCGAACTCAGCAGTAAGGCCGCTTCGACACAAAGATAGTGTAGCATTTCACTGTGACTTTCTACCGCTGTGGGCACTACGACATTTCAGGCTTTAAATTGTAGAAAGCCCAGTTCTAACAATCTGGGTTTTTTTATGTATGCAGAAAAGTGAAAACGCGCAATTAACACACACTCACAGCAACACCCATCACGTAGATCGGGCGAGCGTAGCAACTCGCGACGCTAAAATTACATAAAACCCCTGCTCGACAATGGATGTGTAGCATTTGCACTGCAACTCTCCACTGCTGTAGGCGCTATGATATTACCAAGATTTAATTTAGAGAAACCAGATACAGTAATATGACGGTTTTTTCTATTTAAATTTAGTAAAATCTCACCGTTAAATTCGACAACAAAACTAGGTGTGATTATTCTCGCGTGCTAAAATTCAATTTTTATGAATGACGATATAGAGGTCTAGATTGCCTACAGCTGATTACCAAAAGGTGCTTGATGAAATAGCATATGAAGTACGCCCTTTATTAGCACAAGGGAAAGTAGCTGATTATATTCCGGCGCTTGCCGAGGTGGATCCAGAGCAATTTTCTATCGCTATTTATACAACTGATGGTGAAACTGTGTGTGCAGGGGATTGCTCTCAACGCTTTACCATCCAGTCTGTTTCTAAAGTTATGACGCTAACAATGGCATTGCAACGTTATGGCGATGAACTGTGGCATAGAGTCGGAAAAGAACCTTCAGGTACAGCTTTTAACTCGCTTACACAGCTTGAGTTTGAAAAGGGGATCCCTCGCAACCCATTCATCAATGCAGGTGCGATTGTAACCTGTGATGCATTATACAGCCGCTTATCTGCTCCAATGCATTCTATGCTCGAAACCTTCAGGTTGTTAGCTGGTAATAGAGGGATAGTGATTGATAAAAAAGTTGCTAACTCTGAGTATGAATTCAGGCATCGCAATGCCGCGATGGCGCATTTAATGAAGTCGTTTGGTAATTTTGAAAATGAAGTTGATGATGTTTTATGGTCTTACTTTAATTTTTGTTCTATAGAGCTTAATTGCATTGAATTAGCTAAATCTTATAATTTTTTAGCTAATAAAGGTGTTGATAATCGATCGGGTAATCGTGTTTTAAGTAGTCGTCAAAACAAGCAGCTAAATTCGCTTTTATTTACAAGTGGTTTATATGATGCTGCGGGTGATTTTGGTTACAGAGTAGGTATGCCTGGTAAGTCGGGAGTGTCGGGGACTATTTTAGCTGTATTACCAAATAAGTTTACTGTCGCTGTTTATTCTCCGGGGCTTAATTCGTTTGGTAATTCGGTTGCAGGAATTGCAGCGCTGGAACTGCTATCTAAAAAGCTCGATATTTCTATTTTTTAGGAAATCGATAGGGAGCAACAATTGCTCCCACCGTTATTTATTGTTCCCAATAAACTTGTTCTAAGCAGTCTTCGCGTTCCGGTAAGCCTCGAGATAGGCGAGGAGAATGCTGAACTAATACTTCATAGCTCGCTCGGTTAGCATATTTACTAATTTGCGATAGTGACGAGTAAGTAATAGCTTGTTGCTGATGTTTAGCTGAGTTTGCCACATTAAGTTTATGGTAAACATTCGCAGATAAATCATGTAACACAGCGGCTAATGCGCAATCACCTGCACCATTAGTGTTTTTGATTGAATCAGGTCCCCCCATAAACGGGGCCGTATGACTATATGCTCTGATAGGCTCGTCACATTCATCTTTACGCATAGCACGTGAAAATTCGTAACGGTTAAAATCAGGTATGGCACCCGGTAGTAATGGGTATTCAGTTTCACGCTTTAAGCTTTCGTCAACGTAGCCTGCCATAAACAAGCCTTTTTCGCCTGCGGTGCAAATAACTAAGTCTACCCAATCAAGTGCTTTATCGGCAGCTAGGAGAGGGTCTTCAAAACCAGTAATAGCTAAACCTTCTTCTTCGTTCATAGCAAGAATATCAACGTGCTTTTCAACAAAGTTTGCCCACCAAGTTGGGTCTTGTTCAATTAAGAACTTTGTACCAAGTGTAAGGACAACTGGCACACCTGCATCATTAGCGTATTTAACCGCTTGCATAGTGGCTTCAGTCATTGTTTCGCTACCTTGAGTACGCATTAGGTAGGCACTGATCACTAACGCTGATGAATTTTCAATAAGTTCTTTATCGATAGACTCAGGGCGTAAGTGATTCATTAAGCCTGCGCTTATTGCAAAAGTACGCTCACCAGTTTCATCAATTAATGTAAAACAGCGACCGATAGGCCCATCAACTGGTTGAAGATAGTTTAAGTCTACACGGCTTGAGGTATTACATAAAAAACGGTAAGCGTAGCTACCTATTTTTATATTTTCGCTCATTACGCCTAATAAAACTGAGCGATCATCTGCAAGTACAGAGTAGTTGTGCATAGTGTTACCAATGGTTCCACCTGCAAACTCAAAATCAACCATATCGTTTAATTTTAAACGATCGTATAAGGCGTTTGTTATGTCGCTATCAATAACTTGCGACATACCTCTACGTAGTTGAAATTCGTCAAGGAAAGCTTGATCAACTTTTGCCTCTATATCAACAACGATTTGATCGATACCCGTAATATAACTACGTTGTAATCGCTCTGTTGCGTTAAGTTGATTAGTAAGTGGATCTTTGGCTTCCACTGGAAAATAATGTTTATGCCTGCGGCGTCCAGGAAATTTCATTTGCTACCCGTGTTGTGAGCTAAATAAAAAAAGCGTGCGATTATAACGTAAATCAGCACTACTGAGCCATTACAAACAGGTAAATAGTGTTTTATTTTTGCAATAAAGTAATGAATGACGCACTTTAGAGTGCTAACTAGGTATAATTACAGCATAAAAGGTTATTTAAGTAGAAATAATGAACGAACCATTTGATGATTCCTACTGGATGGAACAAGCGCTTTTGTATGCAAAGCAAGCAGAGCTGCTTGATGAAATTCCGGTTGGAGCAATTGTAGTTAAAGATAACCAGCTAGTTTCAGTGGGGTATAACCGCTCAATAACGGATAATGACCCATCTGCCCATGCCGAAATGATTGCAGTGCGAGAAGCTGGAAAAGTCCTTAACAATTACCGCTTAATTGATTGTACCCTATACGTAACGTTAGAGCCTTGTTCTATGTGTGCGGGATTGTTAGTGCATAGCAGAATAAAGCGTTTAGTATTTGGTGCGCTCGATGCTAAAACTGGGTCTGCGGGTTCAATTATGAATTTATTACAAGAGCCTAAGTTAAATCATCAAGTTGAGGTGTGCGGTGGTGTTTTGGCACAACAGTGCGGTGATACTATTTCTGATTTTTTTAAACGTAGAAGAGCTCAAATTAAAGCAGCTAAGAAAGCTGCTCGTGATGATCAAGCAAATAAGCCTTGTTCAAGCTAATTTGCAAGCGGCTCTGGTATTGGTGCTTCCATTTGTTGCATTGCAAACATACGGCGACGCCAGATTATTTTCTTATGTAAACCGCGTAACATAATACGACGGCGTGTAGCTGTTGAATAAATGACATTGCGTTTTAATTTTTGTGTACGTCTACGTTTTAGCATGTGTTCTCCTAATGCAAGAGTGAGAAAGGCACAGGGTATATCTTATAAAATAATGATATATAATTAATACACATTAGTGATCATTTGATGACAAGTAAACAGATATTTAATTTACTTAAATTTTGTTTACTTACATGCTCAATAAGCGGGTACTTATATTAATCTTAGTTATTATTTCCGCTCAACTGTTTAGGCTCAATTATAGGTTGTTTTTTTTCTGTTTGCTCTTCACTTGCTTCACTTTTTACTTCACTTGTTTCATTTAGCTTTGGCTTGGTATCAGTGCTCAGCTCTGTAATTGGTTCTGGCTCAGGTTCTGTAACAATAGCATCATTTTCATCTAACCAAACAAGTGCATCGTAATAGCGGCGTATGTTATCAACATACTTTACAGCCACATCTCCGCGAGCATAACCGTAACGAGTCTTACGGTAATAGCGTTTTTTAATTAGCAGTGGTAAGCGTTTTTTTACATCAGCCCACTTGTCTGGGCTTGCGCCTTGTTGCTCGGTAATTATACGCGCATCATTAACGTGCCCCCAACCTACGTTGTATCCGGCAAGAGCAAGCCATGTGCGGTCGGGTTGCGGGATACGGTCAGGAATACGTTTAATAAGCTTGCTTAAGTATTTAGCGCCACCACGAATGTTTTGTTCCGGCTCCAGCCTATTTGTTACACCCACCTGCTTAGCTGTACTGCGTGTTAACATCATGATACCGCGCACGCCAGTAGGTGATTTTGCTCGTGGATTCCACATCGACTCTTGATAACTGAGTGCGGCTAATAAACGCCAATCCAAGCTTCCTGCATATTGTTCAAACCATGGTTGGTATGTTGGTAAGGTTTCTTTAATTGCTTCTATATAGGCTAGGGTATTTACATAATTAAATTGGCGCACGTGACCAAAGTATTTTTCTTCGAGTACGTAGAGCTGGTTACTTTGCTTCACGTCACCAAAAAATGGCACCAACAACGCATATAAAGAGTCGTCATCTGATTTATTGAGTATCCACGCAATTGAGTCGTTGTGACTAACTGAAAATCCTATACTTAAATTTGGATGGTAGCGCCTAAATAAAGAAAGCGTATGTGTATCGGCAAGGGTATAATCTATCTCGCCATCAATAACGGCTTGAAGAAGTTCTTCCTCATCAAATTCTTCGCTTTCTGTCCATGTTAAATCAGGATTGTTTTTCTTTATTTTTTGCAAAGTAAGCGAGTGACTACTTTTGGCTATAACGGTAAAGTTTCCGTCTAAGTCGTCAAACTCTCGAGGACGAACGCGCCCTTGCTTATAAACTAATTTTTGACTGATTGTTCTGTAAGTCGGACCATAGCGGTATTGCTCTGCACGGGTTTTATTATAGGTAAGGCCTGAGGCTATTAAGTCTAAATCCCCCTTTTCAAGGCGTTCAAACATGTCAGATAAGTTAAAGAAAGGGACTATTTCAAGCTCTACACCTAAATATTCGGCGAAGGCTTGAGATAACTCATATTCAAAGCCTTGTTCACCTTGAACGGCTTGATAATAATTACTAGCACTCGCAAGGGTGCCCACACGAATTTTATTCTGTTCTTTTATTTGGGCGAGTTGAGTTGGCTGCTCTTGCATATCGCATGCACATAACAGCATAACTAAAGTAATGATTATTATTAGTTTTTCTTTGAACATTGAGTGCCCCTTAAGCTCGCCAGCCACCGTTATAGCAAAACTAAGCCATCGCGTCACTTTACCTTTTATTTTATTAACCAAAAGCGGCTATAAATAAAGCTAAAAAGTTAATTTTATGAAAAGCGTAATTTTGAGTTAAATCTGAATGCTAATTGGACTATAATGCGTGCCTAAAATATCGTTCAATCCCTAACCCCGGATGAAATTACCTATGTTGATCCTTCGTGGTGCACCAGCACTGTCAGAGTTCAGAGTTAATAAAATTTTAGCGCGTTGCCAACAATCGCAACTTCCAGTCACTAACGTATACGCCGAGTATGCTCACTTTGCCGATTTAACATCGCCGTTGAGTAGCTCTGAGCAAACCAAGCTTGAAAAACTATTAACTTACGGTCCAACTATTGCTGAGCATACCCCAGCTGGCAAACTTGTACTTGTTACACCTCGCCCAGGTACCATCTCACCTTGGGCATCTAAAGCAACCGATATTGCCCATAACTGTGGTTTAAAACAGGTTCATCGTGTTGAACGCGGTATTGCTTATTATGTTGAAGGTGACTTAAACGCAGAACAACTTGCACAAGTAATTGCGTTATTACACGACCGTATGACCGAAGCCACGCATAGTGAGCTTGAAGATGCTGCACAACTGTTTCGCAGTGATGCCCCACGCCAAATGTCATCTGTTGATATTTTAGGTGGCGGACGCGAAGCATTAGCAATAGCCAATGTTGAGCAAGGTTTTGCCCTTGCTGATGACGAAATAGATTACTTGGTAGAAAACTTTATAAAGTTAGGACGTAACCCTAACGACATCGAATTGTTTATGTTTGCACAAGCAAACTCAGAGCATTGTCGCCATAAAATATTTAATGCTGACTGGACAATTGATGGAAAAGAGCAGCCAAAATCGCTGTTTAAAATGATTAAAAATACGTTTGAGTTAAATCCTGAAAATGTATTGTCGGCGTATAAAGATAACGCGGCAGTAATGAAAGGCTCAAAAGCGGGTCGCTTCTTCCCAAATGCGCAAGGTGAATATGCGTATCATCAAGAAGACATTGAAATACTAATGAAAGTTGAAACTCATAACCACCCAACAGCTATTGCGCCATTCTCTGGTGCGGCTACAGGTTCTGGTGGTGAGATTCGCGATGAAGGCGCAACTGGTCGTGGCTCTAAGCCAAAAGCAGGTTTAGTTGGCTTTACTGTATCAAACTTACGTATTCCAGGTTACGAGCAACCATGGGAAAGCGATTTTGGTAAGCCGAGTCGTATTGTTAACGCGCTTGATATAATGACAGAGGGTCCACTAGGTGGCGCTGCATTTAATAATGAGTTTGGTCGTCCTAACTTATTAGGCTACTTCCGTACTTACGAAGAAAAAGTAACAAGCCATAATGGCGAAGAAGTACGTGGTTATCATAAACCAATTATGCTTGCCGGTGGTTTGGGTAATATTCGCTCTGATCATGTTCAAAAAGGCGATATTCCTGTTGGCGCTAAATTAATTGCGCTAGGTGGACCTGCAATGAACATTGGTTTAGGCGGTGGTGCTGCATCAAGCATGGCTTCTGGTCAATCAAACGAAGATTTAGATTTTGCTTCAGTACAGCGCGAAAACCCAGAAATGGAACGTCGTTGCCAAGAAGTTATCGATAAATGTTGGCAGCTAGGTGATGAAAACCCAATTGCATTCATCCACGATGTAGGTGCTGGCGGTTTATCAAATGCGTTTCCTGAGCTTGTTAATGATGGCGGACGTGGTGGTAAGTTCCAATTACGTAGCATCCCTAACGATGAACCAGGCATGGCACCACACGAAATTTGGTGTAATGAATCGCAAGAGCGTTATGTACTCGCTGTTGGCGTAGAGGACTTTGACCGCTTTGAAGCAATTTGTAAGCGTGAACGTGCCCAGTACGCTGTTATTGGTGAAGCAACCGCTGAACCTCACTTAACAGTGTCAGACAGCCATTTTGAAAATAACCCTGTTGATTTACCGCTGGACGTATTATTAGGTAAAGCACCTAAAATGCACCGCGATGTAACGTCAAAGCAAGTTGTTGGCAAAGCGCTTGATATCACATCAATAAATGCAGCAGATGCAGCGCAGCGCTTAATGCGTTTACCAGCCATTGCAGAAAAAACATTCCTAATAACAATCGGCGATCGATCTGTTACGGGTTTAGTAGCGCGCGATCAAATGGTTGGTCCTTGGCAAGTACCTGTTGCTAACTGTGCTGTAACTGCGGCAACGTATGATACTTACCACGGCGAAGCTATGTCACTTGGTGAGCGCACTCCTGCAGCATTACTTAATTACGGTGCATCTGCACGTTTAGCGGTAGCTGAGTCGTTAACTAATATTGCCTGTGCAAACATTGGTAGCCTTGAAAATATTAAGTTATCGGCAAACTGGATGGCAGCAGCGGGTCACCCAGGTGAAGATGCTGGTTTATACGAAGCTGTTAAAGCCGTAGGCGAAGAGCTTTGTCCTGCGCTTGGTTTAACGATTCCAGTGGGTAAAGATTCTATGTCAATGAAAACGACATGGAAAGATGAAGGTGACTCACAAGAGAAGTCAGTAACATCGCCGCTTTCACTGGTTATAACTGCGTTTGGTCGTGTTGACGACGTACGCAAAACAGTAACGCCACAATTGCGCACAGATAAAGGCGATACATCGCTTATATTAGTTGATTTAGGTGCGGGTAAAAACCGCATGGGCGCATCAAGCCTTGCGCAAGTTTATAAGCAATTGGGTGATGTAACACCTGACGTTGATAGCCCTGAGTTATTAAAAGGCTTTTATAACGCAATGCAAGCGCTTGTGGCTGATAGTAAGTTACTTGCTTATCATGACCGCTCAGACGGTGGTTTATTTACTACAGTAGCTGAAATGGCGTTTACGGGTCATACCGGTGTAACGGTTGATTTAGCTGGTTTAACAGGCTCTGACATTGAAGCGCTTTATAACGAAGAGCTAGGTGCAGTAATTCAAGTTGCAAATGCTGATTTAGATGCAGTAAATACGGTGTTTGAACAACATGATATAGCAGCAATTAGTCACAACATTGGTACGCTTAATAGTGACGATACGATTATATTTAACCGTGGCGAAAATACGGTACTTAATCATACGCGTACTGAGCTTCGTACTATTTGGGCTGAAACAACGTATCAAATGCAAGCACGCCGTGATAACCCTGAATGTGCTAAGCAAGAGTTTGATGCTAAATTTGATGCAAAAGATCCAGGCTTAAACGTAAAACTTAACTTTGATTTAAACGAAGATATAGCTGCACCATACATTGCAACCGGTGCTAAACCGCAAATGGCTATTTTACGTGAGCAGGGTGTTAACTCTCATTTAGAAATGGCGGCAGCGTTTAATCGCGCAGGTTTTGCAGCCGTTGATGTACACATGAGCGACATTTTAGAAGGACGTTTAACACTAGAGCAATTTAAAGGTTTAGTGGCCTGTGGTGGCTTCTCTTACGGTGACGTACTAGGTGCGGGTGAAGGTTGGGCTAAGTCTATTTTGTTTAACGACATGGCACGCGATCAGTTCCAAAACTTCTTCCACCGTGAAGATACCTTTAGCTTAGGTGTATGTAACGGTTGCCAAATGTTATCAACATTAAAAGAGTTGATCCCTGGAACTGAACATTGGCCGCGTTTTGTAACTAATAAATCAGAGCGTTTTGAAGCACGCTTTAGTTTAGTAGAAATACAAGAGAATCCGTCTGTGTTCTTTAATGGAATGGCTGGCTCGCGTATGCCTATAGCGGTTTCTCATGGTGAAGGTCATGCTGAGTTTGCAAACGATGCAGCCACTAAAGCGGCGCTTAATAGCGGCACTGTAGCGGTTAAGTTTGTAGATAACTACGGTAACCCTACAACGCAGTACCCAGCTAACCCTAATGGTTCTCCAGAAGGTATTACAGGTATTACGTCAACTGATGGTCGCGCCACTGTAATGATGCCGCATCCAGAACGTGTATTCAGAAGCGTTGCTAACTCTTGGCATCCTGATGAGTGGATCGAGGATAGCCCGTGGATGCGTATGTTCCGTAACGCACGTAAAAATGTAGGTTAATTACATTTGCGTTTATACAAGTTAGATTCATAATCTTACTGTAAAATAAAAAAGGCTGCATTGTGCAGCCTTTTTTGATTCCTGAATCAGTATAGTTTTAGTTAAAAGCACAAAGCATTTAAGGATAGTATGTTTAAGCGAGTTGGTTTAATTGTTGGAGCTGTATTGCTAAGCATCTTGCTGCTTGGTTATGTATTTCGTTTACCTTTATTACAGTGGGCTATAGCGCCTGAGCTTAAAAAAGCGGGTGTCACATTAAACTGCCTTGATTTTTCAATTACGTCTGAGCTAAATATTCATGCTGATAAAGTGTGTGTAAATTATCAAAATCAACAGTTACAACTGACGGATATTACTGCAAATACAAAACGTGTAGATATTAAAAATGCAGTGCTAACGGTTAATTCACTCCCTAAAAGTGATAATGCTAATCAACTTGCTAAAAATCTCGATTTAGCGCTTCCCTTAAATCGCCCATTAATTAGCATTAAACAGCTTGTAGTAAAAAGTGATGAACTCAATAAGCCATTAAAAATAAGTATATTAGAACCCGGGCTAAATAAATTTAATGTTACGGGTGATATAAACGCGAGTGCAATTTTGGCTGCTAATAAAGTAAGTGGTCAGTTTTTAATTAATGACACTTTTTTAAAGCAAGTTATAAACACTAAAAATACATTAATTGCAGATGTTAACTTTAATACCCAGCAAGCGTTTAGCTTTGACGGTATAGATCTTGAGTTAAATGGCGATATCAGTTCCCAGTTTGCTCATACTTTTGAGCAATGCCAGTTTAACGTATTAATGACAGGCAAATTGGTAACTCATTTTAATTTAAATAGCCAAGTGTTAATGCTTAATACTGACCTGCTTAATAACAATATTACTTTAACATCAAGCTGTACCGAGTTAATTCCACCGAGTGAATACGCAGGTTTTGTGAGCAATCAAGTTCCTTTAGATTGGCAACTTAAACTTCCTCAATCAATTCGATTAGAGGGGAGCGACCTGAATGTACCTGCAATTAATTTGGTAAGTGAAGGCGATAAGCAATTCAATATTTTAATAACCGATACAGCACTTAATATTAAATCGCCACTTGAAAACTTACAGACAAATTTATCAGCGAGAATAAGCACACCCGATATAAATAATTTCAGCGTTAATGCTCAGTTAGTGGACACTGCAATTAAAGGCGATTACGCGGTTGCGCTTGAAAGCTTGCCTGAATTTGTTCCTGCAACGGCGAATGGGCTTAGCCTTAGTGGTCACTTTAATATAAGTGAGTTTATAGACTCAAAACCAATTGGGCTTATAAATGCTAAATTAACGCTTAAAAGTGTAGATGCGTTTGATATAAGCGCAGTGCAATACCAAGGTGATTTAACTGCAAAAATGGATAAGCAGTTAAATGCAGAAGTAACATTAACTCATCAATTAAAAAACGCGGAATATAAAGAATTTAAAGCAACGAATATAAGTAACACATTAACAGCAAACGCTAATTTAGGCGTGGGCGAGTTATTTACCGAGCTAACAGCAAAAACGAATATAAAAGCTGTTAATAGCCCCGACATAAAACTTAATAATATAAAAGTAGAGTCTACAGGCTTGCAAAGCCGTGCACTAAAAGCCACGCATCATGTATTTGTAAACGATGTTGAGTTAGTGGTAAATCATCATGTATCGTCGCAAGCTCATCCGTTTGAAGTGATTATTCCTGAGCAAAGTGTACTGCCATTAAATACTTTTATTAATCAATTTGAGCCACTTGCGCAGCTAACTAAGGGCGAATTTAATGGCTATATTAGTGGCGATGTAAACTTGCAAAATGCATCGTTCAATATGGATGTAAGTCACGCAAGTGCACTGTATAACAACTACCTTGCAAATGATTTAAATAGTGCATTTAGCGGGGAATATAATTCAGGTAAGCTTAATGTAAAACCAACTACCTTTAATTTAAATGAATTTAGAGCGGGTGCCATAGTTAAAGCGATTGAAGGGCAGTGGCAAGTGAATAACAATACCGCGCTTATAAATGATGTAAAAGGAAGTGTGTTTGGTGGCGAGTTTTCTCTAGATACCTACACAGTAGGGAAGCCAAACCAAGTTGCCAATGTTAAGTTTGAAAACATTGATGCAAGTAAACTCGTTACACTCGATGATAAGTCGGGCATTGTATTAACAGGGCGCTTGGCGGGGTCTTTACCTGTCCATTTTGATAGTGGAAAAATTGAAATAATTGACGGTAGTTTATTTAGCCAAGGCACCGGTAATTTAAAAATTACTAATAATGCCGCGTTTGATTCAGTAATGCAGCAACAGCAAGAGTTGCAACCTGTATTAGGGCTATTAACTAATTTAGATATTCAAAAACTTAATAGCAGTGTGGCATTAAAAAACGATGGCTGGTTAAAGCTTGAGGTTAATTTACAAGGCTATAATAAAGCAGAGCAGCAGCAAGTTAACTTTAATTATAACCACGAAGAAAACGTATTTACACTTTTACGCGCACTGCGTTTAAGTGACGAAATTACACAGAAAGTTGAGCAACAATACTCACAAAAAGGAAACTAATAATGAGACAGTCGTTATTGATAAAAGTACTGCTCGGGCTAGGTGTTATTAGTGCACTAAGTGCCTGCACGCACCGAGTTGAGGTATCTGCTAAAGAGCCCATTACGATTAATTTAAATGTGAAGGTCGACCACGAAATTCGCGTAAAAGTAGATAAAGAACTCGACAGCTTATTTAGTGACGACAGTGAGTTATTTTAAGGAGCTAAAACATGAATACGAAGAAAAAATTAAATATTATTACGTTAGTTAGTGCAGTATGTATGTCGTTCTCTGCGTGGGCTATTAGCCTTGATGACGCTAAAAACCAAGGTTTAGTAGGTGAAGATAGCTCTGGTTATTTAGGACTTGTTGTACAAAACGCAGAGGCAAAAGCCGTTGTTGATGACATTAATGCAAAGCGTAAAGCGCAGTACTTAAAGCTCGCTAAAAAGAATAACTTGTCGCTTTCACAAGTTGAAGCGCTTGCTGCCGCTAAAACAATTGAAAAAACCCAAAGTGGTCATTACGTTGAAGTAAATGGTAACTGGGTTAAAAAATAGCGATCCCAGCTAGCTTTATTTTGCTAAGGCTAAGAATAAAATCAAGAATAAAACCGAGCCTTTAAGCGCTCGGTTTTTTACAGCCTTCGAGTAACTGCTGCCAAAAATCAATCCCCTTACGCCTTGCTAGGTTTATATTATGCTCTGGAATCGACTCGGGCTCGTTGTAACTATCAAGCGCTTCACTCATACTTGCTTCGCGAATTAAATGCAAAGTAGGAAAAGGCGCTCTATTTGTGTAGTTTGCAGCATCAGTTTCATCACTGTCGGCAAATACGTAGTCAGGATGAAAATTAGCGATTTGATACTTACCTTCAAAGCCTTGCGCGACTAAAAGTGCATTAGCTAAATCGACCAAGTCTAAAAAGTATTCAAAGTCTCTAAAGCCGTTGTCAAACATGATAAGGGTTGTTTCGCGCTCTGGTTCACGGTCAAGCTCAACACATTGCTCAAGCATATCCATTACAGCATCATCCATACTAGCTGCTGGACTTACGATGTAATGAATACAGTTATTTTCTACTTCTTTGCGTGCAAACGGGCAAAAGTTATATTTAACAATAACAGATGACACCCATTCGCGGGTTTGGCTTATAGCTATGTTGGTCACGGTTTTGGCTCTAAATATTGGTTAATAATGGTAAGTGTTTTTTGTATTGCACCTTGGTTTTTAGCAACGCATTGGGCAGCTTTAATGCCTAAGGTTTGGCATGCTTTTGTGTTTTGGCTAAACGTTATAAGCTGTTTTGCCAGTTCGTCGTTGTTATCAACCACTACAGCGCCTTTAAGCTTTATAAGCTCGGGATAAACATGATCAAAATTATATGTGTGTGGACCTGTTATTACACCTACCGAAAACGCAGCTGATTCTAATGGATTATGCCCACCTCTGCGAATTAAGCTGCCGCCAATAAAGCTGATATTTGCAGCGCCATACAAACACTGTAGTTCACCAAGCGTATCAGCAAGGAGGACTTGCTCATTGCTATAGCTATTTTGACTACGACGGCTAAAACTAAGTGGGCTTTGCGTTAAAAGCTCTGCCACTTTATCGAACTGCTCTGGATGGCGCGGTGCAATTATAAGTAATGCATTAGGTTGCTTTTTTAGTAGCTGTTGGTGAGCCGCCAATACTAACTCATGCTCTAAAGGATGTGTTGAGCCTGCTACCCATACAAAGCGTTCATCGTTATTGTCTTCATTACTGTTATAAAGCTGTTTAAGGTTGAGTACTTCAGCTAATTGCTCTTCACTTGGTGTTATATCAAATTTAATTGAACCTGTTACATGGCTTTTTGAAGCTTCAAGACCAAGTTCAATAAAGCGTTTAGCATCTGTTTTATTGTGACTCGCAAGTACTGTAATTGAGCGCATAATAATGTGCGTTAATTTAGCGACCTTTTGATAACCCTGCTGCGACTTTTCAGAGAGTCTTGCATTGATGACAAGTACCGGTATATTTTTTTTGTGACTTATCGCCATTAAATTTGGCCATAGCTCTGTTTCTAAAATACATAATGCTTGTGGCTTTATACGCTTTAAAAATCGGGCTGTCGCAAACGGAAAATCGATTGGTAAGTAGCTACACGCCACAGTATTTTTAAACTGGTTAAGTATTTGCTCTCTGCCTGTTGGAGTATTACAGGTTATAAGTATATTTAAATTTGGATGCGCTTTTTGCAGAGCTTTAATAAGTGGCGTTGCGGCAAGTACCTCACCAACAGAAGCACAATGAAAAACTAAAGGTTTGGTTTTGGTCGTAAATAAAGACTTACTGACAAACCCAAAGCGCTCTTTAAAGTGTGCACGATAGCCTTGGTTTTTTTTACCTCGTAAAACATAAAGGTAAAATACAATCAGTGGGCTGATAAAAATTAATGCAAAGGAGTAAAAAATGCGTGCCATACTGATCTTTCTTAAAGGGAAGTGACATTAGTTTACCGTGAAATAGCCGTTTTCTAAACATACTCGCAATAAAATATGGTCTGGGTTCAGTTATAACCCGATAAAATGCACACAATTAAATAAAATTATGGAATAATGGATTTAATTTTTCCCTGCTATTTCAGTTCCTAGAGGAATTTTTCATGTCAATTATCGATTCAGTGGCAACTAGCTACGTTGAAACATTAAACCGTCATCAAGCATTATTTGAAACGATGGAAGCTTATCATCAAGAATCTATGCAACTGTTAGAAGCATGCCACAGTGCATTACAAGCTGGTGGCAAGATTGTTTGGTTTGGTAACGGCGGTAGTGCAGCCGATGCGCAGCATTTAGCAGCAGAATTTGTAGTGCGTTACAAATTAGAACGTGGTCCGCTTGCCTCTATGGCATTGACCACCGACACATCAATTTTAACAGCACACAGCAACGATTATCACTTTGATACGGTGTTTGAACGTCAAGTTCAAGCGCTGTGTAAACCAGAAGACTTAGTAATTGGTTTAACTACATCAGGTACTAGTAATAATATTAATTTAGCGTTAGAAGCCGCAAATAAACTAGGTGCTTTTACAGTCGCTTTAACAGGGCGTGATGGCGGTAAAGTAAAAGATATTGCTAAGTTACCTATCATTATAAAGAATGATGAAACAGCACGTATTCAAGAAGCTCACATGTTTATAGGTCACTGGTTATGTGAAGCCATGGATATGGTTGTTGCGGAGCAGCAGTAATGGATTTATCGTTATTAAAAAACTTATCGGCAGCACGTATATTAGTTGTTGGCGACGTAATGCTAGACCGTTATTGGTATGGCGACACAGGACGTATTTCGCCAGAAGCGCCAGTACCTGTTGTTAAAGTAAGTAAATTTGAAGACAAAGCGGGCGGTGCAGCTAACGTTGCAAAAAATATAGCGCGGTTAGATGCAAAAGTCGGCTTACTGGGCTTAATTGGTGAAGACGAAAGCGGGCAGATTTTAGAGACTATTCTAAAAGGTGAAAAAATAAGCTCACAGTTAGTTAGTGTATGTGATTTACCGACTATTTCTAAAATGCGCGTTATTAGCCGCCATCAACAACTAGTTCGCCTTGATTTAGAAGAAACGTTTACTGAGCAACATAGTCAATTACTACTAAACCGCTTAGAACTTGTACTAGATGAATACGACTTTATTGTGTTCTCTGATTACAGCAAAGGATCTTTAAGCTTAATTAAAGAGATGGTAAGCCTTGCTAAGAGCGCCGGAAAAACGGTTTTAATCGACCCTAAATCGCCAGATTTACATTTATATGAAGGTGCTGATTACATTACGCCTAATTTACATGAGTTTAAGTTAGCGGGTGGTCAAACCGATTCAGAAGAAGCTTTAGCAGCAAGTGCGCGTGATTTAATTAGCAAAAATGGCATTAAAGCCATGTTACTTACGCGTTCTGAGCAAGGTATGTCGCTGATTAATGCAGATGAAAAGTTTGATTTTGCAGCGCAAGAACTTGAAGTAAGCGATGTAACTGGCGCTGGTGATACGGTTATAGCTACACTCGCGGTTATGCTTGGCGCAGGTATGGAACCTAAAGATGCTGTAGAAGTTGCTAATTTAGCTGCTGGTATAGCGGTTAGTAAATTTGGTGCAGCAACTGTCTCTCCAGAAGAGCTAAGCCGCAAGCTAGGTCAGTATTTACATACTACCGGTGAGCATTACCAAACACCATTTGATGATGTGCTTCAACATATTGAATTTGCAAAGCAAAACGGCGAAACTATTGTATTTACTAATGGCTGCTTTGATATTTTACACGCTGGGCATGTACGTTATTTAGCACAAGCAAAAGCCCGAGGCGATAGACTCGTTGTTGGATTAAATAACGATGAATCTATTACGCGCTTAAAAGGAGCAAATCGTCCTATTAACCCACTAGATGAGCGTGCAATGGTACTTAGCGCACTTTCATCAGTTGATTGGGTTATTCCGTTTGGCAGTCTAGATGAAAACGATACTCCCGCTAAATTAATTGAACAAATAAGCCCTGATATTTTAGTTAAGGGTGGCGACTACACCGTAGAACAAATAGCGGGTGCTGAGCATGTGCTTCGCCATGGTGGAAAAGTTGAAGTGCTTGAATTTTTAGATGGGTGCTCAACATCAAAAGTAATTAGTAAAATTAAACAGTAATTACTGATTTAAGTTACTAAAAGTAAAAAAGGGATGAAAACACTGTTTTCATCCCTTTTTTACTTTTAATACGCTACTTTATTAAAGTAATGTATTAAAAGTTATATTCGTACTTAGCAAATGCTGATGTATCGTTTTCAGCACTGTCATTGTTAGATGCAAAAGCGCCTAAAGTGACGCGTCCTCCCAAAGAAAGCATTCTGTAACGAAGTTCTAATTGCTTACTGTTGTAGGCTGTTTTAGTTATGCTGTTACCTAAATCTGGATTGCTAGGGTACCAATCGCTATTGTCACTATTGTAATCAACACTGCGTAATTTCACCTGCCAATCATCTCCATTAGAAAGCTGACCAAGTAGGGTTAGGACAACTGATTGCGAATCATTATCATACGTCGAACCAATAGTGCGTCCATGGTAGCGATAGCCAGACTTATAAGTATCATGCTCATAGTAACAATTTTCAACTATTGATTCAGCTTGGCATGAAACACCAGTATCTATATATTCAACATTTACTAATATGTTTTGAGCATAAATGCGCTGTGTTGTTTGCACACCAAATAAGTAAGCTCTATCAGCGGGTTTAAACTGTGAGCTAGCATCTTCACCTATAGTACTGGCATAAACCGCATATGGTTGATCAAATAAGGTATCTGACCAACGAATATCAATACCAGCCAATTGATTACCTATTTTCGACTCTAACTGGCTATCACAACTCTCATTGCCATCGATACATGCAGTTTGCCCTGTTATGACATCAATAAAATCACCCGCAGAGCTCGGTTGTCCGTCACCTGCCCATTGTGCAGACCAGCTAAGTGCAATTTCTAACTGCTGAATAGGGCGAAAATTAACACGAGTACTCCACAGTAAAGCATCAGGTATAACACGCGTAGACTCAAGTTTAGCCATTTGTGCAGTAAAGCTCCATTGACCAATCCAGCTCAGCCATGGTGTCTCGAAAGCAGTACTTTTTTCTCTGGTAACACTTAGTGCTGGTAAAGGTTTCGCATTACCTGACATAATTAAGCTGTTATCAACACCAGGTCCCCAAAATTGTTCAACAGCACCGGCTCTAAAAATCCAGTTACCTAAACGGTAAGCTAAGTAACTATCGTCAAGTGAGGTATCGTTACAATCGGTTAAAGCTTGCTCATCGGTAACTATATCGTCAGTCGTTTTTCCATCAACTAAACATTTTTTACCGTCTTTTCTATAATTTATAGCTACTTTAGCTGCAAAGTTATCGCCTAAATAAGCGTAAGCTGCTGAAAGCTCTGTTTCTTGAGTATTTGTTGCACCAAAGCTTGTTGCTATGATTGGATCTGTGGCTGCAAAAGCTGATAATTGAAGACTATGTGAGCTACTATTTTCTGATTTATATCGATGTTTAATGCGAAGTAAAGCATCTTGTAAGCTTGGAGATAATTGCTCCAGCGGCATGCTTTCCACATCGCTTATAAAACTTTTCCACATAAGCGGATAGGTAGTTACAGGAGCTAAAATAACACCGGCATCAGCTAATTGTTGAATATCAGCTCTTAAACCATAATCATCGGGTTTTACCCATGGCTCAGCATTAACTGATGTGCTCATAGCGCAAAAAAGAGTAGAAAGTAGAAAAATTCTGTTTCGCAAAGTTCAGATCCTTGTGATTTAGATTGCGGCTAAGTTTATCAACCTAAACTTGTTATTGCAGTAAATAATAAATTTATAGAGCTAATTTAATATATAAAAATGTAACCTGTCTATCGTAATAAGTATCTGATTGGTATACTTGAGTTCAAATAGGAAATTGAGAATGTAATGAGCAACAAACGACTTTTATTTATTCCCGTATCATCACCAGAAGGCATTGGTGAATATATGCGCTCGTTGTTGTTGGCTCAAAGTTTAAAGGCAGAACTTACTGATTCTCTCGATATTCACTTCATATTAAATAAGCATACAAGTTACGCAAAAGATTGTCCTTTTGAAGCCACATTACTTGAACACTCAGCGACGAAAGAGCTGGATTCTGTTTGCGACTTTATAGAGCAATTTAAACCTGACGTCGTTGTTTTTGATTGTGCAGGACGTGCAGGGCATATGAAGGCGGCTAAAAAGGTAGGCGCTAAAGTTATATTTATTTCTCAGCATGCAAAAAAACGTGCTAAAGGTTTAAAACTTAACAGAATTAATTTAATTGATACACATTGGGTTGTACAGTCTGATTATTGTATTGAGCCACTTACATGGGCTGAAAGTACGAAGTTAGACATGTTTCCCTTGGCACATCCTCGTAATGTAGGTCCTTTTGTTACATTTGCCTCTTGTGCGCAAAAACGTGATGTTTTAAATCGCTATAACTTAGTACCGGAAGGCTATTTTATTGTTAATGCTGGCTCAGGCGGGCATATATTAAATAATATTAATTGTGCTGATGTTTACTTTAAAGCCGCGCTTAAAATTACTAAACACACTGGTTTAAAAGCAGTTATTGTGTTTGGTCCCAATTATAAGAAATCCATTCCTGAAAGTGATGAGGTTACTTGTTTAGCAAGTCTTCAAAGTACTGATTTTTTGGCATTAATGAGCCAAGCTAAAATCGCATTACTTAGTGGTGGAGATACCCTACTGCAAGCAATTGCAGTTCAAACCCCCGTTGTGGCATGCGCTATCTCAAAAGATCAAAATACACGTTTGGATCATTGTGTTAATGCAGGTGTTGTCATAAAAGCAAACCTTGATATTGATGAAATTATTACGAAAGTAGCTCAAGTTATTACAGAGCCTTTTTATAGTGAATTCGTTTCTAAATATAACCAACTTGATAATACACATAGCTTCGAAGTGATCACTAACGGTATAAAAAATATGCTTATAGGGGATCGCTAATGAATATAGTGATTGTAATTGACTCCCTAGTGGGTGGTGGTGCTGAAAAAGTAATGCTTACCCTTGCTGAGGAAATGGCCAAGTTACAGCACAGAATTACTATTTTGTCTCTTGCTAACTCTATTAAGTATAATATTCCTGAAGTACTTTACGTGGAGAGTTTATTCACACATAGGGCATCAAAAGTAGATCGATTTTGGCAGCGTAAAAATAGTGTATTGAAACTAGAAGCGTGGTTTGAAAAAAAACAGAGCGAGATAGGTGATATTGATTTAGTACTTTCTAATCTTGATAGAAGTAATAATTTACTCTCAAAAAGTAATATCAAAAATGTTCACTTTGTTATTCATAACTCCGTTAACGCAGAACTTGCACGTCAAAAAAAGTTAGGTCCATTTTCATACTTATATCTTAAAAAGAGTAAGCAAAATTTAAATGGTAAATCACTTATTTGCGTATCAAAGGGTGTTGAAAAAGAAATAACACAAGGGGATTTAATTAACCCAAGTGCAATTGCGACTATTTATAACCCGTTCGATTTTGAAAATATAAACCAACAAGCAAATGAGCAAAATAACAATATCCCAAATGAGCCCTACTTAATTCATGTAGGAAGGCTCGCCAAACAAAAACGCCACGATATATTGTTTGCAGCATTTGCAAAGCTTGATAAAAAATACAAGCTAGTCCTTTTATGTAATAAACCTGCAAAAGCGTTTAAGCTTGCACAGCAATATGGCATAGAAAAACAGTTAGTAGTGCCTGGATTTCAACAAAACCCGTACAACTGGATTAAGCAGGCTGAGGCTTTAGTGTTGAGTTCTGATTTTGAAGGGCTTCCAACGGTATTAATTGAGGCTTTAGCGGTGGGGACTCCGGTAGTTAGCACTAATTGTACATTTGGTCCAAGCGAGATATTAACAGGCGAGCTGAGTAAATATTTAGTACCCATTCAACAAAGTGAGGCATTAGCCAATGTTGTTAAGCAGGTACTAGCAGATAAGCCAAATGTAGAAAACGCAGATATTCTAAAACAAGCACAGGCAGAGAAGGTTGCTCAGCAGTATTTAGCATTGGCTAACTAAGTTAACTTATATTAGCGAGCGCTTTGAGGTAGTTGCTATGCAGGGTTTGCCAGTCACTCGCTTGCCAATTGAATGGCTTGTTTCGACCTTGCTCTTTTAAAAATGAGCGCTCAAGACGTGCCAGATTACTTTGTTGCCACTGCAGATTAGGTGTTTTTATTTCACCTCTATCAAAGTCGATAATATACACATCACTAATATCATTAAATAAAATGTTATTAATGTTTAAATCGGCGTGATACACACCTTTTGAATGAAATAGCGCGATTGTTTTCGCAATGCGTTCTAACTCATCTTCAGTCAATGAGCGTTCAATTAATATGTCGAGTACACTTTTAGCGCCTTTAACAGCTTCTGTAATAATATCACCACGATAAATTAATCCGCTGCGGGTTACTTTAGCTGCAATAGGGGTTGGTACGTTTAAACCAAGCTCTATAAGTTTACTCATTAAGCTAAACTCTTTATACACACGGGTTTGTTCAAGTCCTGGGTATAAATACTGATCGCTTAGCAATTTACCCACTAAGCCACCGCGCCAATAATGCCTAAGTACGGCTGTTAATTCGTCTTGCTTAAAAAACCACGCAGTTGCTCGACCTTTTTTAGCGCCCACAATTTTATTTTGTTGTTGCCAATAATTTGCATCAAACCAATCGAGGGTAATTTGGCTTGCGTAATTAGGATGGCTTAATAGCGTGTGGTTGCCTTGCACGTGTTGTTTAAACATAGCTCTGTGTAATTGCTAAATAATGTGTCTATATTAGCGCGTTTTAAAGCTTAGGATAAGTGCTTGCAATAGCGTGATTATAATTTAAGATCGGCTTTTGTATTTAATACCTAAGGGAATGCGTGACTCAAGCTCCTAATTATTCATCTATTTGTATATTAAGACTCTCAGCCATTGGTGATGTATGTCATGGTGTGAGTGCTGTACAAGCTATTCAAAAAGCACACCCTAATGCAAAAATTACGTGGGTTATTGGCAAAATAGAAGCCATGCTACTTGCCGACTTACCTGGCGTTGAGCTGGTGGTATTTGATAAAAAACAAGGCAAAGCAGCGCTTAAAAGCTTAAAACAACGCTTTAAAGATCAAAAGTTTGATGTGTTACTTAACATGCAAGTTGCACTTAGGGCTGGGTTTGTTGCGCGTTGTATTCCTGCAAAAGTAAAAATAGGGTTCGATTGGGCGCGTTCAAAAGAATTACATAGCTTATTTATTAATAAACGAATAGCCCCACAAGCTCAGGCGCATGTGCTTGAAGGTTTTAAAGGTTTTGCAAAAGCCATTGGAGTTGCTGATTATAAACCGAGTTGGGACATGCCATATACCGAGCAAGACCAAGCGGTTGCAGATGAGTTACTAACACCAGAATACCTAACTAATAAACTATTAGTAATATCGCCCGCAGCTAGTAAAGCACAGCGTAATTGGCTCGCTGAACGTTATGCCACATTGGCTGATTATGCTAATGAGCAAGGCTTTAAAGTTGTATTGACGGGTGGTCCAACAGAACTTGAAATTAACCTAGCAAATAGCATTGTTGAGTATAGCAAAACACCTATTTTAAATTTAGTGGGCAAAACTAAGCTCAAAGAGTTGTTGTGCGTGTTAAAGCGTGGCAGTTTAGTGCTTGCGCCCGATACAGGCCCTGCGCATATGGCGGTAACGGTGGGTACGCCGGTTATTGGTTTATATGCACATTCAAACCCAGCACGAACAGGCCCTTACTTATATCAAGATTACGTGGTTGAGGTTTATCACCAAAACTTGCTTAAGCAAACAGGTAAAACAGCAAAACAAGTCTCGTGGGGTACGCGTGTAAAAGGCGATGATTTAATGAGCCAAATTACAGTTGATGATGTAAAAGCGATGTTTGACCATGTTGTACAAAAAGAGTCTTTGTAATGAATGCACAACAAAAAAATAAAGCGCTTTTTTTAGACCGAGATGGCGTGGTAAATGTTGATCATGGTTATGTGTATCAAAGCGATAAATTTGAATTTATTGATGGTGTTTTTAGCACTTGTAAAACATTTTATGATGCGGGCTATAAAATCATAATCGTCACTAATCAATCTGGAATTGGCCGAGGTTATTACACCGAAGCTGATTTTTTAGCACTAACTGATTGGATGAAAACCCAATTTAGCGATCACAGTATTGAAGTTACCGATGTGTACTTTTGCCCTCATCACCCTAAAAAAGCGCACCCTGAATATTTGAAAGAGTGCAGTTGCAGAAAGCCTGCGCCAGGGATGTTATTGCAAGGCATGCAAGAGCATAATATCGACCCTGCTTGCAGTATAATGGTGGGCGATAAACTCAGTGATATGCAGGCTGCAAAAAAAGCGGGCATCACTACCCGCGTTTTAGTGCGTTCGGGTCAAAGCTTTGATGAAAGTGCTAAACAAGAGGCTGATTTAATTATCGATTCTATAAACAGTTTACCTGCACTTTTAAATACATAAATAAACTAAACAGATTAGCCTGTAAACTGGCAGGAATTCCTTCCAGTTTAGGGCGTTTGCGACGAACTGCAAACCGTGCATTTTCCCCATTAAACTTTTACAATACCCCCCATAATAAACAGTCGCTTAAATGTGGTTGTTTACCCGTTCAAATAAATGGAGAACACAGATGAGAGCATCTGCTTTTTTTAGCCAGCTACAACAGCAAATTGAAGACGTAAAAACCGAAGGTTTGTATAAAAGCGAACGTATTATTAAATCTCAGCAGCAGGCTCAAATCGAAGTTGCGTCAGGTAAAGTAATCAACTTTTGTGCTAATAACTACTTAGGTTTAGCTAATAGCCCAGAGCTAATTGAAGCTGCGCAAAACGGTTTAAATAATCATGGTTTTGGTGTTGCGTCTGTTCGTTTTATTTGTGGCACGCAAGATATTCATAAAATACTAGAGAAAAAAGTCAGTGAGTTTTTAGAAACTGAAGACACCATTTTATATTCTTCATGTTTTGATGCAAACACAGGTTTGTTTGAAACTATTTTAGGCGCAGAAGACGCTATCATTTCTGATTCATTAAACCATGCATCAATTATTGATGGTGTACGTTTATGTAAAGCTAAGCGTTTTCGTTATGCAAATAACGACATGGCTGATCTTGAAAAGCAGCTTATTGCAGCTGATGAAGCTGGCGCTAAAACAAAACTAATTGCTACCGATGGCGTGTTTTCGATGGATGGCGTTATTTGTAATTTAGAAGCTGTGTGTGACCTAGCTGATAAATACGATGCACTTGTTATGGTTGATGACTCTCATGCTGTTGGCTTTGTTGGCGAAAACGGTAAAGGTACACCAGAGTACTGTAATGTATTAGATCGTGTAGATATTATCACCGGTACATTAGGTAAAGCGTTAGGCGGTGCCTCAGGTGGTTATACATCGGGTAAAAAAGAAATTGTTGAATGGTTACGCCAACGTTCACGTCCATACTTATTCTCAAACTCATTAGCGCCTTCAATTGTTACTGCGTCAATTAAAGTACTTGAAATGCTAGAAAGTGGCGGCGAGCTTCGCGCTAAACTTTGGTCAAATGCTAAATATTTCCGTGAGCAAATGGAAGCTGCTGGCTTTACGTGTGCAGGTAAAGATCATGCAATCATCCCAGTAATGCTAGGAGATGCAAAAGTAGCTTCGTTAATGGCTGATAAGCTACTTGCTGAAGGTATTTATGTTACTGGTTTTTCATTCCCTGTAGTACCAAAAGGGCAAGCCCGCATTCGTACACAAATTTCAGCGGCGCATAGCATTGAGCAACTCGATACAGCTATTGATGCATTTACCCGTATTGGTAAAGAAATGGGCGTTATTTAATTTTATTTTAAACCGAAGCCTTGCTTCGGTTTTTTAGTTGAGTGTGGATTATGAAAGCATTATCTAAATTAAAAGCAGAACCGGGCATTTGGATGACAGATGCACCAAAGCCAGAAGTGGGTCATAACGACTTACTAATTAAAATTCGCAAAACAGCTATTTGTGGTACCGACGTACATATTTACAAGTGGGATGAGTGGGCAAGTAAAACTATTCCTACTCCAATGGTTGTTGGTCACGAATATGTAGGTGAAGTCGTTGATATGGGCCAGGAAGTTCGTGGCTTTAATGTTGGCGACCGCGTATCGGGTGAAGGTCATATTACGTGTGGTCATTGTCGTAACTGTCGTGCAGGGCGCGTACATTTATGCCGTAATACAACGGGTGTGGGTGTAAACCGTGAAGGCGCGTTTGCCGAATATTTAGTTATTCCTGCATTTAACGCATTTAAAATTCCAGATAATATTTCTGATGAACTGGCTTCTATTTTTGACCCGTTTGGTAATGCAGTTCATACCGCATTATCGTTCGACTTAGTTGGCGAAGATGTACTTATTACTGGTGCAGGCCCAATTGGTATTATGGCAGCAGCTGTAGCAAAACACGTGGGTGCTCGCCACGTCGTTATTACCGACGTAAACGAATATCGCCTAGATTTAGCACGTAAAATGGGTGCTTCACGCGCTGTAAACGTGGCAAGCGAAAAGCTTGAAGACGTAATAAAAGACTTAGGTATGACAGAGGGCTTTGATATTGGCCTTGAAATGTCAGGTGTGCCAAGCGCGTTTAATTCAATGCTTAATAACATGAACCACGGCGGTAAAATTGCCATGCTAGGTATTCCACCATCAGATATGGCAGTTGACTGGAACCAAGTTATTTTTAAAGGTTTAGTGATTAAAGGTATTTACGGTCGCGAAATGTTCGAAACGTGGTACAAAATGGCAAGCTTGATTCAATCTGGTCTTGATTTGAACCCAATCATTACACATCAGTATTCTGTGGATGACTTCCAAGCTGGCTTTGATATGATGATTTCAGGTCAGTCAGGTAAAGTAATTTTAAACTGGGATTAGTTCCTCACTAAATTACAAGAAGGGCGGCTTTAGCCGCCTTTTTTATACTATTAATTAAAGAGACTTCAATGGCATTTAAACACATTTCTATAGCGCAAACGTTAGAGCTTCTAGATAAAGAAGACGTTGTAATTGCAGATATTCGCGATCCTAATTCGTATCAAGCTGGTCGTATTCCAGGCTCAGAAGCACTTTCTAACGGGAATATTGCACAATTTATGATGGAAAAAGAATTCGATCAGCCAATTATTATTGTGTGTTACCACGGTATGAGCTCTCAGGGCGCAGCTAATTATTTAGTTGAGCAAGGCTTTGAAGATGTTTATAGCATGGATGGTGGTTTTACCGCTTGGGAAGCAGCTTACAGCGAGAAAGTAGAGCGATGATAGAGCTTGGCAGTTTAAATAACCCGCGCGCCGCACAGGGCTTTATAGATTATTTAAAAAGCCAAGGTTTGAAAGGGCAATTAGATTCAGCAGATGGCAGTAATGTTATTATTAGTGTGCTTGAAGAGGACTTTCATCAAGTTCAGCCTCTATGGGCTGAATTTACACAAAACCCTAATCATGAAAAATACCTGCAAGCATCTTGGGATGTAGGCAGCACCCAATCGCCGCTTAAATATCAAGGGCAATCACTTAATCTAATAGCCCGTTTTAAAGCACTCAGCTGGTTAAATCAAGCCGTAAGTATTGTAAGCGTTATAATTTATTTTGCTTTTTTACTAGGTGGTTTTGAGACCATTTATACTATGATGCAGTTTAAACCTTCGCAGCCTTTAAGTTGGTTAACGCCCGCGCTCGTACACTTTAGTGCGATGCATATTGTGTTTAATTTAATTTGGTGGATGTCGCTTGGCGACAATATAGAAAAGCAATGCGGAAAACTCAGCTTAATAGGTTTGTTTTTAGTGACTGCACTTATTAGTAATTGGGCGCAATACCTAATGGTTGGTCCCAACTTTGGCGGTTTGAGTGGCGTAGTATATGGGTTACTTGGTTTTTGTTGGATTCATAGCTTTTTAAATCCGAACAAACCTGCGTTGGTTAGTGCGGCTATTGTTGGTTTTATGTTGATTTGGTTAGTGCTAGGGTTTGCAGATGTATTGTTTGTAGGTATGGCTAATTGGGCGCACTTAGGCGGATTAGTTAGCGGTATGGCTTTTGCTTATACCGCCAAAGTATTTAACGTAAAACGTTAAATACTAATGATATAAATATTTAGTGAACAAGACTTCACGGATGATCTCTTGTCCTGTTTCTTCTTTTAAAAGGCTTTTTAGTTTTTCGGCGCACTTTGCGCGTATTTCTTCACGGCCAGTAAGGGATTTTATTTTTTCTTCTGGCTCTTTAGATAAAATTTCTACTAGGGCATCACGAAGTAATGGCGTGTGATGTTCAACAACTGCAATATCAGAAGTATCAGTAAGCATTAAATCAATAGTTACGCGCACATAGCCCATTTTTTTACTCGATGCGCCAATGTAGTTGGTGATTATATCTGGCTCAAAACCAAAATAACCAACTGTAGATTCAGCACGGGCTGTAAAGCTTATGACGCTTACAAAGAACGTAAAAAGACCTGCGTATACTATTTTTTTCATATTTAAAGCGTTTCTTAAAACTTGTTACAAATAGTTTATACTTAATAGTGGGTAATAAACAGCGCCAAGCAATTATTTATGGTTATAAAACATCACTTTTTCAAAAGCTTTGGCAATGGTATCATCTTGTTGTTTTTTATTTTGTTGAGCTATTGTGATTACTTATCCTCTGTCTATATCTGCTAATTGGCAGTCCACTTCATATGTAAGTGATTTATCTCCTCTAGAGCAAGAATGGCTTTTTGAACCTAATTCTTTAACTGCTAAATTAAAAAGTAAATCACAAATTTTTAGTGTAAGAGTATTAAGCGAGCAGTTATTTACTTTAAGCCTAGAGCAAAAGTTACTACTAAACAGCGCAGCTAAAACAGCGATTAATCGGGAAGTACTCTTATTGTGCGATAATAAACCTATGGTGTACGCACAAAGCTGGCTTCCTAAAAATGATTTGAGCAATCCTTTGCACAATATGGGTGAACGACCTCTTGGTGATGTGATTTTTCAAGACCCAGCACTAAAGCGCACGGATATAGAAATTGCTTATTTTGATGCCAAGCACCCCGTTCAGCAATTAGTTGCAAAATTAAACCTACCCGAGAAAAACTTACTAGGGCGTCGAAGTGTATTTTCCCTCAAAGAATATAAATTTTTAGTGTGTGAAGTGTTTTTACCAGGAGCATATTTATACTCATGAAATTAGCCGCTTTAAAGCCAAAACATATTTCTTACTATATACAGCTAATGCGTATAGATAAGCCCATTGGTACCTTGTTATTACTTTGGCCAACATACTGGGCTTTATGGCTTGCTAACAGTGGGATGCCGAGCTTGCTCAACTTTATTGTATTTACACTGGGCGTTGTTGTTATGCGTAGCGCAGGGTGTGTAATTAATGATTTTGCAGATAGAAAAATAGACGGCTCGGTAAAACGCACAGCTCAACGGCCGCTAGCTTCAGGGCTGGTTAGTAGTGGTGAAGCTCTTAGTCTATTTTTACTGCTCATAGTTATTGCGTTCATTTTAGTATTAATGCTTAGCTTTAATACTATTTTACTTTCTTTTGGGGCTTTGGCTTTAGCCTTTTGCTACCCTTTTATGAAACGCTATACACAATTACCACAAGTTATTTTAGGGGCTGCATTTGGTTGGGCTATTCCAATGGCCTATATGGCTTCAATAAATGCATTACCGCAGCAGGCATGGTTATTATTTATAGCCAATATTTGTTGGACAGTTGCTTACGACACTATGTATGCGATGGTTGATAGAGATGACGATTTAAAAATAGGGGTAAAATCAACCGCTATTTTATTTGGTAAATACGATCGCCATATTATCTTTTTACTTAATGCTGTATTTATAGCGCTGGTTGCGTTTATTGGTATAAGCAATCATTTAAGTGTCGCGTTTGGCATTGGTTTGAGTGTAGCAGCTGGTTTATTGGCATATCAACAAACGCTTATTCATAAACGTGAAAGAGATGCCTGCTTTAAAGCGTTTTTAAATAACCATTATGTGGGTTTGGCTATCTTTATAGGGTTATTACTTTCATACCCAATAGAATTTTAAAGCCTTAATAAAGGCTGTTAAAACTCTATTTAGAGCTACCTGGGCGGATCAATAATGCCGCTAATAGAGGCGTTTTTTCTAAACCACCCAGCAATAGAATAGCGTTCGTCAACTGCGGGAAGTACTTCGTGAGCAAAACGTTCGCTTTCAAACATAACCAATGTGCCAGCAGTTGGTTTAATCGTTATTTCTACTTCTTTACTTTTAGGTTTATAAATAACAAGTTCGCCACCTTGCTCTGGCGTATTTAAATAAAGCACCGTTGTAAATACACGATTAGATCGACCTTTGAATGCATCTAAGTGTTTTTTGTAAAAATCACCCTGTGTATATTTTGCATAATGGCATTCGTAATCAAATAGCCCCATAAAAAAGCTACGATTTAACGTGGTTTTTATACTTTGCATTATTGCTTGATACGTAAGCTGTGCTTGAGAGCTGCCGTCAAACCAATAAGTTTTGTCAGTACGAATAGTTTTATCTATTTGTAAGCTATTTAGTCGACCAATACCAGCAAGGCTAAAGTGGGGGTTTATGCGGTGACAATCTGCAACTAAATCGTTAACTAAATCGGCAATAAGCGCGTTATGAATTACGGTGTATCCTTGGCGTTCTATATCATCTAAATAGACATCAGGACCAAAAAGTGTGTTCATTCACATCAGCTGTTTAAAAAAGGTGCGACAGTGTAGCCGAAAAGCGATTTAAAGCTACTGTTTATTGCGCCGCACTTTTTCAAATATTGGATTAGCTAAATGTAGCTCCCGCTTTCTTTATAAGCGATAGTAAATGCTCTACATGTTCAGTAATAGAGGTTTGCTGGCTTGTTTGTACAACGAGTTGTTCGTGATTTAGATCTTTATTTGTTTTTAGTTGCACGAGTTCAGAGTTCTCTGCGATTGTATTTGCATGCTCAATGCTCGCAATAGCAAAGTGATCTGATTTAACTACACCGGCCATTACTTGCTCAATACTGCCCACTTTAATACTTGATGATTTATTTAAAGAATCGATTGCTTCATTAAGCATAGTTTGCACTTGTTTAGATTGAGAGAAACAACCAAACATAGGGTAGCTATCAAGGTTTTGCTTACTTATATCGTTTTTATGTGCAAGAGGGTGGTTTTTTGAAACAAATAATACAAGCTGATCAGGTAAGTGAATGTCACTGCCAATACTGTTAATAGCTTGAGAGTATACACTTATGTCTATTTCACCTTGTTGGAGTCTGCGTGTTAGCTCTTGCTGATCTTGTAACTGCATTTCAATTTTTATATGAGGATATTGAGCTAAAAACTGCCCACAAGAAATAGGAACTATGCCACTTGCCTTGTTGGTATAACCAATAACCAGTTTCTCATTAGCATTACCGTTTACTGATTGAAAAATCCGTTTTTTCGTTAGCTCAAGTTCCGATAAAGTCGTTTTAGCATATTCAAGAAAAAGTTCGCCTTCTGGCGTTAATTTAACTGAACGTGTTGAGCGTTTTACTAACTCATATCCCATTTCATTTTCAAGTGTTTGAATGCTGCGCGTCAGCGCTGAAGTACTAATCTGGGTTTGTTCAGCTGCTTGTCTAAAATGACGTAATACACCAAGTGCTACAAATTGCTCTAATTGTTCAAATCTCACTTTATAGTCCCTTTTTATAAGTAAGTCGCAGATACCACGGACATCAAATATATTAATTTTTATTCTAAAGTTTAGTAAAATTCTATATTGAAATACGGTTGCAAGTTCATACGTGTTTCCAGCAGGATACCCCCCTTTTAGTATTAATTAAAGAGGAAAGCGACCAAATAGTATTACTTTTTTAATTGATAACTAGTTGTTTATTGTGTTTTGTCTGTATTTTTGCAATTAACTATCTAGGCAAAGTTATTTTAACTCAGTGGGTTAGATAGCCGGTTGGGATTCAATTGTTCTAATTAATAAAAAAGTACGGCCCAAAATGGGGCGTACTTACAACATGATTGTGACAAATAATAGGGGGTTTTATCTATAGGAGTTTATTTTACAAAATTTCTATTTATTCGGTTGCTTAATGGTTTGTTTTCAATGCTTTGCAGTTCTATTTCAATTGCATCACAGGAGATATGTATTTCAAATAAAGACGTTAACAACGATAAACTTAAGCAGGCTAAGCTAATGCCGAATAAAATAATCCCCGTGGTATTAAATTCAATAAATAAAGCAAACATCGAAAATGTACACAGTAAAAAAGAGGCTACCCCATAAACTTGCATTGTTCTGATTAAGTTTATTCGTTTACGTAAGTTGGTGATTTGAGCCACTACAACGGGGCGTATAGATTCACCCTCGCGTGCATTTAACTCCCTAATTAATTGCGCTAAAACTAAAAATCGGTTTGTATAGGCTAATAATAGCAGCGATATGGCCGGAAAAAGTAAGCCCGGGGTTGTAAGTGTCATGTTTATTCCTCGTGAAATATGGCTAACTATTAAAGCTGTCATGTATTGTTTAGTTTAGTCGACTAATACTCGACATTGTACACACAAAATAAATGAGGTGAATATTGCAAAATATTAATAATAAAAATTCAACTGATAGCTCTTTTCAATGGGTTACAATTTATAAAGCCGAAAATACCCTTGAAGCTAATATTATTAAAGGTTTAATACAAACCAGTGGCATTGAATGCAAAATTAAAGGTGAGATGCTCCAAGGCGCATTGGGAGAAATTCCATTTGATCAAGCACAAGTTAGTGTGCAGGTTTATGCGATAAAAGAGCGCCATGCGCGCCAAATATTGGTAAACTATCAACAAGTAAAACAATCCGCTCCAGATTGGGTATGCCCTAACTGTAATGAGCATAATGGATCAACATTTGATTTTTGTTGGTCGTGTGAGACGTTAAAAAATGACTAAAGCAAATAATTTTCAGCGTATTAGAGAGCTTAACTATTTACAAAAAGCCGTTTTAGCGAGTGCTCTAATAGAGCGAATGCTGCCAAATTACGGTTTATTTAGCGAAGCAACGGGGTTTGGTGATGAAACCTTACTTCGTAATTCGCTTAATGTTTGTTGGGAAAAAATATTACTGCCTAAAAGTAAAATAGATCTCGAAAAACAAGTTGAAAAAATAGAACCGAATGTTCCTGAACTTGCTGATTTTGATATGTTTGGTACTTACCCTGCTATTGATGCCGCAACGTCTTTACTTAGTTTAATGCACGGTTTAATGGCGCAAGATGAACAAGAGTTCATTAGTGTCAGTAAAATATCTCAAGCAACAGTGGCACGCTTTATTGAATATCAAATGACGGTTGAAGGTGAGGTTGCAGATAACACAGCTGTAAGAGAACACCCATTAATGCAATACGAAATTGAAGTATTAGGTGAGCTAATTGATTTTGTAGAAAATATGGGGCGTATCACCTCTGATAGCGTAAAAGCACTTAAAAAGTTTGCCCTAGAAGATGGTCAAACAAATATTGGTCTTACGGTATAAAAACAGCGAAGTAAAAACTTTAAAGGCAGGAGAAGTACAGTGCGAATTTTAGGCATTGAATCGTCATGTGATGAAACAGGTATTGCAATATACGATGACGAAAAAGGCTTGTTAGCTCATCAATTATACAGCCAAGTAAAAGTACACGCTGATTATGGCGGTGTAGTACCGGAACTTGCATCGCGCGATCATGTTCGTAAAACGCTACCACTTATAGACGCAGCATTTGAGCAAGCGGGTTGTGGCCCAGAAGATTTAGATGGTATTGCTTATACTGCAGGCCCAGGTTTAGTTGGTGCATTATTGGTAGGTACTTCTATTGGTCGTTCATTAGCATACGGTTGGGATATTCCAGCTGTTGCTGTTCATCATATGGAAGGGCATTTACTTGCTCCGATGCTTGAAGACAATATTCCTGAGTTTCCGTTTATTGCATTGCTTGTATCGGGCGGTCATACCATGATGGTTAAAGTAGCGGGTATTGGACAATACGAAGTATTAGGTGAGTCAGTTGATGATGCCGCAGGCGAAGCCTTTGATAAAACGGCTAAGTTACTTGGTCTTGACTACCCTGGAGGTCCGCGATTAGCTAAAATGGCCGAACAAGGCGTTGCGAAGCGTTTTATTTTTCCTCGCCCGATGACCGACAAACCAGGTCTTGATTTTAGTTTTAGTGGTTTAAAAACTGCTGCATCCATCACTATTCGTGAAAATGACGACGACGATCAAACTAAAGCTGATATAGCGCATGCATTTCAAACAGCGGTTATTGATACGCTGGTTATTAAGTGCAAGCGAGCGCTTAAACAAACAGGTATTAAGCGTTTAGTAATCGCCGGTGGCGTAAGTGCAAATACACAGCTTCGACTGCAGCTCGAACGCGTAATGAAAGGTATGAAAGGTGAGGTGTTTTATCCTCGCACTGAATTTTGTACCGACAACGGTGCAATGATTGCTTATGCCGGAATGCAACGTTTAAAAGCAGGGCAATTTGCTACGCTTGATATGAAAACAAAACCGCGTTGGCCAATAGATAGCCTTGAGCCGATTTAACTGCTCAAATTTTAAAGATTTTTGTTTTCATCAGTGGGCGCTTTTTTAGCGCCCACTTTTGGTTCTTCCCCACTAAATAATCTAATAATATTAGTACGATGACGAAATATAATTAACAGCGTAATAAAAGTAACCGGAAGAGTATAAAGTGGTTTTATTAGCCATGTATATAAAGGTGCTAAAGATACAGCTACAAGCGCCGCAAGTGATGAATAGCGTGTTATTGCCACTATAACCAGCCATGTGCAAACAAGTAAACCAGCCAATGATAAGCCAATAGGTAATAATGAGCCAAATGCCGTTGCTACGGCTTTACCGCCTTTGAAGCTAAAAAACAGTGGGTACATATGGCCTAAGCAAGCTGCTACAGCGACTAAACCAAGCTCTAAAGGTTCAACTTCTAAAAAATAAGCTCCCCATACTGGAATAGTGCCTTTTAAAATATCAAACACTAAAACCAAGCAAGCCGGAAATGCTCCGCCTAATCTATAAACATTTGTAGCCCCAGGGTTGTTAGAACCGCTATTACGAGGGTCAGGGAGTTTGAACAACCGCGACACTAAAATAGCCGACGAAATCGACCCAAGTAAATAAGCTAAAACAAACATTAAAGTGGCTAACACACGCTTCCTTATTTTTTAATTGCTATACCAATTGATAGTACTTTTAAGCTATTATTGGCAGCAAAATTTATCGTGAAAATTATTAACAGGCTATTTAATAGCTAGTTTGGTTGTTTTGCTATTGTAGAAGTTATTTTCACATATTTAAACACTGGCTAAACCATATACAGTATTAATTTTATTGATGCTTTGTATCGTTGCTTAGTCGTTTGTTGTTATTTGGAGTATCAATGGATAAGGTTTTTATATCTCAATTGCACGTCGACACTATTATTGGAGTGTACGACTTTGAAAAAGAAAGTAAACAGAGCCTTTATTTCGATATTGAAATGCTTAGTGATATTAAGCCTGCAGCCGAAAATGACGATATTAATTTAGCACTGGATTACTCAAAAGTAAGCGAACGCGTTATTAAGCACTGCACTGCAAAACCTGTTGAGTTGCTAGAAACTTTGGTTGAGCAGTTGGCTGAGATTATTTTAAGCGAGTTTAATACGCCACAAGTTACTATAAGAGTAAGTAAACCCGCAGCAGTAGCACAAGCACAAACTGTGGGTGTTGAAATTACACGTGTTAAGGCAACTGACTAAATGGCCCAAATTTATATCAGCCTAGGGTCAAATATAAATAAAGCGCATTATATACAATGTGCATTAATTGCACTTAAGCAGCACTTTGAGCACATTGTGCACTCGTCTGTTTTTGAAAGTGAAGCAGTTGGGTTTGCTGGCAATAATTTTTATAATTCAGTAGTTGGCGCTACAACTGATATGTCGCTTGCTGATGTATGCGTTTTATTAAAACAAATAGAACGTGATAATGGGCGTACAGCAAACGATAAAAAATTTAGTCCACGAACGCTCGATTTAGATTTACTGTTTTATGATGATGTAACTTGCGATTCCCCAGCGCAATTACCACGTGATGAAATAACTAAAAATGCATTTGTATTACAACCTCTGAGTGAGGTTGCCCCAGATTTTTATCATCCTGTAGCTAAGCAAACGATTGCGCAGTTATGGAATGGATATAATAACCCTCAACAAAAGCTATGGAAGGTGGAGTTTTCTAACCTATGAGTATTATCGAAATAATTATTTTAGCCCTCATACAGGGATTTACTGAGTTTTTACCAATATCGAGCTCTGCGCATTTAATTCTCCCATCGCAAATTTTAGGCTGGGAAGATCAAGGGCTTGCGTTTGACGTAGCAGTACATGTTGGTACTTTAATAGCCGTCGTTATTTATTTTCGTAAAGAAGTAGTAGATATACTAAGCGCATGGTTTAAATCTTTTGGTAAGCAAGGCACTACCGATGACAGTAAATTAGGCTGGTGGATTATCTTAGGTACAGTGCCTGCCGCTATTTTAGGTTTACTTTTAAAAGATTTTATTGAGTTATACCTGCGAAGCGCTTGGGTTATTGCTACTACCACCATTGTATTTGGTTTATTGCTTTGGTACGCGGATGCAAAAGGGAAACAAATCAAAACTATTTATCAGCTCAATTGGAAAACGGCACTTATCATTGGTTTCGCACAAGCTGTTGCAATGATCCCAGGTACCTCTCGATCAGGTATCACGATGACCGCTGGTTTAATGTTGGGTATGAATAAGCAAAGCGCAGCGCGTTTTTCGTTTTTACTAGCGATTCCGATTATTTCTATGATGGGGCTTTATTATATTGCAGAGCTTGCACTGGGTGACCATGTAGTTGATTGGAATACATTATTATTGGGTGTGGTGCTATCGTTCTTATCGGCTTATGCATGTATATTTATGTTTTTAAAAGTAATAGAGCGAATGGGTATGTTGCCATTTGTGATATATCGTTTATTACTCGGTGTCGGTTTGATTGTATTTTTAATGATGTAGAAAATAATTGACTAGATAAAAAAGCCTTCTAACTAAGAAGGCTTTTTTATTATCAAGTGGACATTTTGGCACGAGTGAAATGCTTACTCGCAATGGTAACTAAGCACGAATTTTGGCATTATAGCGCCATTAAACTTTGCATAGCTGTAAAGTGAGCATACGATTTAAGGAAAGTATATGCATATACATATTTTGGGCATTTGTGGCACGTTTATGGGTGGCATTGCAGCCATTGCTAAATCATTAGGTCATAAAGTAACGGGTTCTGATCAAAACGTTTACCCACCAATGAGTACGCAACTTGAAGAGCTTGGCATTGAACTGACTCAAGGCTACGACGTATCTCAATTAGAGCCAAAGCCAGATATGGTAGTTATCGGTAATGCAATGAGTCGTGGTAACCCGTGTGTTGAATATGTGCTTGATAAAGGTCTGCCTTACACCTCCGGCCCTGAATGGCTTAAACATAATTTATTACAAAACTCGTGGGTACTTGCTGTCGCCGGTACGCATGGTAAAACAACCACAGCAAGTATGCTTGCGTGGGTGTTAGAGTACGCAGGTTTAAAACCAGGGTTTTTAATTGGCGGCATAGTCCAAAATTTTGGTGTATCGGCCAAAGTCGGTGAAACGCCATTTTTTGTTATTGAAGCCGATGAATACGACACTGCTTTTTTTGATAAGCGCAGTAAGTTTGTCCATTACCTTCCGCGTACACTTATTTTAAATAATCTTGAATTCGATCACGCTGATATTTTCGAAGATTTAAACGCAATAAAAAAACAATTTCATCACTTAATCCGTACATTACCTCAAAGCGGCAAGGTAATTTGGCCTAAGCAAGACGTAGCGCTTAATGACGTAATAGCACAAGGGCTTTGGAGCGAAAGCGAAACGTTAGGCGATGATTGGAGCTATGAATTAATAAAAGCCGATGGTAGTGAGTTTAATGTGCTTTTAAATAACGAAAAGCAGGGCACTGTTTGCTGGCAAGCAATAGGCGAGCATAACGTTAAAAATGCAATTATGACTATCGCAGCAGCGCGCCATGTGGGTATAGCTGTTGATCATAGTATTGATGCCTTAGGTGAGTTTATTAGCCCTAAAAGGCGTATGGAGCTAAAGGCTGATATAAATAATATTAAGGTGTATGACGATTTTGCGCATCACCCAACAGCAATTAAAACTACGCTTGCAGGACTGCGCGCAAAAGTAGGCGATGAAAAAATTATCGCTATTTTAGAGCCGCGCTCAAACACCATGAAAATGGGTGTGCATCAATATACATTATTAGATTCACTGCGTGATGCTGATGACGTACTACTTTTTGAACCAGAGAATCTAAATTGGTCGCTAAAAGAGCAAGCAGATAAAGCGGGTATGCAGTGCTTTAGCAGCACACAAACAATTATTGATACGGTGCTTGAAAATATTGAGCCTAATCAACATATTTTAATTATGAGCAATGGTGGTTTTAATGGCCTTCATCAACACCTTGTTGATGGTTTAGCTGATAAATACAGCGGAGAATAGTGTGCAATTTAAAGATAGAATTACGCTCGCTTTTAGCGGTGCATCAGGTGCGCCTTATGGGTTAAGGTTACTTGAAGTATTACTTGAGCAGCAATTTCAAGTTTACGTACTTATCTCAAGTGCAGCACGAGTGGTGCTTGATACAGAATCAAATATTAAACTCTCAGGTAATGAAGATAAAGCCACTGAGCAGTTAAGTACGCTGTTTAATGCTAAACCTGAGCAGTTAAAAGTATACGGTAAAGATAACTGGTTTAGCCCTGTGGCTTCGGGCTCTGCTGCACCTAAAAAAATGGTGGTATGTCCATGTAGTGCAGGGTCGGTTTCTGCAATTGCAGTAGGGGCGTCAGATAATTTACTAGAGCGCGCCGCCGATGTCGTTATTAAAGAACGCGGACAGTTAATTTTAGTGCCGCGTGAAACACCGTTTAACGAAATTCATTTAGAAAACATGCTTAAGTTATCACGTTTAGGGGTGACCATAATGCCAGCAGCACCTGGTTTTTATCATAAGCCACAAAGTATTGAAGACTTAGTCGATTTTATGGTGGCAAGAATTTTAGATCATTTAAACATTGAACATAACCTAACAAAACGTTGGGGTTATGGTGAGGGTAAGTAATGAATAAGCAAAATATTGCTTTAAATATAGAAGGCCTTACCAAGGTTTACAAAAATGGTGTTGAGGCTATTAAAGGCGTTGATTTACAAGTTAAAGAGGGCGACTTTTTCGCTTTACTTGGTCCAAATGGAGCCGGTAAATCAACTACAATTGGTGTTATTTCGTCCCTTGTTAATAAAACAAAAGGCAAGGTAGAAGTATTTGGTTGTAATATTGATACTGATTTAGAAGCTGCAAAAGCGCATTTAGGCTTAGTGCCGCAAGAGTTTAACTTTAGTCAGTTTGAAACACTTAACCAAATACTTGTTAACCAAGCCGGTTATTATGGTGTGCCACGTGGCGAAGCCCACAAACGTGCTGATAAATACTTAGCACAGCTTGGCTTACTTGAGAAAAAAGACAAACAAGCACGTACGCTTTCAGGCGGTATGAAACGCCGATTAATGATTGCGCGTGCCCTTATGCACGAACCTAAGTTGCTTATACTTGATGAGCCAACAGCGGGGGTAGACATAGAACTTCGTCGTTCAATGTGGGATTTTTTACGCCAAATAAATGAGCAAGGCGTTACTATTATTTTAACTACACATTACCTTGAAGAAGCAGAGTTACTGTGTAAAAACATCGCCATAATCGATAATGGCCGAATTGTTGAAAACACTACTATTAAAGCATTGCTTGCAAAACTTGATAAAGAAACCTTTATTTTAGACTTAAAAGTGCCAGCAAGCCCTGTCACGCTTGAAGGTTATAAATTTACGATGACGGACGATCATACTGTTGAAGTGGAAGTCGCTAAATCTCAAGGGCTAAATGCTGTATTTAGTGCATTAACAGCTCAAGGTAATACTGTGTTGAGTATGCGAAATAAAGCAAACAGATTAGAAGAGTTATTTGTAGGATTACTAGAGCAAGGGCGGGGCGAATAAATGTTTAAATATGGTGTAGCCTTAAAGAGTTTATGGATTAAAGAGTGTATCCGTTTTTTACGTATTTGGGTGCAAACTTTAGTACCGCCAGCAATTACGATGAGCTTATATTTTGTTATTTTTGGTAACTTAATTGGTTCACGTATTGGTGATATGGGCGGCTTTAGTTATATGGAGTTTATTGTACCTGGCCTTATAATGATGTCGGTTATTACTAACTCTTATTCCAATGTAGCCTCTAGTTTTTACTCAACAAAGTTTCAAAAAAGCATTGAAGAGCTTTTAGTTGCACCTGTACCTAACTACATCATTGTACTGGGTTATATGGGGGGCGGTATGACGCGCGGCATTATGGTGGGCTTTATAGTGACCTGTGTGTCGTTATTATTTGTTGATATTCAAATTCATAATATTTTTGTAATTATGGCGACGGTTATTTTAACCTCAGCCGTGTTTGCTTTAGGTGGTTTAATTAATGCAATTTACGCAAATAGTTTTGACGATATAAGCATTATCCCCACCTTTATACTAACGCCATTAACTTACTTAGGCGGTGTATTTTATTCAATTACGTTGCTGCCTGAGTTTTGGCAGAATGTATCACAAATCAACCCTATAATTTATATGGTTAACGCATTTCGTTATGGCTTTTTAGGTGTGTCGGATGTTGATTTGAGCGTGGCTCTTGGGGTTATTTTAATATTTATAACAGCGTTATTTACATTAGCGCTTACATTGATCAAAAAAGGTGTGGGGCTAAGACACTAATGAGTGATGCAAATTCACGTAGTATTGTATCTAATCAAGCGGGCATTCACGAGAAGCTTGATGAAATAGTAAATAAGCACTTAGATGCTGAATTTAAAAAGCCAATTGCAGCTCATACCCAAGCCGCATTTGACAAGGTTAATGCCAAAGTACAAGCCTTTAGTGGTCCGCTTATTTTAGACTCGTGTTGTGGCGTAGGTGAAAGCTCAGCTAACTTAGCTAAGCGCCATCCTGATGCACTTGTAATCGGTATTGATAAATCGTCGCACCGCTTAGATAAGCACGATGTTGAATATAAGCAAACCGACAGTGGTCAGTACATCTTAGTGCAAGCAGACTTAAATGACTTTTGGCGTTTAGCGGTTGCTGCTAATTGGCAACCTACGCACCATTATTTGTTGTATCCAAACCCGTGGCCTAAATCTAAGCATATTCGTAGGCGCTGGCATGGCGCAGCTATTTTTCCATTTATCGTTAAGTTAGGTGGAAAATTAGAAGTGCGCAGCAATTGGGATATTTACGTTAAGGAGTTTGCTCGGGCGCTTGAATTAACAGGCAACCCTTGCGATGTAACACTTTATGAGTCAAACGATGCGATTACGCCTTTTGAGCGTAAATACTGGGCCAGTGGCCAGCAAAGCCACCGACTCGTTATAAACTTACCTTGCTAAAGTAAATTAAAGTGCTAATTCCTCTGTAACCGTATTAACATGTGGCACTGGGTGGGCAAAATAGTTGCCTTGCATTAGTGTCACATTCGCCTTTTTAAGTGCGGTTACTATGGTTGCATTTTCTACGGATTCTGCCATTAATTGTAAACCAAGTTGATTAGCAAAACTGGCTATATGTTCAATAAACAAGTAGATGTCTTTGTCATTCACTATTTGCTTTATTAGTGCGCCATCGAGCTTAATACCATCTACTTCAAGCTTAAGTACGTTTGATATATTTGAATAACCACTACCAAAGTCATCAATAATAACCTTAACGCCTTTCGTTTTAACCATTCCAATAAATGCTTTTACCTCAGAAAAGTTAGCAATAGCTTGGGTTTCTAAAAGCTCTAGTGTGATATTACCAGGATGCGGATAACGCTTAAGTTCGTCTGCAATAAACTCACTTAAATTAGGGTCGAGCATATCTTGTGCAGTTATATTTAAACTCCAGCAAATATCTGTTTTTCTAAAGCGACTAACACATTGTGAAAATATAGTACGGGTCAGTATGCCGTCCATTCTTGAGCGAGTAACAACATTTAAAAATGCATCAGGTTTTAATACTTCACCTTGCGCTGTTACCATTCGAGCTAAACATTCGTATTGAACAACTTTATTGGTATTAGTATCAATAATGGGTTGAAAGTAAGGCACTATACGGTTGTTATCAAACGCTTCACGTACCTCTTTAGCCATTTCAACATTGTATTGATATTGCGTTTTTACATCGTGTAGCGCTTTTGAGTAGTTAACTACGCTATGTCTGCCTTGTTTTGCTTGCAGCGCCGCTATATGAGCGTTTTCAAGTAGTAGCGATTTATTACCACTGGCAATACCTGCACATAGGGTTATATAAATAAAAGGATCAGTTAACACTGGGGTATTAAAGTTATATGTTTTTACGAGCTCGGTAAATTCGTCATTACTCATTTCTTTTGGCGCGAGTAATACTATTTTATTGGTTGCTAGCCTGTATATATGGCAATGCGCAGAGCTTCTGAGCTTAAAGTGAATAAGTAAGTTTTTCATTACTTTATCACCCACTTCAGTGCCGTAGAAACTGTTTATATCTTCTATTTCATTAACCCAAATAACGGCTAACTGCATGTGATGTGCATTACTTTTTTTAATAAAGTACTCAAGAGCAATATGATTTGAAAAACCAGTACTAGAGTCAGTTGCTAAAGAGCGCTTTAGTAAATAAATATATATAGCGGCAACAAGTATCGCGATAAAAAAGAAGAAGCTAGCCATTGCAGCAGCTTTCGACACACTTTCTTTAAGTTGTTCGTTTAAATTGTAAATAGTTATATCGGCACCCGTTAAATAGGTATTGCCGTTAATAGGGTCAACGTAAGGAATAAAAATAGTTTTAAAGTGGCCCCACTGATCGCTCGATATTTCAAATACAGGTTCTGTTGAATAAAAAGCACTTATATTGGCATCGGTAGCTTCAGGGTAGAGATCTAAAAATTGAGTTACTTTGCCATTATTCTGATCGTCTTGCGTGTAGCTTGATGAGCTAAAAAGAACCTTTCCGTCTTTTAAAATCATTGAATACACATAAGCAATATCAAGTGCTTGAGCGAACTCAGAGAGCTGTTTACTCTTATTTTGATAATAAGAAAAACTTATGTTGTCGCCTTGATTAACCGCACTTAGGTAATTTTCACCTAAGATATGTTTAACGCTGGTGGCTGCATTAAGTAAGCGATTATCAACCGACTGCATTATTTCAGCACGCGTAGTTTGGTAAGTGTAGTAAACGTAGGTAAGCAAGCTTATTAAAAACAAGCTAAAGCCTGCCACTATCCAACTAACTTTGACTCTTCCTTCTGGCATATGTGTCCCTTTTTTGTTATCAAATTTATTATACCCAAAATAAGTAAATGCCCAATAAATAATTAGGTTTAGTCAAATTTTAATTAAATTATCATTTTTTTGTCATCGCTTTGATTGCTTTTATAGGTTTAAACGAGACATTTTAGTTATATTGCAGTAAAGTTAGCGCAATTTTTAAAGAAACACGATTGCTCTAAATGTCCTAAAAAATAGGCGTTTTTGATGGGTAAGCGCGTGTTTTAGCTACACACACTAGGTATTGAGATGGATCAAAAGCGTTGTGCCGTCGCCTCTAAAGAAAGCCTTAAGCGTATATTTACTGTACCTGAAGCGCCAGACTCAACTTTAAGCAAAATCGAGCTTGAAATTTCGAGTAATTTAGCAGGTTTCTTAAACGAAAATATAGCGGCAATTGAAAAACCATTACATGAAATCGAAAAAGATTTTCAGTCGGCAGTGATCCCAGAGGATCCAACGTTTGTATCTGCTTATGCTCAAGACATAATGGAGCAACTTGTTGCGCATTCTGTGCATACAGCTGCGCCTAGCTTTATTGGTCATATGACCTCTGCCTTGCCGCATTTTTTATTACCGCTGTCAAAATTGATGGTAGGGCTAAATCAAAATCTAGTAAAAATAGAAACGTCTAAAGCGTTTACGCCTCTTGAGCGTCAAGTGCTTGGAATGATGCATCATTTAGCTTATGGGCAAGAAGATTCGTTTTATTCTAAATGGATGCACAGTGCTAAAACCTCATTAGGTGCATTTTGCTCAGGTGGAACGGTTGCTAATATTACTGCGCTTTGGATTGCGCGAAACCGCTTATTAAAACCCGATGGTGATTTTAGAGGTATTGGCGCACAAGGCCTAATTGCCGGTATGCTGCATTACGGCTATAAAGGTTTAGCAGTATTAATATCAGAACGCGGACATTACTCATTAGGTAAATCAGTTGATTTACTCGGTATTGGTCGCGATAACTTAATTGGTATTAAAACCTGCGAAAATAATAAAGTTGATGTAGGAGCTATGCGCGAAAAAGCACGTGAGCTTGAATCGCAAGGCATTAAAGTAATGGCGATTATTGGGGTAGCGGGTACAACCGAAACCGGTAATATTGACCCACTTGATGAAATGGCCGACTTAGCACAAGACATTAACTGCCATTTTCATGTAGATGCTGCATGGGGAGGAGCGACCCTTTTATCGAACACGCATCGCCCTTTACTAAAAGGGATTGAGCGAGCAGATTCAATTACCATCGATGCACATAAACAAATGTATGTACCAATGGGAGCGGGCTTAGTTTTATTTAAAGATCCCGCTGCCACAGATGCAATAGAGCATCACGCTGAGTACATATTACGTAAAGGTTCAAAAGACTTAGGTAGCCACACGCTTGAAGGCAGCCGACCTGGTATGGCAATGTTAGTACATGCTTGCTTACGTGTTATTGGTCGTAAAGGTTACGAAATGCTGATTGATCGAAGCATCAAAAAAGCACATTACTTTGCTGATTTAATTAAAGCTGATGAAGACTTTGAGCTTATTTCAGAACCTGAATTGTGCTTATTAACGTATCGTTATGTACCTAAGCAAATTAAACAAGCAATAGCCGATGCAGATGCTGCAACTCGGTTAGATATTTTTGCTTCATTGAATCGTTTTACTGCCAGTATGCAAAAACGTCAGCGAGAGTCTGGTCGCTCATTTGTATCACGTACTCGTTTAACGCCTTCTAAATACGATAATCAACCTACAGTTGTATTTAGAGTGGTACTTGCAAACCCGCTTACCTCAGGTGCTATTTTAAAAGAGATATTAGCTGAGCAAAAAGAGTTGGCTGCAACAGATCCGGTATTCAAAAAATATTTAAGAAAATATATGTAATCTAAATACAAAAAAGGGTCCATATGGACCCTTTTTTAATATCAAAAGTATTTATTAATGTAAAATACGTGCTCTAATTGTACCCTCAACAGCGCTTAGTTCTTTAAGTGCTACCTCAGATTGATCTGTATCTACATCAATAACTACATAACCAATAGATGCGTCTGTTTGTAGGTATTGCGCAGCAATATTAATACCGTGCTGTGCAAACGCTTGGTTAATTTGCGTTAGTACACCAGGGCGGTTGTGGTGTACGTGTAATAAACGGCTACGATTAGCAAGCTCAGGCAGCGATACTTCAGGGAAGTTAACCGCAGTAATAGTTGAGCCATTATCTGAGTATTTAGCCAGTTTACCCGCTACTTCAATACCAATGTTTTCTTGTGCTTCTTGTGTAGAACCACCAATGTGCGGCGTTAAAATAACATTGTCGAATTGGCGCAGTGGCGATACAAATTCTTCATCGTTAGATTTTGGCTCAGTAGGGAACACATCGATTGCTGCACCACTTAGTTTTTTCTCTGTAAGCGCTTCTGCAAGAGCATCAATATCAACCACAGTTCCGCGTGAGGCATTGATCAAAATAGACCCCTGCTTCATAACAGCAAGTTCTGCGCTACCAATAAGGTTTTTAGTTTGCGGTGTTTCTGGTACATGTAAGCTAATAATATCAGAGCGTTGTAACAGCTGAGTTAGGTTATGAACTTGTGTTGCATTACCCAGTGATAACTTATCTTCGATATCGTAATATTCAACGTTCATACCGATATTTTCAGCCATAATACCTAGCTGAGTACCAATGTGACCGTAGCCAATAATACCTAAAGTTTTACCACGTGCTTCAAACGAACCATTTGCTGTTTTTAACCAGCCACCACGATGAGCCGCTGCATTACGCTCTGGAATACCGCGTAATAAAAGTAGAATTTCACCAAGTACAAGTTCAGCAACTGAACGAGTATTAGAAAACGGTGCGTTGAACACAGCAATACCGCGTTCGCGTGCTGCATCTAAATCAACTTGGTTTGTACCAATACAAAAACACCCAACAGCAACTAGTTTGTCAGCTGAGTCTAATACGGCTTGGTTAATATGAGTACGAGAACGAAGTCCTACAAAGTGAACATCTTTAATGCGCTCTTTAAGCTCGTCCTCAGGTAAGGATGTTTTAACGTAATCGATATTGCTGTAACCGTTACGTTTTAGCGTTTCAACAGCGCTTTGGTGAACACCTTCAAGCAAGAGAATTTTAATTTTGTCTTTTGCTAACGATACCTTACTCATAACCTCATCCTATTTAATTTGTGGCCCATTTTTGGTACCGATAATCACTTTATCAGCACCTCGCATCGCAAATAGGCCGTTGGTAACTACGCCAACAATTGAATTTATTTGTGTTTCAAGTTGTTTGGCATTGGTAATTTTTAAGTTAAATACATCTAATATAACGTTACCATTATCGGTAACTACGCCTTGGCGATAAACAGGGTCTCCACCAAGTTTTAATAATTCTCGTGCAACGTAGCTGCGCGCCATTGGAATAACTTCTACCGGAAGCGGGAAGTCGCCCAATGTATCTACCAGTTTTGTGTCATCAACAATACACACAAACTGTTTTGCAACTGCCGCTACTATTTTTTCACGTGTTAGCGCTGCGCCGCCGCCTTTAATCATTTCGTTTTGAGCGTTTATTTCGTCTGCGCCGTCAACGTATACATCTAAAGCAGCAACGTTATTAAGCTCAAATACTTCAATACCCAACGCTTGTAGGCGCGCGGTTGAGGCTTCTGAGCTTGATACAGCGCCTACAATAGTGTCCTTTACTGAGCCAAGGGCATCAATAAAGTGATTAACAGTAGAGCCTGTACCCACACCTACAATGGTGTTTTCTTTTACAAACTCGAGTGCTGCCCAAGCAGCTGCTTTTTTTAATTCGTCTTGTGTCATTGCTTTGTGCTCATGTATGTCAGAAATATGCGGTTAGTAATCAAATTTAATTGTTACCAACAGTATGTTTTATCTGGGGTGATAATGGTTTTAAGTGGTACATCCCACGACTCGATTGGTAGGGCCTCAACTTTTTGGCATTCATGTGCAAGGCCAATTAGTTGTGGTTTTTGCCAATTTTGTTCGTGTAAACGCGCCAAAGTCCGGTCGTAAAACCCACCTCCCATTCCTAGGCGATTACCTTGTTTATCAAATGCAACTAATGGCATAAGGAGGTAATCAAGCACTGGTAATGGGCATATTTGAGAGCAGTTCAGCTTAGGCTCCAAGATACCATAGCGATTTGCTCTCATGGGTGAGTTTTTCTCATAGCGCTGAAATAGTAAATTAGCGCCATTGAATGGGTGTATTATAGGTAGGTAAACGGTATGGTTTAAACTCCATAATTCTTTAATTAACAACGAAGTGTCTAACTCCCCATCGTTACTTAAGTAAATGGCAATATGCTTTGGATTCGTTGTTTTTTCGCTTTTTAAATGTTGAATAAAATTCATTTTTAGCGATTGCGCAGCAATTATTTGCTGATTATTTGACAAGTTTTTACGGGTGTTACGAATTTCTGCTCTTATTTTTGCGCGTTTATTACTCATTAAATTAATTAGCCATTCTTAAAAAGAGAATAAATCGGGAAAAATTAAAAAAACAGCCAGTACTACTAGCAAAATGGTGGCAGTTGCAATCAATGAATATAAAAGTAAGTTACTGCGTTTTTTAGGAGGCGCTAAATCCTCATCTAGCATTAGGTCGTCATCTTGCCATTCGTCAACATTTTCGTCTGGTGCTTTTAATTGAGCTTCAGGAAGGCGTTGCTCTAGCTCGTCTAACTTTTCTTCAAGGCGAATTAAGCTGCTAGTGATGTAATCGAGAGCATCAAAAATACGTTCATCACGTTGGTTGTTTGCAGCAGGGGCAGAGCTATTTTGAATAGCGTTTGAAACAGCTTGAAGCTTACTTTTAATGCCTAAGCTCGCTAGTAACTTAGCCTGTTTTAACGCTTTGTCTTTATCGCTTGGCGCAAACAGTGGCTTGCCTTTAAAAAAAAGAGCTACTTTTTCATCTGACGTTTTTAATTTTGCAGCTAAATTTGTACATGCTGTTTTTATATCAACGTTATCGGCAAGTCCTGCAAATATAACGCGAAAGTTATCGGCCATTTAACTATCCCTAAAGCTTTTATAATGAAATGAGTATATACCTAAAGTACAAAAGAATTCGAGGTCGATTTTATAGTTATTTTGTAGACGCTCTACAAACAATATAGCGAATAAGTTTTAGATGCAAAAACGACCCTTAAAAGGGCCGTTTTTAATTTATTACAACACTTTTGGCTTAAAGGCCAGCAGCTGCGCGAAGTGCGTCTGCTTTATCTGTACGTTCCCAAGGGAATTCGTCACGACCAAAGTGGCCGTAAGCCGCTGTAGGAAGGTAGATAGGGCGCTCTAAATCAAGCATTTGAATTAAGCCGTAAGGGCGTAGGTCAAAATGTTCACGAATAAGCTCGATTAAACGGCTTTCTTCTAGCTTGCTTGTACCAAATGTTTCAACGCTGATAGAAGTAGGCTCTGCAACACCTATTGCGTAAGAAACTTGTAGCTCACACTTGTCAGCAAGACCAGCAGCAACAATGTTTTTAGCAACGTAACGTGCTGCATATGCTGCTGAGCGGTCAACTTTTGATGGATCTTTACCAGAGAAAGCACCACCACCGTGACGAGCCATACCACCGTAAGTATCTACAATGATTTTACGACCAGTTAAACCACAATCGCCCATTGGTCCGCCAATTACAAAACGACCTGTTGGGTTAATGAAAAACTTAGTTGCGCTTGTAATAAGTTCTGCAGGAAGTACAGGCTTGATGATTGTTTCCATCACAGCTTCTACTAAATCTTTTTGTGAAATGTCTTCGCTGTGCTGAGTAGAAAGTACAACAGCATCAATACCTACAGGTTTGCCGTTTTCGTATGCAAAAGTAACTTGAGATTTTGCATCTGGACGTAACCAGTTAAGCTCGCCGCTTTTACGCACTTGCGCTTGGCGCTGTACTAAACGGTGTGAGTAAGTAATTGGAGCAGGCATTAGTACTTCTGTTTCGTTACATGCGTAACCAAACATTAAGCCTTGATCGCCCGCGCCTTGCTCTTCTGGGCTAGTACGGTCAACACCTTGGTTAATGTCTGGAGACTGTTTACCAATAGTGTTTAAAATTGCACATGAATCGGCATCAAAGCCCATGTCTGAATTTGTGTAGCCAATGTCACGAATTGTTTTACGTGTAATTTCTTCGATATCAACCCATGCGCTAGTAGTGATTTCACCGCCAACCATAACCATACCGGTTTTAACGTAAGTTTCACACGCTACGCGAGCCTGAGAGTCTTGCTCTAGGATTGCATCAAGTACCGCATCAGAGATTTGATCGGCGATTTTATCCGGATGACCTTCAGAAACAGATTCAGAAGTAAATAAATGTTTTGCCATTGTATTTCTGCTCACAAATATTGCGCTTCACAAATGTCGGTATTAGCGCTAAAAAATTAAGGGGCGTATTTTATCGAAAACAAAACGCATTGCATAGTGTTTTTACGCCTAGACGTCTAAATAAAATTACGAATGTCGTTCTAGTCTCAAAAAAAATTCATAATGCTGCCTTTTCTGGGGTTTTTAATTGCACACCGCCCCCACAATAAGTAAGAATGGATGTATAACAGTATCCGAGTTATTTGGTTACATAAACAAACACATAAATACCCGCGCAAATACACATATAAGGTAGGAGAATTCATGCCATCTCGCAAAGAACTTGCAAATGCTATTCGCGTCTTGTCAATGGACGCAGTACAAAAGGCCAAATCTGGCCACCCTGGAGCCCCTATGGGCATGGCTGATATCGCAGAAGTATTATGGCGCGATTATCTAAAACATAACCCAACGAATCCAGAGTGGGCTGACCGTGACAGATTTATTCTTTCAAACGGCCACGGTTCAATGCTTATCTATTCTCTATTGCACCTAAGTGGTTACGACTTACCACTGGACGAAATTAAAAACTTCCGTCAAATGCATTCTAAAACACCAGGTCATCCAGAATACGGCTATGCACCAGGAATCGAAACTACTACGGGTCCATTAGGTCAAGGGATCACAAATGCCGTAGGTATGGCAATTGCTGAAAAAGCGCTAGCTGCACAGTTTAACCGTGAAGGTCACGATATTGTTGATCACTTTACCTATGCATTTATGGGCGATGGCTGCCTTATGGAAGGTATTTCTCATGAAGCAGGTTCACTTGCAGGCACTCTAGGCTTAGGTAAGCTTGTTGCATTTTGGGATGACAACGGCATTTCAATCGATGGCGAAGTAGAAGGTTGGTTTACAGATGACACGCCAGCTCGCTTTAAAGCATACGGTTGGCATGTAATTAGTGGTGTTGATGGCCACGATAGCGATGCTGTAAGTGCTGCAATCGCAGAAGCAAAAAGCGTTACCGATAAACCTTCACTAATTTGTTGTAAAACAATTATTGGTTACGGCTCACCTAATAAGTCAGGCAGCCACGATTGTCACGGTGCACCACTGGGTGATGACGAAATTAAAGCGTCTCGCGAATACTTAGGTTGGACTGGCGATGCGTTCGAAATTCCTGATGATATTTACGCACAATGGGATAGCAAAGAAAAAGGTCAGCAGCTTGAATCAAGCTGGGACGAAAAATTTGCAGCATACGCAAAAGCATACCCAGAGCTAGCGTCAGAATACAAGCGTCGTATTAACAACGAACTTCCTGGCGATTGGGCTGAAAAATCTCAAGCGTATATTGAGCAATTACAAGCAAACCCAGCAAACCCAGCGTCTCGTAAAGCATCGCAAAATGCATTAAATGCGTTTGGTCCGTTATTACCAGAATTCATGGGTGGCTCAGCCGATTTAGCTGGCTCAAACTTAACAATTTGGGATGGCTCGAAAGGTTTAACGCACGACGACGCAAGCGGTAACTACATTTACTACGGTGTACGTGAGTTTGGTATGTCGGCAATTATGAATGGTATTGCCCTTCATAAAGGTTTTATTCCTTACGGTGCTACGTTCTTAATGTTTGTTGAATATGCAAAAAATGCTGTACGTATGGCTGCATTAATGAAGCAACCAAGCATTTTTGTATACACGCACGATTCAATTGGTTTAGGTGAAGATGGTCCAACTCACCAACCAGTAGAGCAAATTGCAAGCATGCGTTTAACGCCTAACTTATACAACTGGCGCCCATGTGACCAAGTTGAGTCGGCAATTGCATGGCAACAAGCTATTGAGCGTAAAGACGGTCCTACATCGTTAATCTTTACTCGCCAAGGTCTTGAGCAACAAGCACGTGACGCACAGCAATTAGCAGATGTTAAGAAGGGTGGTTACATCCTTAGCTGTGACGGCAACCCAGAGATTATCTTTATTGCAACAGGGTCTGAAGTACAACTAGCACAAGATTCAGCAAGCGAACTACGCAGCCAAGGTAAAAAGGTACGTGTTGTATCTATGCCATGTACTGATGCCTTTGAAGATCAAAGCGCAGCATACAAAGAAAGCGTATTACCGGCATCTGTTTCACGCCGCGTAGCAGTAGAAGCAGGTATTGCTGACTACTGGTACAAGTACGTAGGCCTAAACGGCGCAGTAGTAGGTATGACTACCTTTGGTGAGTCAGCACCTGCAGGCGAGCTGTTTGAGCACTTTGGTTTTACAGTGGCAAACATTGTAAGTAAAGCAAACGAACTTTTTTAATCGCTTTGATTAAATAAAGTAAGTAATTGAAAAACCCGCACATGTTGCGGGTTTTTTTATGCCCTTACATGAAGCAACTTCACCTTGAACAATGCTGCTTTCCTTGCAAGAAAGTAAGCTATCAGGCAAGGTAGTGCGATAAAATTTATAAATAAAAATCTTAAATTAATAGCAGGAGCTAAAAATGCCAAAGTTCGATAACGTAAGTGTAGTAAAAAAAGCCAATGTATATTTTGACGGAAAAGTGTCGAGCCGTACCGTTATTTTAGGTGATGGAGAAGCGAAAACGTTAGGCTTTATGCAACCAGGTGAGTTTGTTTTTGATACAAACCAAAAAGAATGCATGGAGCTTTTAGCTGGCCAATGGGATATTTTATTACCAGGGGCGAGCGAATGGAAAACATTTAACGCAGGTGAATCGTTTAATGTTGATGCAAATGTAAGCTTTAAAGTAAAAGTATCTGATTTTGCTGACTACTGTTGTTCGTACACAGATTAATCAGTACAGCTAGACGTCTGAAAGCCCATGCACTATGGGCTTTGCATAAACTTTGCGCAACGCATGATTTAAATCACCAAAAACCGCAAATAAACCTCAAATATCTCTCTTTTTTCCTTGTGTTAATCTAAATAGCCCCCAATACTATTTATGAGGTAACAAATAAAAGGATACCCTATGAAAATTAATCTTTCTGGTCACCATGTTGAAGTTACTGACTCTATTAGAGAGCACATCAACGAAAAATTTTCAAAAATCGAGAGCCATTTTCCATCGCTTATTGCACTCGATATTATTTTGTCTAAAGAGCATCATAAAATCCAAGCTGAAATTAGCACTAATTACGAAGGCACGCGCATATCGGTAAAAGGGGAAAACGAAGTTATGTACCCAGCCATTGCAAGCGCAGCTAAAAAACTCGATGCGGCACTAAAACATCGAAAAGGGCAGATAAAAGCAAACTTACACGAAAAGCCTGTTAGCACTACACCTGAAATCGCACACGAGATCATCCAAGAGATGGATCTTAAATAAAATTTAGTCACAAAGTATTGTAAAAAAGAGCCGTATGGCTCTTTTTTATTGCCTGTAATTTAGGTAAGTTATGCGTTCTTGCAGTTTATTAATTATAAAAATTAATAAAAAGAACACACAACACACATATTTTGAGAAATTAATGCACACAACAAAAGCAGTATGGAAGTCTCGACTAGGTGCGCTTGGCCCTGGGATCCTCATGGCAACAGCCGCTATTGGCGGTTCTCACTTAGTTGCCTCTACGCAAGCTGGGGCAATATTTGGCTGGCAATTATTTTGGCTTATCCTCGTTGTTAATGTTTTAAAGTACCCGTTTTTTCGCTTTGGGATGGAATACACACTTGCCACTAAAAATAGTTTAGTAGAGGGCTATAAAAGCAAAGGCCCGTTTTATTTTTACAGCTTTATTGGTTTAAACATTGTTGCCGCTGTTGTTAATACAGCCGGCGTATTACTACTTACCGCAAGCTTACTGCATTACGCCTTACCCGTGGTTATTGAAGTAACCTTGCTTTGTTGGATGCTGTTGGGGGTATGTTTAGTTATATTGCTACTTGGGCACTTTAAGGCGCTAGATAACGTTGCCAAAGGCATTATGGGGCTGCTTACGCTCGCTACTTTGATTGCCCTTGCCATTGCATTTAGTAATGGCCCAATGGCACCTGCTGATTACATAGGGCCTTCACCGTATGAACTTGCCATGCTTAGCTTTATGGTGGCTTTAATGGGCTGGATGCCAGCCCCTATCGAAATATCTGCATTAAGTTCTTTATGGCTAAAAGAAAAACAAGCGCAGCAAACAGTTTCTAAAAGCCAAGGCCTGTTCGATTTTAACGTAGGTTACTGGCTTACAGCTGGCTTAGCCTTAGTATTTTTTAGCTTAGGTGTATTGGTACAGTATGGGCAAACTAGCAGTATAGAACTCGGCGGTGTCGCGTTTGCCAAGCAGCTTATTGATATGTACGCATTAACAATAGGCGAGTGGGCAAGGCCGCTTGTATCAGCAATCGCCTTTTTATGTATGTTTGGCACTACACTCACCGTACTAGATGGCTACGCCCGCACGCTTAACGAGTCTCATAAGTTACTTGGCTTTAAGCAATCCAAACACAGCCTAAATATTTGGTTAATACTACAAGCACTAGCTGGCATGGCCGTTATTTTATTTTTTAAATCAGCTCTTGGCCCCATGCTTACCTTTGCCATGACACTTGCTTTTGTAACCACCCCCGTTTTTGCATGGCTTAACTTTAGCCTTGTGCGATCAGAGCCCGCTATAAAACACAGCGTGTTATTACGTAGCTTAACGTGGTTAGGACTAGTGTATTTAGTAGGCTTTGCAGTAGCGTTTGTAGTGTGGAAACTAGCAACCTAAATATAGCTATTTACTTTAGAGCTTTCGCTGAAGATGACTAAAAGTTTAGAAAACAGTTTAATGGCTGATAAGTAAGCGTATAGGGCGCATTGAACATCAGCTCTTCCATTACACCAATAATGCGAGGTTTATGCTGGCTTGCTTGTGTATTGTTAGGCAGCGTTATGTGCGCTGTTAGTAAGTTGAGAAATGTTCGTCATTAGAATGTCCTCGAATAATTTACTGTATAACTTACTAAGACGCAACGGCTCTGTAAAAGACGAAAAATTCATAAAATAAATTGTAATAAAACGTATTAGGGTTTTTAAGGGCCGACATAGCGCAGAAATCAAATGTTAAATGGGATTGCTTTCTGCTTAAGTTATTCAGGCTTTATTGAGTTAAGAGATATGAAGATCTAGGGAAGCTCAAGTCTGGAGATAAAATCAAGCCGTAAATATTTAAAATTGTTGTTGTATGAAATTTAAAAGGTAAGAGTTGTTATGAATATCGAAATGTTTATGAAAGCTGCTTCTAGCAAAGAAAATTTTATGTTCAGAGAAGGCGGGGCCTCTGAAGAAGAAATAATCGCACTAGAGACGTGCTACAACATCACACTACCAAATGACTATAGAGAATTTTTGCATAAGTTCGGCTTTGTCGCGTGGTTCGGTGATTATGTGTGTGGCTTAGTCGAAGAAAACGCTAGGCTTAGTAAATCTTGTAACGTATACAGAAAAACGGATTATTACCGTGATTTTTACAACCGTGCCGAATTTCAGTCAGTGCCAACCGATGGCGTGATCATTAATCAATACGATGGCGGTGGCTATTACTTTTTGTTTTCTCAGGAGTCAGAACGCGCTGGTGAAGTTGGGCTGTTTTTAACCGAGACTTATGGGCAAGAAGTTTCAAAGTTTAATACTTTCATCGATTATTTATCTTTTCTTATTAATGACACCCCAGACCCTGAGTCCGTTGATGTAGATTACGATAAAATAATGGACATTATTGAAGATTAGATCTGCAGTTCATAGGAGTTCATGATGGCGCAAGACAAAATATGGTTGGAGATTCAGGAAAAGAATCAAAAAGAAAGTCAGAGAATGTTAACGGAAGCTATCAATGAATTGGCTGAGATAGGTAAAGAGCCCTTTGATTTGCAAGAGCTTAAAAAAGACTGGAGTTTTAGGTATGAGAAGCAGCTAAATGAAGAGCAACTTAATAGAGCAATGCAAGATATCGAGCGAGATTATTATTTCTTGGGCAAGCTGGTGATGACAATGCAACAATACGGCAAGCATTTGACCGAGATGGAGTTCTATTCTTGATGAATATTAAAGTCTATAAACAAGATGATATAAATATGTTGCTCTTCTCCCTGATATAATTAATAGCTATGGAATAAATGAATGAAAATACTCATCTGGAATGGAATTATATTTTTAGTCATGCCTCTTATTGCTGCCTTTATTGCACTTCTTCTTGGACTTTATGTTAATAACCCAGGCACACATGACGCGACGGCTTAAATTAAAGCCCAAAGCCTAAAATTTAAACGAGGTATAAATGGATATTAAAATAGGTGAGCTTTCAAACCCACACGTTATAAAACTACTACAGGCGCATCATAACGATATGCTAAAGCACTCACCTGTTGAGAGCGTTCATGCACTTGATGTGAGTAAACTCACCCAACCCAACATAACCTTTTATAGCTTATGGATTGATAATAATTTAGCGGGTGTTGGCGCTTTAAAAGCACTAAATACGAGCGAAGGCGAAATTAAATCAATGCGCACATCAAGTAACTATTTACGCCAAGGAATAGCGGCTAAGCTACTTACGCACATTATTGGGGAAGTAACACAGCGAGGTTACAAAAAGCTAAGTTTAGAAACCGGCACGGCAAAGGCGTTTTTACCCGCGCAAAAGCTTTATACTCAATTTGGTTTTAAAGAGTGCGAACCGTTTGCTGATTATGAGTTAGATCCGTATAGCTTGTTTATGAGTAAAGGGTTTTAAAAGTGAGTAGGGGATATTATGGTTTATAAAGTTGAACTTAAAGCCCCAGCACTGGATGAATTTGCCAATTTACGTACACAAGTAAAGTGGAAAAACCCCGACGATGAAGTACTAAAAGCAAGCATCGAAAACTCACAGTTTTGGGTTGCCGTGTACGACATTGATAAGTTGATAGGCACTGGGAGAGTGATTGGTGATGGCGCAATGTATTTTTATATTCAAGATATAATTGTTGCGCCTAGTTATCAAAGCAAAGGCATTGGTCATTTAGTTATGACCCATATTGAAAACTACCTAAGCAGCACCTGCTCTAATGGCGCTACAATCGCTTTATTAAGTGCTCACGGTAAAGAAAGCTTTTATACACAATATGGCTATGTAAAGCGCGATGGAGATGTTTTAGGGTTTGGAATGTGTAAGTTTATTTAGTTAATATTATGGATTAAAGGAACTAATTTTTTATATGGTTGTTGACCTTACTAAGCCCTTAAGATTACCAAAGGCATTTACTGATAGATTAAGAACATTAGACGAACTATGCCGTAAACATTACCACTCGGAAAGTATGTTTAAATACAGTTGTGTCCTCGAGTTAGTAAAAGATATTGATAAACACTGCTCGGAAAGAAAAGTTGTCGGTATCCCCCTGTGTCAGGATAGTTGTCGCCTCTAACTTTTAATAGAGGCAGATAAAATGAGACGTCGATTTACACAAGAAT
>NZ_JBBMQY010000023.1:0-59208 GCF_038900255.1 Pseudoalteromonas sp. AS84 | reverse complement strand
CCGTCTCAGTGGGGTCGCATTATAGGGAGATTCGAGCGGGGGTCAATGTTTTATTTCAGCTTTTTGACAATTAAATGCATTTAGTATGAAAGCTATACAAATAAAGGGCTGCAGGATACTTTTAGTTTAAAAAACACCCACAACTTATGTATCAATTGATGATGTATTAGTAAGGTTTAAACTAAGCTGTATGTTAAACAAACAACACACAGCTTTATTTAAAATTAAAGATTTATTTAGATGCTATTTCCCATACGGCAATAGAGCCTGATATTTCATTTCCAACGATTAAGAGTGGGTTTCCAGTGGCACTTTGCTCTGCTGAAACGAATACCATTCCTTCAGGTGCTAAGTCGCCTGTAATATTCGCTCCTTTAATTAAGCCTCTATTATAGAAGTAATCTTCAAATTGCACATTGTATGGATTAGTAATGTCGTAAGCCATAATACCTCCCATACGTTCTAAACCAATAAAAGCAAATGTACGATCGTCAATTTTACCAATAGCCAGCGCTTCAGGCTCTGCGCCTTTATCATCTGAACGTGAGTCTCCATTGTTTTCATCTTCATTATTGTTAAATGATTCACCATGCACAGATGCTGTTATACGTGCTATATCGTCACCTGAATCAAAAACCACCAGCCCATTGCTATCCCAAATAGTAAAAGAACGTGCGCCATAGCCGTAAAGCGATTCGTATTGTCCGTCGTTATTGGTATCACCTTTTATTGTTGTTACTTTTAAGCGACCAATATCATCATCGTCGTTATTTAAGTAATCAAAATTAGCAGCAAGAGTTAAGTCTTCAACGCGGCTTTCATCTATATAAGCTAAGCAGCCATCATCTTCATCGTAATCAAGTCCGCCCTTTGCTATACAGTCTGCTTCATCCGTTGTATCAAAAAAGTATTCTCTTGCGTCACCTTCGTTGGCAGTGACTATAAAGTTAGCGCCTTTCCAACTAAAGCTTGAGATAGTATCGGGCTGGTACATACCATAGAGCCCTGGGTATGATTTAAAATTAACGCCGCCATCTTTATCTGAGGCATCAAGTTGTAAGCTTGACCAATCTTTAAAGCCTAAACCCTTTAGCTCAAGACTGTTGTCTTGTAGGTTAACTATTGCAAGTGCATTGTTTTCTTGAATAGATACATAAGCATATTTGTTATCTTTAGAAATGCTAACGTACTCGGGCTCTAAATCCATAGCTACTGTGGTATTTATTAGATTACCGTTAATAGTACGACCATTTGGGTTTGCAAAAACTACCCCTTGCGCTTCTAGTTCGGTTTGTTTGTTGTTATAGGCTTTAAAATCAATATTTATTGCTGTATCGGCTATTACATTATTTGTTATATCGATAATACTAATAGAACCTTCAGGATCTACGCTGTAGTCGCCACTTGGTTCACCTTCGTTAGCAACCACTGCCTTTGCGCCATCGTGGGTGAACGTCACCATGTCTGGTAAAAATCCGACTGTAATATTTTTAATAAAGACAGGTGATTCGCCGCTTATATCGTAAAAAGCAATTTGACCTTCATCACCCGTGCTTTCAGCAGCCATTGCAACCGCTAGTAAATTATTGTTTTCATCAATAGCAATGCTGTTTGCATCGCCTTGGGTGTTGTCGTTTAAAGGTAGCGTAATGACCGAGGTTAAGTTAGTGGCGCTTATAACCCCTTCGTTATCTTTAACGAGTGCGGCACTATCAAAGGTGTCGACGGGTAAAATATTAACAACAGCGTCATCACCTGAACTGTTAATAGCGTAAATCCATTTTTTAGATGCTTGATATGCAACTATTTCAGCTGCACCTTCTGGGCTTTGTGCATTTAATACACCTCTACCCACAAGGTTAATATTTAATGCTGAATTGGCATTTATACCATTTAACCCATTAGTTCCAGGTGTGCCCTGTTCTCCCTGTAATCCTTGAGAGCCGCTTTGACCATCGTCACCATCAAGTGAGCAACCAGTAAGAACAGATACAAGTGACAGCGCGATAATTGATTTTTTAAACATGTGATTTTCCTTAGTATTGTATTTGCTAAATATCAACACACCGGCATGACAAGATTATGGCAATTTTAATACAGCCTCTTAGCCTAAGTGATTAGCTTATACGCTAGCGGAGTTATTAAAATTAAAGCGGCCGTATAGCCAATCGTTTTTACAGTCGAGGAATACTCTCGTTTAATTGCAACCCCTAGCAAAGGTCTAAATACATCAATACGTGTAATACCCCATGCAATAACACCGCAAAAAGACCAAGTCCCTGTAATAATGATGAATGGCTCAACAACAGCCCCTAAACTTAAAGGTTGCAGTAAAAAACACAAAATAATCAATATGCTTTGATGCAATAAATAAAAGGGAAACACCCATGTATTGAGTTGCTTTAAATAGTAGATATTAAAATTTAAAAATCGGTGAGCGAGCGCAAGTACAAAAAATACACCTACAACACGTTGAATATTGTAGCTACCGCTTAAAATAAAATAAGGAAGAGTAAACACCTTCTGATAACTTAATATTATAAGTACAAACAAAACCGCAAAACTCAAAGCCAGTAATACCAAGTTTTTATTTAAGCAGTTCCAAAAATAAGTGTTTTTAGCAAGTATGTATCCTGCGAGTAGCAGTATTAAGCCGTTAGTTTCTCTGATTGAATCGCCAGTTAAGTAATGGCTTGTAAATAGTGTGGCAATAATAAGTAAGGTAATTAAAAACCCAAATGATATCCCCCCTTTAACAAAGGCTTTTAAAGGCGCAATAAAGGGCAAGCGTGCAAAAAGAGTTAAAACAATAATGATCAGCATAAATTGCCACAACGAGCGCAAATACCATAAGTGATTTACATCCACATTCGGCCACACACCAGACTGATAATTAATAAAAAGCGTATTGTTAGTCTCTATAAAAGCTAAATAAAATTGCCAATAGCTAATATCAATAACACCTTGCTGTGACATTTCTGCAAACAGCTGTAAAGGCACGATTAACCATAACCCCACCAGCAAGGGTAATAGTAAAAAAATAGAGCGGTATAAGGTGAAATGTAACCAAGACTTAAAGCTGCGTACTTTATCAATCATAAAACGCAGTGCTACGCCCGATATAAACCAAATGAGCAACATGCGCCAAGGTGAAAACACCAACATTAAATATTCAACATACTGTGATGTATAATTACTTTTAAAATGAAATCCCCAGTTTTCGCTATACAACATACCAATGTGATAAAAAATTAGCGACGCAAATGCGATTACCCTAAGCCAGTCAAGATAATATTTACGCGAATTAATTAATGAAGGTTGTTGTACTTGAGTGCTCATGCTTTTACTACTTTATGTATGTTATGCGTTATTCATACCTAAAGCTCTCGCTAAAACTATCTATAAGTGCTTATATTACAAGCAATAGTGATAAAAGGTGGTATACAGGGATAAGCGTGCCACATCAGCAATAAGCATACATTTATGAACCTACAGCACTTTCAACGTTTTCAAAGCATTTACGCATCAGTATTACTGTGTGCTTACGTATTAATCAATAATACAGTAAACGCTACAACCCAAATAATGGAAGCCCAAAGAGAAGGAGCTTTAAAATTTTCTATGTGGGAACCATTTGTTTGGGAGTATTCCAGTGCCTTGAGTGCTTTGCTTATATTCCCTATTTTAATTTGGTTTTTAAGACACTTACCTTTTAATTGGCAAAATATCACTGCCTCTTTAGGTATGTACTTTGGTGTCTCTATTATATTTAGCGTGTTACACGTTGGTATTATGGTGGGGGTTCGTAAATTCATATATTTGTTGAATGATGGGTCTTACAACTTTGGACTTAGCTGGTTTGAGCTTATTTATGAATACCAGAAAGACGCTATAAGCTTTGTGTTTTTCATCGTACTTATCAAAGTATATCAATACGTGGTGCAGCAGTTACTAGGTGAAGCCTCTTCAATTGAAGAAAGTGAGCAACAAACAACATCGACCATAAACCGCTTATTAGTTAAAAAGCTCGGTAAGGAATTCATTATAAAAATAGAGGATGTTGATTGGCTTGAATCGTCGGGTAATTATGTAAACCTACATATAGGCTCACGCATATATCCGTTAAGGGCAACGCTTACAGCATTGAGCAAACAACTTGAAGTACAGGGGTTTTGTAGAATTCACCGCAGCCATGGCGTAAAACTCGATAAAGTTGAGTCCATTACACCACTCCCCAGTGGCGACAGTGAAATAAAACTAACAACAGGTAAAGTACTTAACTTATCTAGACGCTATAAAGAGCAATTTAAACTTCAGCTAAAATAAAAAGGCTACCTAAGTAGCCTCTATTGTTATTTTTTAACAGGTCGTTTCCAGCCAGTTAAATTACGCTGCTTAGAGCGTGCGATTGCTAGTTGATCATCTTCAACAGTACTGGTGATCACAGAGCCTGCACCAATTGTTGCAGTTGCACCTATATTTACAGGGGCAACGAGTGATGAATTAGAGCCAATAAAGGCATTATCGCCAATAATAGTTTTTGCTTTATTAACACCATCGTAGTTACAGGTAATAGTGCCTGCACCAATATTTACTTTTTCGCCAATTTCAGCATCACCTAAATAACTTAAGTGGTTGGCTTTAGAGCCTTTACCTAATCGGGTTTTTTTCATCTCTACAAAGTTACCAATGTGCGAGTCTTCTTCCATTACAGCGCCAGGGCGAAGGCGAGCATAAGGACCCAGCGTACATTTATCAGCAACTGTGGCATCTTCAATCAGTGTATTAGCTTTAATGACAACGTTATCGCCAATACTACAATTTTTAAGTACGCAGTTTGGACCTATTTGTACATTGTTACCAAGCGTGACCGTGCCTTCAAAAATAACGTTTATATCAATTAATACGTCTTCGCCTGTTTTAACATCGCCACGTACATCAATACGCGCCGGGTCGGCTAGGGTGGCACCATTTAACATTAACTCTTCTGCTTGCCATGCTTGATAAGCACGCTCTAAGCCTGCAAGTTGTACGCGGTTGTTTGCGCCTTCAACTTCCATTGCATGATCTGGCTGCGCTGAAGTGATCTCTACACCTTCACTGTGAGCCACAGCAACAATATCTGTAAGGTAGTATTCGCCTTGTGCATTGTTGTTAGATAGATTGCCTAACCATGTTTTTAAAAGCTTACCGTTAACCGCCATAATGCCGGTGTTTACTTCGCTAATAAGTAACTGCTCTGCACTTGCATCTTTTTGCTCAACAATACCAACAAGCTTGCCATTTTCACGCAGCATACGTCCGTAACCATTTGGGTTAACCAAATTAACTGTTAATACCGCTAAACCATTTTTAGGTGTTGCAGCTAATAAGCGCTCAAGCGTTGATTGCTTTGTAAGTGGTACATCGCCGTATAAAACAAGTACGGTGTCGTCGTCATTAATGTGTGGGTTAGCTTGAGCTACTGCGTGGCCAGTACCAAGTTGTTCTGCTTGGAGTACCCAATTTACATCGTTATCGGCAAGTTGTTGTTGTAATAGTTCGCCGCCGTGTCCGTAAACTAAGTTTGTAGTTGTTGCACCTAATGCCATCGCATTATCAATAACATGCTGCACCATTGGTTTACCTGCAACGTTGTGCAGAACTTTAGGTAGAGCAGAGCGCATACGAGTACCTTTACCCGCAGCAAGAATAACTGTTGTTAGAGCCATTAAAACAATTTCCTTTTTTCGTTGTTTTAGCTAAATAAGTTTTATGTTTGATCAGAAGATTACGTAAATCACTTCTTGTGCAAATACTCAGTAGGTTAGTTTATTAGTACTGAATCTTGACTGAAAAACACACTTAATTGAATGGCGTTATTGTAGCGAGGATTGGTTAAGGATATAAGTGTAAATGTGTAGATAACAATCTGATAAACCCATTATTTAGCATTTATAAAAAACGGCTATTAAATATCTAAATTATAGGCACAAAAAAGCCCACTCAAAGTGGGCTTTTTACAAACCGGATAGGCTTACTTATGACGTAATTGCTGAATTACGCGTAACTGAGCAACTGCTTCTGCCAGTCGCGTAGCCGCTTGCTGATAATCAAACTCAACAGCTGACGAATTCGCCATATGTTCTTCAGCTTCACGTTTAGCTTTTTGTACAGAATCTTCATCTAAATCTTCACCACGAACCGCAGTATCTGCAAGAATCGTGATGTGATTTGGTTGAACTTCTAATGTACCGCCAGCAACATATATCACATCTTCGTGACCAAATTGCTTAACTAAACGTACCATACCAGGTTTAAGGGCAGTTAGTAGTGGAGCATGGCCTAGGTTTACACCCAGCTCGCCTTCACTACCAGATACTTGAATCGATTCAACAAGACCAGAGAACAAACTCTGCTCAGCGCTTACTACGTCAAGATGTACAGTCATAGCTGTCATACTACCCTCCTAGTTACATGCCTTTGGCTTTTTCTTGAGCTTCTTCGATAGAGCCAACCATGTAGAACGCTTGCTCTGGAAGGTCATCAAACTCGCCGTTTAAAATGCCTTTAAAGCCAGCAATTGTATCTTTTAGTGATACGTATTTACCAGACGCGCCTGTAAACACCTCTGCCACGAAGAATGGCTGAGATAGGAAACGTTGGATTTTACGTGCACGAGATACAAGTTGCTTATCTTCGTCAGAAAGCTCGTCCATACCTAGGATTGCAATGATGTCTTTAAGTTCTTTATAACGCTGAAGAACTGTTTGAACGCCACGTGCAATACCATAGTGCTCTTCACCAATTACTTGTGGATCAAGCTGACGTGAAGATGAATCAAGTGGGTCTACCGCTGGGTAGATACCAAGCGATGCGATATCACGTGAAAGTACTACTGTTGCGTCTAAGTGAGCAAAGGTAGTTGCTGGAGATGGATCTGTTAAATCATCCGCAGGTACGTATACCGCTTGGATTGAAGTAATTGAACCCGTCTTAGTAGAAGCGATACGCTCTTGAAGTACACCCATTTCTTCAGCAAGTGTAGGCTGGTAACCTACCGCTGATGGCATACGACCAAGTAGTGCAGATACTTCTGTACCAGCAAGTGTATAACGGTAGATGTTATCTACGAAGAAAAGTACATCGCGACCTTCGTCACGGAACTTTTCAGCCATAGTAAGACCAGTTAACGCTACGCGTAAACGGTTACCTGGAGGCTCGTTCATCTGACCGTATACAAGCGATACTTTATCAAGTACGTTTGAATCGTTCATCTCATGGTAGAAATCGTTACCCTCACGTGTACGCTCACCAACACCTGCGAATACTGAGTAGCCGCTGTGCTCGATTGCGATGTTACGGATAAGTTCCATCATGTTTACGGTTTTACCAACACCGGCACCACCGAATAAACCAACTTTACCACCTTTAGCAAACGGACATACAAGGTCGATAACCTTGATACCTGTTTCTAAAAGTTCAACTGAACTTGATTGCTCTTCGTAAGAAGGCGCTGCACGGTGAATAGACATACGGTCTTCTTCGCCGATTGGACCCGCTTCATCGATTGGCTCACCAAGTACGTTCATGATACGACCAAGTGTTGCAGTACCAACTGGAACTTGAATCGATTCACCTGTATTCATAACTAAAGCACTACGACGTAAACCATCAGTAGTACCCATAGCGATAGTACGCACTACACCGCCACCTAGCTGTTGTTGGACTTCTAAAGTCAAACCAGCTAAATCGCCATCTGTAACTCTTAGTGCGTGGTATACCGCTGGCACGCTATCTTGTGGAAATTCAATATCCACAACGGCGCCGATAATTTGGACGACCTTACCTAAACTCATGTCTATTCCTCTCGTTAATCTTTACCCGAAGCATTAAACTGCTGCTGAGCCAGAACAAATCTCACTAATTTCTTGTGTGATTGCTGCTTGGCGAGCCTTGTTATAAACAAGCTGTAGCTCATCCATAAGGTCACCTGCGTTATCAGTTGCAGCTTTCATTGCAACCATACGAGCAGCTTGTTCAGAGGCAGCATTTTCTACTACACCTTGGTATGCTTGAGACTCAATAAAGCGTACTAACAAAGACTCTAAAATAGCCTCTGGGTTTGGCTCGTATAAGTAATCCCATGTGTGAGCAGATACTTCTTCTTCAGCTTTTGGCAAAGGGAGTAACTGATCTATAATTGGCTCTTGCTTCATGGTATTAACGAACTTGTTATATACCAAGAATAAACGGTCTATTTTGCCTTCAGAAAATGCATCAAGCATTATTTTTACAGGACCAATAACATCTTGTACTGAAGGTTTATCTCCTAGGCCCGCTTTTTTAGCGAGTAGTTGACCACCAAAACGTTGGAAGAAACCAGCTGCTTTACTACCTAAAGTAGCAAACTCAGCATCAACACCTTTTTCTTTCCACGCTTTAACATCAAGTGCAACTTTCTTAAACTCGTTTGAGTTTAGACCGCCACACAGACCACGGTCTGTAGAGATAACAATATAACCAACTCGTTTTACTTCACGATCTTTTAAGAACGGGTGAGTAAAATCAAGATTTGCTTGAGCAACACGACCAATTACTTCACGTAATTTGTCAGCGTATGGACGGCTTGAAGCAACGCGTTCTTGCGCCCTTTTCATTTTAGACGCAGCAACCATTTCCATTGCGCTAGTGATCTTTTGAGTATTTTTAATACTCCCGATCTTGCTTTTAATCTCTTTTCCGCTGGCCATGACTCTCTCTCCGAATCAAGGTGTGCTTTAGTTTCCTAAAGCGCACCATTAATAACTAAATTACCAAGTTTGCGTAGACTTGAACTTCGTTAGAAGTTCTTTAAGCTGCGCTTCGATCTCGGCATTTAAGTTACCAGTTTCATTGATTTGAGCCACAAGCTCTGCGTATGTGCTACTTGCATAAGAAAGTAAAGCAGCTTCAAAGTCACCGATTTTCGAGATTTCGATGTCTTGAAGGAAGCCTTTTTCAGCAGCAAATAACGACAAAGACATATCAGCAACAGACATTGGCGCGTACTGTTTCTGCTTCATTAGCTCTGTTACACGCTCACCATGCTCAAGTTGAGCACGAGTTGCATCATCAAGGTCAGACGCGAACTGCGAGAACGCAGCTAATTCACGGTACTGAGCTAGGGCTAGACGGATACCGCCACCTAGTTTCTTAACGATTTTAGTTTGTGCAGCACCACCAACACGCGATACCGAAATACCAGCATTTACTGCCGGACGGATACCTGAGTTGAATAAGTCAGTTTCTAAGAAGATCTGACCATCGGTGATAGAGATAACGTTAGTCGGTACGAACGCAGAAACGTCGCCGCCTTGAGTTTCAATGATTGGCAATGCCGTCAATGAACCAGTTTTACCTTTCACTTCACCATTGGTGAACTTTTCAACGTAATCTGCGTTTACACGCGATGCACGCTCTAAAAGACGAGAGTGAAGGTAGAATACGTCACCTGGGTATGCTTCACGGCCTGGTGGACGCTTTAGTAGTAATGAAATTTGACGGTAAGCAACTGCTTGCTTAGACAAATCATCATATACGATTAATGCGTTTTCACCACGGTCACGGAAGTATTCACCCATAGTACAGCCCGCGAACGGTGCTAAGTACTGAAGTGCCGCAGATTCAGAAGCAGATGCAACAACTACGATAGTATTTGCTAGTGCACCATGCTCTTCTAATTTACGAACTACGTTTGCAATAGTAGACGCTTTTTGACCAATCGCAACGTACACACACTTAACGCCTGTGTCTTTTTGATTGATGATTGCATCGATTGCTAGTGCAGTTTTACCTGTTTGGCGGTCACCAATGATAAGCTCACGTTGACCACGACCAACTGGAATCATCGCATCAATAGATTTATAACCAGTTTGAACTGGCTCATCTACAGATTTACGCTCGATTACACCTGGTGCGATTTTTTCTACAGGTTCAAACCCGTCGTTATCTAGAGCGCCTTTACCATCGATTGGAGCACCTAGTGTGTTTACAACACGACCAAGTAGACCAGGACCAACAGGAACTTCTAAAATACGACCAGTAGTATATACTTTTACGCCTTCAGTAAGGTCAGCGTACGGACCCATTACTACTGCACCAATTGAGTCGCGCTCAAGGTTTAGTGCGATAGCATAACGGCTGCCAGGAAGCTCAATCATTTCACCTTGCATACAGTCAGCAAGACCGTGGATGCGGATGATACCGTCAGTAACAGATACAATAGTACCTTCGTTACGAGCTTCACTTACAACTTCGAACTTCTCAATACGTTGTTTGATCAGATCTGAAATTTCAGTGGAATTAAGTTGCATGCTCTTTTTCCCAATTACGATTGTAGTGTTGTAGCTAAGCGGCTTAATTTACCGCGAATAGTACCGTCGATTACAGTGTCGCCAGACCTAATAATAAGTCCGCCAACCACTGACGCGTCTTCACTACAATTCAGCTTAACTTTGCGTGCGAAACGTTTTTCAAGTGCCGCTACCAATGACTCTTGCTGCGCAGCAACAAGAGGAGTTGCAGAAATCACATCTACTTCGATTTCTTTATCGTATTCTGCTTTAAAATCAGCAAATAACTGTGCAACTTCAGGTAGAGCTATCAAACGTCCATTTTCAGCCATCACCTTAACTAGGTTCTGACCTTGTTCGTTGAGCTGCTCAGCACAAAGTTGAATAAATAATTCAGCTTGTGCAGTAGCTGTAGGCATACTCGCTAAAACAGATGATGCTTGCTCATTGCTGGCTACGTGGCCAGCAAAGAACAACATATCGTTCCAGCTTTCAAGAGTGCCTTTCTCAACGGCAAGTTCAAAAGCCGCTTTAGCGTATGGGCGAGCGATAGTAGTCAAATTAGACATGCTCATACCCTCCTAATTACAGCTCAGCGACAAGTTTTTCAACGATGTCACTATGTGCGGCTTGATTAATTTCACGCTCTAAAATACGTTCTGCACCAATCACTGCCAGCGTTGCTACTTGCTTACGTAGCTCTTCTGTTATGCGATTACGTTCAGACTCAACTTCAGAGTGCCCTTGAGCAATGATACTTTCACGCTCTTGCTGACCACGAAGTGTTTCTTCGTCAACAATTAGCACTGCACGCTTTTTAGCTTGATCAATGATATCAGCCGCTTGAGCTTTTGCATCTTTAAGCTGTTCAGCAGCTTTCTTTTGCGCAAGTTCTAAGTCTTTTTCGGCTCTATCAGAGGCAGCTAAACCATCTTCGATTTTTTTCTGGCGAGCTTCAATTGCACCGTTTAGTGGTGGCCATACGTATTTCATACAAAATAATACGAACACCGTAAACGCAATCAATTCACCGATAAGAGTGGCGTTTAAATTCACAACCGCTCCTCCTTAAATAGTAAGCTGTTCAAAAAATAAAATTAAAGTACGAACAACAATACCATAGCGATACCAACACCAATCATTGCTACAGCATCGATTAGACCAGCAAGAATAAACATCTTAACTTGTAGCGAAGGTGCAAGCTCAGGTTGACGCGCACATGCTTCAAGGAATTTACCGCCCATGTTACCAAAACCGATTGCTGTGCCGATTGCACCAAAACCGATTAGTAAAGCTACTGCGATGTATTTTAAGCCTGTTAATAATTCTAAAGCTTCCATTTATTTCTCCAAAGTTTCAATTGTAAAGTTAAAAGTAAAAGTAAAATTGTAAATCTAAAAATTAGTGATTATCTGAACTTGCCATGCTTAGGTATACAATCGTAAGCATCATGAATAAGAATGCTTGTAATGTAATAACTAGAATATGGAATACAGCCCAAACAAAGTGCAACGGTAGTTGCATAAAACCGATAGCGCCGATCAAGATGAAAATCAACTCGCCAGCATATAAGTTACCAAACAAACGTAGTGCTAATGAAAACGGTTTAGAAACGAGTGCAATCAGTTCAAGTAATAAGTTAAATGGTATCAAAATAATTTGAACAAACATGTTATTTGAGCTGAACGGATGAAGCGTTAACTCTTTAATAAACCCGCCAATACCTTTTATTTTGATTGAAAAACCAACCATTAGTATAAATACACCCAGCGCTAGCGCTGAAGTCATATTAATGTCAGTCGTTGGTACAATTTTCATGTACACATCGTGTGAATCCATGCCAAATGCAGTCTCACCAACGAAACCTGCAAATGCTGGAAGGAAATCAACTGGTATTAAATCCATTAAGTTCATTAAGAACACCCAAACGAAAATCGTTAAGGCTAATGGTGCAATAAGTTTGCTTTTACCATGGAAAGTATCGCGTACGTTGTCACCAACAAATTCTACGATTATTTCAATAAAACACTGAAATTTTCCAGGTACACCTAGTGTTGATTTTTTAGCGGCACTACGAAAGATCCATAAAAATATAAGACCTAAACCGATAGACCATGCAAGGGTATCTATATGCCATGTCCAGAATCCACTGTCCGTACATGCTTTATTGAAGGCGAGACCTGTATCGGTCGAACACATCTTAGCATTGGTCAAATGGTGCTGGATATGGCCAGATAGAGTAACTTCTTCTGCTGCCATGTTATATCCCAAAAGTTAATGTTTAAAAAAAACGGGTGCGAACAATCCAGTAAAGAGCGCCAGTATATAAGTACTAAAAAAGGGTAATAAAATTACCGGAAAATGCTTCAGTACTAGCGCAAACAATACAATTGTTAGCATAAACTTTAATCCGTTGCCGCGTTTCAACGAGGCATACGCTTGATTTGCTCGACTTGCACCCATATATCTGAATGCATAGAGTGCAAATACAAAGTGCGGAAGTACTGCTACAGCTCCACCAGCGAGTGATGAAAACGCGGCATTGACTCCCGAACTAAAAAAAATAATTACAGCAGCAACTAATGCTACAACACCCTGAAGGCAAATTAACTTTAATACGGCAAGTCGATATGGACTCGCTAACTTATCAGTCACGTTTAGTTAACCTTTATTGCGTTCTAATTGTTAGGGTGTGAAAACTGGCGAAATTATACTTAATCCTGCCAGTTTTGCAACTTGAGTAGATGCTTTGTAACACGAAATAGCTACAAATGTCCCTTTTTAGACATGTAGAAAACTAATGGTGGGTATTGTCGTGATTGATACGATTTAAAATGCCGTCAAGTTCATCTAGGTTAGTATACGAAATAACCAGTTTACCTTTGCCTTTTTTATTGTAGTTAATCTCTACTTTAGCACCTAGGTTTTCAGCGAGTTGTTGTTCTAACTGCTTAACATCTGGATCTTTTTCGCTTACTTCTTTGGCAGGTATAGGTTCTAAAATTGAACGTACGAGCTTTTCAGTTTCTCGAACTGTTAATGCTTTAGCGACAGCTAAACGAGCAGCATCTGACTGCGCTTCACCTTCAAGAGCCAAAAGACAACGAGCATGGCCCATTTCAATATCGCCATGCTCTAACAGAATTTTTACATCGCTATTTAGATTATTTAAACGAAGTAGGTTAGTTACTGTGGTACGTGATTTGCCCACCGCATCAGCTACTTGTTGATGTGTTAATTCAAATTCTATTAGTAAACGGTTAAGTGCAACTGCTTCTTCCATAGCATTTAAATCTTCACGCTGAATATTTTCTATCAGTGCAATCGCAACGGCAGCTTCATCAGGTACATCTTTAATAATACAAGGTACTGTTTCAAGCTTAGCTATTTGCGCTGCGCGCCAGCGACGTTCACCAGCAATAATTTCAAAGCTATTATGTGCAATAGGGCGCACAACAATAGGTTGAATAATACCTTGTGAGCGAATAGAACTAGCAAGCTCTTCTAGCGCCTCTTCAGACATGTCTTTACGAGGTTGGTATTTACCAGAGTGTAAAAACTCTATTGGAAGTTTTTGTAATTCACTGTTATTTGGCCCAGCTGCATTTTTTACAGCTTCAGTCACGTTTGATGTGTCTTGTTCCTTGCTTGCGCTCGGTGCAGGCTTTGACGAACTTAAAAGTGCATCGAGTCCTCGGCCTAAACCTCGTTTTTTAGCAGACATGTTATTTTTTTACCTCAAAGTTAGGCGACAACGGACGCTGTTTTTTCTTTTCTGCGTAACATTTCACCAGCGAGTGCTAAATAAGCTTTAGCGCCACTTGATGCCCGGTCATAGTACATAGCAGGAGTACCAAAACTAGGTGCTTCAGCTAAACGAACATTGCGCGGGATCACCGTACGGTATACTTTATCGCCAAAATGTTGTTTTAATTGTTCTGATACATCATTTGCCAAACGGTTACGCGGGTCGTACATAGTACGAAGTATGCCTTCAATTTGTAAGCTAGGATTCACTAACTTAGCAAGCTGCGTAATCGTATCCATTAATGCAGTTAACCCTTCAAGTGCATAATACTCACACTGCATTGGCACTAAAATAGAATCAGCAGCAGCCATTGCATTAACAGTTAACATATTTAGAGAGGGTGGACAGTCGATAAAAATAAATTCGTACTGGTCCTGAATTTTTTCAAGTGCGTTACGTAAACGCACTTCACGGGCAAACAATTCCATCAATTTAACTTCTGCAGCGGTTACATCACCGTTTGCAGCAATCATATGGTATTCACCAGACGTTTCTTTGATTATAACGTCTTCTATAGGTTTATCTTCAATAAGTAAGTCGTAAATAGTTGGCACGTCGCCATACTTATCTACGCCACTACCCATAGTCGCATTACCTTGCGGATCGAGATCAATTAACAGCACTTTACGTTTCGTTGCAGCCATAGACGCAGCGAGGTTAACAGCGGTTGTAGTTTTACCCACTCCACCTTTTTGATTTGCTAATGCGATGACTTTTGCCACGGTGTCTCTGATCCCTAGTCTTTAGAAAGAATAATTAAATGTCGTTGTGCATCTAACTTAGGTACTTCTAATGCAATTTTTTGCTCAAACTTAACGCCTGCAGGCAGTGACTCTAGCTCTTCGCTAGGGAACACTCCTTTAAGTGCTATAAATTTACCCGAATGATCGATTAAGTGCGAACACCAGTCAACCATATCTTGTAATGAAGCAAATGCACGACTTAGTACGCCGTCTAATTTAACACTTGGTTGATATTCTTCAACTCTTGACTGAACCGGGGTTACATTATCAAGACCAAGCTCATGTTTAACATGCATTAAAAATCGTACACGTTTACCTAAGCTATCTAATAACACAAAATGTGTATTAGGTAATGCAATTGCTAATACGATACCCGGTAATCCAGGACCCGTTCCAACATCAATATAATGATGACCGGGTAAGTGAGGCGCAACAACTAAGCTATCCATAATATGCTTAATCATCATTTCTTCAGGTAAGCGTACTGAGGTTAAGTTATAAGCCTTATTCCACTTATTCAATAACTCGACGTAACGAACTAGCTGTTGCTGTTGTTTTTCTGTTAGCGCAATATCAGTTTGCGCTAACAATGTAGTTAATTGTTGCTGTAACACTATGTACCCTTACCGTTACGCGGATTTGCGTAATAAGCCTTGCTTCTTCAGATACACTAATAATAGCGAAATCGCCGCTGGGGTGATACCAGAAATACGCGATGCTTGACCAATAGTGTCAGGACGCGACTCAATAAGCTTGGCAACTACCTCATTTGACAAACCAGATACGGTTTTATAATCAAACTCTTTTGGTAAAATTGTTTGCTCATGACGAAGCTGTTTGTTGATCTCATCTTGTTGACGCGCAATGTAACCTGCGTACTTAGTATGGATCTCAACTTGTTCAAGTGCCGCTTTGTTTGTAAATTCAGATCCTAATCCTTCTATAGCCATAAGATCGTTATAACGAATCTCTGGGCGACGAAGTAATTCTTCTAAACTTGCTTCACGTGTAAGCGGTGTTTTCAGTAATGCATTTACTTGATCTACAACGGCGTGATCTTTATGAATCCACGTATCTTTAATGCGTTGCTTCTCTTTTTCGATGATTTCCATTTTTTCGTTAAATGCCTGCCAGCGTTCGTCATTTACTAAACCTAGCTCACGGCCTTTTTCAGTTAAACGAATATCAGCGTTATCTTCACGAAGTAATAAACGGTATTCGGCACGACTGGTAAACATGCGGTATGGTTCTTTTGTACCCAATGTTGCTAAGTCGTCGATTAATACACCCACGTAAGCTTCATCACGACGTGGTGTCCAAGAATCTTTGCCTTGCACTTTTAGTGCAGCATTCATGCCTGCAATTAAGCCTTGTGCACCTGCTTCTTCATAGCCAGTAGTACCATTAATTTGACCCGCAAAAAATAAACCTTCAATAAATTTAGTTTCTAAAGATTGTTTTAAATCACGTGGATCAAAGTAATCATATTCAATTGCGTAGCCAGGTCGACAAATATGTGCATTTTCAAAACCTGTAATCGATTGCACAATCTCAAGTTGTACATCAAACGGTAAACTAGTCGAAATACCATTTGGATATAATTCGTATGATGTTAAACCTTCAGGCTCAACAAATATTTGATGTTTATCTTTATCTGCAAAGCGAACAATTTTATCTTCAATTGAAGGGCAGTAGCGTGGACCAATACCTTCAATAACACCTGAGTACATAGGTGAGCGATGTAAGTTTTTGCGAATAACATCATGTGTTTTTTCGTTTGTGTAAGTTATGTAACACGATATCTGTTGTGGGTGATCAGATTGTTTACCCATAAACGAAAACACAGGTGTTGGTGTATCACCAGGCTGTGCTTCCATTTTTGTAAAATCAACAGTACGTGCATCAATACGTGGTGGTGTACCGGTTTTTAAACGATCAACTCTAAATGGATGTTCACGTAAGCGATCAGCTAAAGCGATTGAAGGGGGATCGCCTGCACGACCGCCTTTATAATTTTCTAAACCAATATGAATTAAGCCGCCTAAAAAAGTACCCACGGTTAAAACAACACTTGGTGCACTAAAACGTAAACCCATTTGAGTTACTACGCCAGTAACATGATCGTTTTCAACAATAAGATCATCACATGATTGTTGAAAAATCTTAAGGTTATCTTGGTTTTGTAATGTTGTTTGAATAGCCGCTTTGTACAAAGCGCGATCTGCTTGTGCTCGAGTAGCACGAACAGCAGGTCCTTTTGAAGAATTTAGTGTACGAAATTGGATCCCGCCTTTATCAATGGCCTGTGCCATTGCACCACCAAGCGCGTCGATCTCTTTTACCAAATGACCTTTGCCAATCCCACCAATTGCTGGGTTGCAAGACATTTGACCAAGGGTATCCATATTGTGAGTCAGTAGCAGGGTATTCATCCCCATGCGGGCAGCTGCTAATGCGGCTTCAGTGCCAGCATGTCCACCACCTACTACGATAACGTCAAAATTTTCGTGAAAAATCATTAATGGGATCCTACTTAAATCAAACCGGTAAACTTCAAAAGGGAGCGTATTCTACCTAGAAATTGGCAGAAGATAAATGATTAAACAAAGGGCAAGATCTAAGTATGTGATCTCTAATAATATAAAGGATCTTTTAAAGAGATCTTTTATTACTATTACTACTACTGATCGACTTTTCTGTTGATAAGGTTTAGATCTTCATTTAAAACATGAAATTAGATCAGATCTAAAGGTGTTAATATGATCGGATCATCCAGCAAATAAACTCTGATCAAAAAGGCACTTTATGCACAGGGTTGAATCAGTTGGATCTTATCCAATGGATAAGCATGCTTTAAAACGCAGTTTATTCAATCTTTATCCACAAAACCTATTAAATTATTAGTAAATTGTGGGTAACTTTATATATAACTTTTTACTTGATCTATCTATTTTATGCCTGTTTGAGTTATCCAAGAGTCTAACCATGTTAATGCAGTGTCTTCTGGTAGTGCTTCATCGAGAATATTAAGCTCTAAACGTTCAGCTACTTTTATAGCGCCTTTTTGAGTTAATAAGGCATCTATATTACGTCCTGCTAGGTTATAAGTATCATAACTAGTGTCGCCTAAAGCGATTACAGAATATTTTAATTCAGATAAATCATCTGCTTGAGCTACATCTTCAACAAAACTAATAAGATTTTCAGGGTAATCACCTGCACCATAAGTTGATGTGCAGATTAACCAAATGGTATTTTGCTGATCAATATCGCTAAATTCAGGTTGATCATGTAGTTGCGTAGTAATACCAAGGTTATTAAGCGCGTCGCTTAATTGCTCTGCAACATACTCGGCCGATCCCATTTGGCTGCCGACAATAAGATTTACTGAACTCATGAATATTAGTGATCACATTGGTTTTAATTACCGCCTATGATAACTGAGTGAGGATAACAGTAAAGTTAAGAGTGCTTTTTTGTATAACTATTTTTGCGGTAATTTTACACTCAATCAAAATTGTGTTTTTAAGTTATTGATAATGCTATGTTTAACAAATTATCTTTAAATGTAATCTTCTGATCAAGTTGTTGATAACAGTGGGGAAAGCTCTGCTTAAAGTGTTTTTTTAGGTTGTTTTATATTCGCTAAGTTATTGATATTACTTGTCAGTAAAAAATTAAATTGTAAATATCCCAATTAAAAATACTTGTTGATCATAATGTGGATATAAAGCCTGTTGATAACCTTAAATTTAGATCGAAAATAATTTTTAAGAATGATCTAATAAAGCAGATCTAATGAAATTAATTAAAAATAAGTTCATAAATAGATAAATTTCAATTGATCATGAGGTTTTTGCGGCTGATTTACCTAGTTTTGGTATTTATCTGAGTTGAAAATTAGGTATTGTGGATAAGTGATCTCGGTATTTTTAATTTTATGCGAATTTAGAGCTGCTATTTTTATTAATTTTGCTGGTGGAGTTAGCAGATCAAAAGTTTTGAATACTTAACAGTTGAGTTATTTTATTTAAAAATCACAGTGATTATCAAATTATAGATTGTCAAAAGTAAGCTTTTTAGAGTACTAATCAGTGTTTTTTAGCTATTTAATTGAGCGAATAACATCATTTTTGCGTGTATGAGATGTGTTTTAGTGCATTTTTGTGAGCTAAAGTAAGTATAAGAAAGCCATTTATAACTACTTTTTGTATGACATATAACGCTATTAAAGCGTGCGCTTGTTTGAAAATGTAACGATTTTAACCTAAATAATAGGTGTGATTTGTGCTATTAACTCCTCAATAAGCACTCTCATTATTGTCTACTCTATATAATCAGAGCTCTCTGGCACGTAATAAAGATAGTTTTGGATATGATTTTATTGGCAGTAATTTGCAGGCATCAGGGGTATAAATATATATTTTAAAATGAAATATTTTACATAAAAAAAGAGCACCTAAGTGCTCTTATAATAAAAATATATCTGTAATAGTGTGTTTATTTACCAATACAAAACGAGCTAAATATTTTGCCAAGTAAGTCGTCTGAGGTAAATTCACCGGTTATTTCGTTTAAATACTGCTGTGTTAAACGCAGTTCTTCAGCGAGTATTTCACCAGCAATGTGCATTTCTAACTGTGTTTTACCCGTTTCTAAATGATACGCAGCACTTTCTAGTGCATCTAAATGACGGCGACGGGCCATAAAGCCACCTTCTGTTGCGCCTTGAAAGCCTATACAAGCTTTTAAATGCTCGCGAACGAGTTCAATGCCGTCAGCATTTTTAGCACTTAAGCTAATGACCGGGTATTGTTGCTCTTGCTCCATTCCTACTATGTCGCCAGATAAATCAGCTTTATTTCTGATGACCGTAACCCCCATACCTTTTGGTAATTTTGCCATAAATTCAGGCCAAATTTTGTGCGGGTCAGTATCTATAGTATCAGTGCCATCAAGCATAAATAAAACGCGATCGGCTTGGTTTATTTCATCCCACGCACGCTCAATACCTATTTGCTCTACTCTGTCTGGGCTTTCGCGTAGGCCTGCTGTATCTATAATATGCAGTGGCATACCATCTATATGTATATGCTCTCGTAGTACGTCCCGAGTGGTACCGGCTATTTCTGTTACGATTGCGGCTTCACGACCGGCTAGAGCGTTAAGCAGGCTTGATTTACCCGCATTAGGGCGGCCTGCAATAACAACACGCATACCTTCGCGCATTATGCTGCCTTGCTTGGCTTGATTGGTTACAGTGTTAAGCTGAGTAATAATAGCGTCTAAGTCGCCTGACACTTTACCATCTGATAAAAAATCAATTTCTTCATCAGGAAAATCTATTGCCGCTTCTACATACATACGTAAGTGAATTACTTTTTCTACGAGTGTTTCTATGTGCTTAGAAAATTCACCTTGGAGAGACTGTAGGGCGCTTTTAGCGGCTTGCTCGCTAGTGGCATTAATTAAGTCGGCGATGGCTTCTGCTTGTGTTAAATCAAGCTTGTCATTCATAAATGCGCGTTCAGAAAACTCACCAGGCTTTGCTAAACGAACGCCCTCTATTTTACTAATTTCTTTAAGTAACATATCCAGCACTACAGGGCCGCCATGGCCTTGTAATTCAAGTACGTCTTCACCAGTGAATGAGTTTGGGCCTGCAAAGTAAATGGCAATACCTTGATCAAGTTGCTCGCCAGCAAGGCTTTTAAATGGCACATAATCGGCGTAGCGGACTTTAGGTATTTTACCTACTACTTTTTCGGCGACACTTTTAGCAAGGCTACCTGAAACGCGAATAATACCAACACCACCACGTCCAGGTGCTGTTGCTTGTGCTGCAATTGTATCTTGATTGATCATGCTATTAATTTACCAACGGTGAGTAACTTTATGCCCGTATTGTAACCTATCGATTTATTGGTAGCGAATAGCTGTGGTGAAAAACAGGCAATAAAAAAGGCGACCGAAGTCGCCTTTATATAAGTAATATACTCAAACCATCTTGATGTGGCTTGGGTATAGGCAATTAGCCTCTTACTTTAATTCCTTTCTTTTCCATGCCACGGTAGATGATTAACATCTGGACAATAGAAATAAGGTTAGACACTAACCAGTAAAGAACTAAACCAGATGGGAACCATAAGAAGAATACAGAGAAGATAACCGGCATAAAGGTCATCATTTTTTGCTGCATTGGATCAGTAACCGTCATAGGTTGTAGCTTTTGCGTCACAAACATACTCGCACCAAATAATATCGGTAATACGTAGTACGGGTCTTGTGCAGAAAGGTCAGTTAACCAAAAAATAAATTCAGCATGGCGAAGTTCAGTAGACTCTAAGAATACGTAGAACAAGGCTAAGAAAATTGGCATTTGTAGCAAAATAGGGAAACAGCCACCCATAGGGTTAACTTTTTCTTTTTTGTACATTTCCATAGTTGCTTGGCCGAACTTTTGACGGTCATCACCAAACTTTTCTTTAAGAGCTGCCATTTTAGGCTGTAGGGCACGCATTTTTGCCATTGAAGTGTATTGCGCTTTAGTTAGCGGGTACATTAACGATTTTACGATAATAGTGATGGCAATAATTGCTACACCCCAGTTACCTAAAATGCTGTGTAACCATTTTAGCAATACAAATAAAGGTTGCGAAATAAACCATAACCAACCGTAATCTACAGTTAAGTCTAGGTCTGGGTGAATCGCTTCAAGAATATCTGATTCTTTCGGGCCCATATAATAAGTAGCAGTTAGTGTTTGCTCACTACCTGCTTGAATATTAACAGCAGGGTCTTTAGCACCAATAATAGCGGCATTACTTTTCGTAATTAAGCTATAAATAGTATTTGATTGATCCTGCATTGGAACCCAAGCACTTACAAAGTAATGCTGTATAAATGCAACGTAGCCACCTTGTGTGCTTTTATTTAGGTTTTTATCAGCCATATCAGAAAAACTATACTTTTCGTAAGGTTCTTCATCAGTACCGTATGCAGCACCTAAATAGTTTTGATCAACCATGCTGCCTTTTTCTTGTACAGTACGCTTAATTTGCGTGTATAGCTGAACTTGAAGAGGTGTGCTGGTGGTGTTGTTAATTTTGTATTCTAAGCCTACGTCATACTGACCTTTTTTGAATACATACGTTTTAGTAAAACTAACACCATTACTATCAGTAAACTGAAGTGGAACGCGAAGCACATCACCCGTTAAGGTATATGACTTTTGTTCGGTACTATAAGTAGGGCGACCATTCGCTGATCCGTCAGGGCCATTTAAACCAATTAAGCCACTTTGTGAAAAGTATTGTCTACCTTCAATAAGTTCACCAAGGAGCATAAAAGGCGTTTCACTGCCTTTTGTCTCTTCGTATTGAAGAAGGTCTGTTTCAACAATGTCACCGCCTTTGGTGTCAATTTTAACTTTAAAAACGTCAGTTGTAATTTCAATAACTGAACGCTTAGCTAAAGTTGCTGAAGCAGGTAACTCTGAATCTGACGATGAAGGAATATAATCATCCGACTCTGGTGAATTTGCTTGTAGTGTTTGTGTTGTGGCACTTGGATCGACTTTAGGCTTGTTGTAATCATTATCCCATTCTTGGAACAATAAAAACGACACTAGCATTAGGCCAATTAATAAAAACGTGCGTTGCGATTCCATAACAGCTCTTATTTCTCGTGTTGGTGGTTAATATGGGTTAATTTTTCAGGAACGGGGTCGTCTCCGCCTGAATGTAAAGGATGGCATTTTAATATGCGTTTTAAAGCTAACCAACTACCTTTTATAAACCCATGCAAATTAATTGCTTGAATTGCATAACTAGAGCAGGTTGGATTAAAACGACAATGCGGACCTAACAGCGGGCTAATCCACTTTTGATAACCGCGGATAAATAACACTAAACAAAACTTCGGTAAAGCAACAAGTGGTTTAAGTAACCTCATGATGTTTATGCCCCTACTTAAGTTTAGTGAGATAGATATCATGTGTTTAAAGACTCAATTAGAAAATTTAAATGCATGATTAAAAGGTGAGCTAAAGATACATTAATTAACCCTGCAATTCTATTGCAATTAGGTTTGTTTATTAGATTTAGCTGATTTGTTTGGGCGTTTCTTAAAAGGTGGCGGTTTAGGTGCACCTGGTTTACAGCGTTCGTTAATTTTTCGCCATAATTTAGTAAGTTGTTTGGTTATTTCTTCATTAGACTGCTCATCAATACCATTTTTGACCATAAGCACAATATCAATATTATCGATGCTGTGTTGATTTAAACGAAAACTTTCGCGAGCGAGACGTTTAATACGGTTTCGTTGGCATGCCTTTTTTACACGTTTTTTAGCAACAGTAAGACCTAACCGAGGTTTTTCTTGGTCATTTGGTTTAGCTAATAGAGTAAAGAAAGGAGTTGCAGCCCGAGCGGGTTCATTAAATATGCGAGAGTAATGCGAGGGAGTTAACAGACGTAACTCCCTGCCAAAGCTAAAGTCTTCCACTTATAAATTAAGCAGAAAGAACTTTGCGGCCTTTAGCGCGGCGACGTGCTAATACTTTACGGCCATTTACAGTTGCCATGCGAGCACGGAAGCCGTGTGCACGTTTGCGTTTTAAAACGCTAGGTTGAAAAGTTCTTTTCATAACAATCTCATCCGATCGGTTAAAGTTAAAACATCCTATACAGGTCGCGATCCTGGCATAGGTGCCATTGCGAGCGCGAGATATTATAGAGTAAGTAATGTAAAGTCAATCATAATTACGTTAAGGGTATATAACCCACTTACTACTATATGAGAGATCATGTAAGGCGATCTGTTAGGATCATCATAAATAAGAAGTTTTCCACAGCCCTTGTATAAAAAGTGAATAAAAGCAGGGGAAAAGTAAATTGGATCGTAAATTTGGTTCGCGATCTTGGTGTTATTTTGTTATGATCTCCTCTCAGGATCTAAAATAAAAACTGTTTTAAATCAGCTTGTTAATGATTTTATACATCGATATCAACAATTTTATAAAAATCAATCTTTTACTTGTGGATAAAGTGTCTTCATAATACGCGGTCTTGGGTCGCTTATTGGACCATTTGAACGCAATAAATGTATGATTTATAATCATTAATGATGTGCGGGAATAAAAATTATATCTCTGGGAGTTTAACTGTGTATCTGTCGGTTTGGCAAAGTTGTTTATATGTATTGCAAGATGAGTTGCCTTCGCAGCAATTCAGTATGTGGGTAAGACCGCTACAAGCAGAAAGTACCGAAGATACCTTGACGATTTATGCACCTAATCGCTTTGTGCTTGATTGGGTGAGAGAAAAGTACCTAAATAGAATTAACGAATTACTAGTAGAAATTTGTGGTGTTGAAGCACCAAAACTACGTTTTGATGTAGGTAGTAAACCTTTATTAAATGCACAAGCTGCACCGGTTATAGAAACTCAATCAGCACCAAGTGCACACGCTTCAGCAAAACAACAGCCTCGCGAGCAAAAGCCAGTTGTTGAACCTGCACCTAAGTCAGGTTACAAATCTAACATTAAAGAAAATTATACTTTTGATAGCTTTGTTGAAGGTAAATCAAACCAATTAGCAAAAGCTGCGGCCACACAGGTTGCCGACAATCCTGGCTCTGCTTTTAACCCTGTATTTATATACGGTGGCACTGGTTTAGGTAAAACTCACTTATTACATGCAGTAGGTAACGGCATTATGGCAAATAAGCCAGATGCTAAAATTGTTTACATGCATTCAGAACGCTTTGTTCAAGACATGGTAAAGGCACTTCAAAATAATGCGATAGAAGAATTTAAGCGTTATTACCGTAGTGTTGATGCATTGATGATTGATGATATTCAATTTTTTGCTAACAAAGAGCGTTCACAAGAAGAGTTTTTTCATACCTTTAATGCATTGCTTGAAGGTAACCAACAAATTATTTTAACCTCTGACCGTTATCCTAAAGAGATTGAAGGCGTTGAAGACAGGCTAAAATCACGTTTTGGTTGGGGATTAACAATTGCGATTGAGCCACCAGAGCTTGAAACGCGTGTTGCTATTTTGATGAAAAAAGCCCAGCAAAGTAAGATTAACTTACCACACGAAGTTGCCTTTTTTATTGCAAAAAAATTACGCTCGAATGTACGTGAATTAGAAGGTGCACTTAACCGTGTAATCGCTAATGCGAACTTTACGGGTCGTCCAATTTCTATCGACTTTGTAAAAGAAGCGCTACGCGATTTACTTGCCTTGCAAGATAAACTGGTTACCATAGACAATATTCAGCGCACTGTTGCTGAGTACTATCGAATTCGTATATCTGATCTGTTATCTAAGCGCCGCAGCCGCTCTATAGCGAGGCCGCGCCAAGTAGCTATGGCATTATCTAAAGAATTAACTAATCACAGCTTACCTGAGATTGGTGACGCATTTGGTGGACGCGATCATACGACCGTATTACATGCATGTCGTAAGATAAAATCACTACGTGACGAAAGCCACGAAATTAAAGAAGATTACCAAAATTTAATAAGAACATTGTCATCTTAGGGCTGACTTTATTATGCAAATAACAATATCAAGACAACAATTTTTAAAGCCATTGGTGCAAGTGTCTGGCGCAATAGAGCGCAAGCACACGTTGCCAATTTTATCTAACGTATTGTTAGTGGTAGAAAACGGACAACTTTCAATGACGGGTACTGACCTTGAAATTGAACTAGTTTCTGGTGTATTTGTAGGTGATGATATTGCCGATACAAAACTAACGTTACCCGCTAAAAAGTTACTCGATATTTGTAAAAGTCTACCAGATGGTTCAGACATTACTTTAAGCTTGCAAGAGCATCAATTACTTTTAACTAGTGGTAAAAGCCGTTTTTCATTAACGACTTTGTCTGCTGATGATTTTCCTAATTTAGAAGAGTGGGACGGAGAGGTTGAGTTTCAACTAACTCGTTTAGAGCTTCGTAAGTTACTCGAAAGCACGCATTTTTCAATGGCAAATCAAGACGTACGTTATTACTTAAATGGTATGTCGTTTGAAGTAGATAATACCGATATAAAAACAGTGGCGACAGATGGTCACCGTTTGGCTATAGCGCAAAAGCAATTAACGCAATCGCTTAATACTCAACGCCAATTAATTATTCCTCGCAAAGGTGTGCAAGAAATTATGCGTCTTATGGTCGCTGACGACGAATTGGTAACAATTCAGTTTGGTGCCAACCATATTCGTATCATCGATCTTGAGTTTACATTTACAAGTAAACTAGTTGATGGGCGCTTTCCTGATTACCGTCGAGTATTACCACGCGGTGGGGATAAGGTAATTACAGCTAACCGTGAATGGTTACGAAATGCGTTTCAACGAGTGTCTATTTTATCTAATGAAAAGTTTCGTGGTGTACGCTTAAACTTATCAAACGGTTTATTAAAAATTACGGCTAACAACCCAGAGCAAGAACAAGCTGAAGAAGTTGTTGAAGTAAGTTACGAAGGTGCTGACCTAGAAATCGGATTTAACGTGTCTTACGTATTAGACGTACTAAACACACTAAAAACAGAAGACGTACTATTTACATTAGCTGACTCAAATAGCAGTGCATTAATTGAAGGTGCAGGCGATGAAGAAGCAATGTATGTTGTTATGCCTATGCGTTTATAAGATTATAAATACATAATGAGCTTAAGTCATTTGAGCCTCAAATATTTTCGTAATATTGAGGCACTGACGCTAGAACCAGTCAATGGCGTTAATATAATTTATGGTGAAAATGGCAGCGGAAAAACCAGCCTTTTAGAGGCTATTTATTACCTTTCTCACGGCAAATCTTTTCGTACTCCAAAACACAAAAGTATTATCGCGCATCAGCATGAGCAGTTTGTAATTCATGGGCGCAAAACAATTCACGACTTATCTATTCCTATTGGCATTAGCAAAACTCAAACGGGTGAAACTAATTTAAAAATCCAAGGAAAAGCGAGCCGTAAAATATCTGAACTAGCTCAACTCATGCCAGTGCAAATTATTACACCAGAGAGTTATTCCTTATTTTTTGGTGGGCCGAAAGAGCGTAGAAAGTTTTTAGATTTAGGTTTGTTCCACGTGGAACATGAGTTCTTTTTTTTGTGGCAATCGTTTAATAAAGTACTTAAACAGCGTAATGCATTGTTAAAAACTAAGCCAAAGAATTATTTTGACCAAATTAAGTTTTGGGACAAAGAATTTGTTAGACTGGCTGAAGAAATAAATAAATTAAGATTGGCGTATATAAGTAGGTTTAAGCAGCAGTTTTTTGATAAAATGTGTGCAGAATTAACGCTTGTATGTGATTTAGAAATGACCTTTAACGCAGGCTGGAAAGAGACCGAATCTCTTGCAGATGCGTTAGAGCAAAACTTTGAGCGAGATGCTCGCCAAGGGTTTACAAGTAAAGGCCCTCATAAGGCCGATTTTAGTTTTAGTGTCGCTGGCAACAGCGTGGAGAATACATTCTCACGCGGTCAATTGAAGCTATTATTGTATGCGTTAAAAGTTACGCAAAATAGCTTAATTGAGTCAGAGACAGATAAGCAATCTATATTGCTAATAGATGATCTACCTTCAGAGTTAGGCGAAGATACAAAAGAGAAAGTGGGACAATTACTTGCTCACTGCAGTTCTCAAATTTTTATCTCTTCAATTTTGTCTGAAAGTATTTCTGCTGTGGTGGAACCCATGCAACGAGAACTACAAATGTTCCACGTGAAACATGGCAACCTAATAACAAGATAAGTGGGATTAACCATGTCTGAGAATTATGACTCGTCGAGTATTAAAGTACTTAAAGGATTAGACGCAGTAAGAAAGCGTCCTGGAATGTATATTGGGGACACCGATGATGGCACAGGCTTACACCACATGGTGTTTGAGGTCGTTGATAACTCGATCGATGAAGCCTTAGCAGGTCATTGTGATGATATTTATGTAACGATTCACTTAGACGGTTCTGTCTCAGTACGAGATAACGGTCGTGGTATTCCAACTTCTATCCATGAAGAAGAAGGCGTATCAGCAGCCGAAGTTATTATGACGGTACTTCATGCCGGTGGTAAGTTTGATGATAACTCTTATAAAGTATCAGGTGGCTTACACGGTGTTGGTGTTTCTGTTGTAAATGCACTTTCAGAAAAGCTAAAACTTACAGTTCGCCGTGAAGGTAAACTTCATGAGCAGTTTTACACTATGGGCGTTCCAGATGCACCTCTAGCTGTTATTGGTGACTCTGAAACTACGGGCACTGAATTACGTTTTTGGCCAAGTGGTGAAACATTCACAAACTTAGATTTTCATTACGAAATTTTAGCTAAGCGTTTACGCGAGCTTTCATTCCTAAATTCAGGTGTGAGCATCATTTTAAATGATGAACGTGAAGAAAATAAATCTGATCACTTTAAATACGAAGGCGGTATTCAAGCTTTCGTTGAATACTTAAACCGTAATAAAACACCTATACATAAAGGTGTATTCCATTTTACTCACGAACGTGAAGAAGATGGTATTAGCGTTGAAGTATCAATGCAGTGGAATGATGCATACCAAGAAAACATTTACTGTTTCACAAATAATATTCCACAACGTGATGGTGGTACTCACTTAGCCGGTTTTAGATCAGCGCTAACACGTACACTTAATAACTACATGGAAAAAGAAGGCTTTAACAAAAAAGCTAAAACAACCAGTAATGCTACCGGTGATGATGCCCGTGAAGGCTTAACGGCTGTTGTTAGTGTAAAAGTTCCTGATCCTAAGTTCTCATCACAAACTAAAGACAAGCTAGTTTCAAGTGAAGTTAAGTCTGCAGTTGAACAAGCAATGGCTGAAAAATTCACTGAGTTTTTATTAGAAAACCCAACTGATGCTAAAATTGTTGTAGGTAAGATTATTGATGCCTCACGTGCTCGTGAAGCGGCGCGTAAAGCCCGTGAAATGACTCGTCGTAAAGGTGCAATGGACTTAGCTGGTTTACCAGGTAAGCTGGCTGATTGCCAAGAAAAAGATCCTGCCCAATCTGAACTATATATAGTGGAAGGGGACTCTGCTGGCGGATCAGCCAAGCAGGGACGTAACCGTAAAAACCAAGCTATTCTTCCACTTAAGGGTAAAATCTTAAACGTAGAAAAAGCACGTTTTGATAAAATGTTATCTTCACAAGAAGTAGCAACACTAATTACTGCATTAGGGTGTGGTATTGGTCGTGACGAATATAATCCTGAGAAATTACGCTATCACCGTATCATCATCATGACCGATGCGGACGTGGATGGTTCTCATATTCGTACGTTACTATTAACATTCTTCTATCGTCAAATGCCTGAAATTGTAGAACGCGGCTATATTTATATTGCTCAACCACCACTTTATAAAGTGAAAAAAGGTAAGCAAGAGCGTTATATTAAAGATGACCCTGCATTAGTTGAATACCTAACATCGCTAGCTCTTAATGGTGCTGCGTTGTATGCAAGTACAGATGCACCAGCTCTTGAAGGTGAAGCACTAGAAGAAATCGTTCACGATTATCAAAACACAGTTAAAGTAATTGAGCGTTTAAAACGTAAATACCCTAACACGGTAATGGAACGCTTAATCTATCAAACAGAGTTAAAAACGGATGACCTTTCTGACGAAGCGAAAGTAATTGCTTGGACAAAAGAGTTAGTTGATGACCTAGTTGAACGTGATGAAGATGCGACTATTTTCCATGCAGGTACAGAGCATGACACTGAGCGTAATATGTATTACCCGGTTGTGAATATTCGTCAGCACGGTGTTGATAAAGCGCACGTACTTCATTATGACTTTATTGCGTCACGTGACTACCAACGCATTGCTGTGACTGGTACTCATATCGCAAACATCCTTAGTGAAGGTGCATATATTCAACGTGGTGAGAAAACAAAACCTGTTGATAACTTTGTGGATGCTTTGGAATGGTTGATCACAGAATCTAAGCGTGGGATCTATATTCAACGCTATAAAGGACTAGGCGAAATGAACCCTAGCCAGCTGTGGGAAACAACAATGGATCCTAGTGCTCGTCGTATGTTGCAAGTAACTATTGAAGATGCTGTTGGCGCGGATCAATTATTTGCAACCTTAATGGGCGATCAAGTTGAGCCTCGTCGTGAGTTTATTGAAAATAACGCACTACGTGTAGTTAACCTAGACGTGTAAAAATATTACTTACATTGAAAAAGGAGCCTAATGGCTCCTTTTTATTTTCTACACAAACTGCTTAAAACCTGAGTGTACACACGGTATACTAAGGGTAATTTTCACGCTACTTCTTAGATAGTAAAAAGCCAAATATGCAAAAATATGACGTAAAAACCTTTCAAGGTTTGATCCTGGCTTTACAGGATTATTGGGCGCAGCAAGGCTGTGTCATTATTCAACCACTTGATATGGAAGTGGGCGCAGGGACATTTCACCCGCAAACATTTTTAAAGTCTATTGGTCCAGAGCCAATGGCAAGTGCATACGTGCAACCGTGTCGTCGTCCTACCGATGGTCGTTACGGTGAAAATCCAAATCGCTTACAACACTACTATCAATTCCAAGTTGTTTTAAAGCCATCGCCAGATAACATCCAAGAGCTTTACTTAGGCTCTTTAGCGGCTATGGGTATCGATACACTAACTCACGAAGTTCGCTTTGTAGAAGACAACTGGGAATCACCTACATTAGGTGCCTGGGGCTTAGGTTGGGAAATTTGGTTAAACGGCATGGAAGTAACGCAGTTTACCTACTTTCAACAAGTAGGCGGTATTGAGTGTTCACCTGTAACAGGTGAGATTACTTACGGCCTAGAGCGTTTAGCAATGTACATTCAAGGCGTAGATAGTATTTACGACCTAGTATGGGCAGACGGGCCGTTAGGGCGCGTAACCTACGGCGACGTATTCCATCAGAATGAAGTAGAGCAGTCTACTTACAATTTTGAACACGCAAACGTAGAAGACTTATTTGCTCAGTTTGATAAATGTGAAGCAGAGAGCCAAAAGTTAATTGAAGCAAACTTACCACTACCGGCTTACGAGCAAGTAATGAAAGCATCGCATGCCTTTAACTTATTAGACGCACGCCACGCTATTTCGGTAACAGAACGTCAACGTTATATTTTACGCGTTCGTGCGTTATCAAAAGCGTGTGCACAAAGTTACTATGACAAACGCGAAGCGCTTGGTTTCCCGCTGTGTAAGGATAAGTAAGTATGTCAGCACAAAATTTATTAGTAGAAATTGGCACCGAAGAGTTGCCACCAAAAGCACTGCGTAAATTAGCAGAAGCTTTTGCTGCAAACTTAACTGCAGAGCTAGAAACACTCGAATTAGCACACCAAGGCGTAAGCTGGTATGCATCGCCTCGTCGTTTAGGTTTACAAGTAAAAGCGCTTGAAGCTAAACAACAAGACAAAGAAGTTGAAAAACGTGGTCCAGCGACTAAAGCCGCATTTGACGGTGACGGTAACCCAACAAAAGCAGCAATGGGCTGGGCACGTGGTTGTGGTATTGAAGTAAAAGACGCACAAACACTCGAAACAGACAAAGGTGCATGGTTATTGCACATTGCTAAAGTAGCAGGGCAAGAAACTAAAACGCTAATGACAGGTGCAATTACTAAAGCGTTGGCTAAATTACCAATTCCTAAACCAATGCGTTGGGGCGCGAATAAAACACAATTTATTCGTCCTGTGCATACGGTAACTATTTTGTTTGGTGATGAGCTACTTGAAGGCGAGATCCTTGGTAAGAAAATAACTAATCAGCTTCAGGGTCATCGTTTTCATCACCCAGAAAAAATTAGCATAAACCATGCGGATGACGTTTTTGACGTACTTAAATCTGCTTACGTTATTGCCGATTACGAACAACGTAAAGCGCAAATTCGTACGCAAATAGAAGAGGCCGCAAAGGCAGTTAATGCTGTTGTTGCAATGGATGAAGATTTACTAGAAGAAGTAACATCACTTGTAGAGTGGCCAGTTACTTTAACGGCAACATTTGAAGAAGCATTTTTAGATGTACCAGCCGAAGCGTTAATCTATACCATGAAAGACGATCAAAAATATTTCCCGTTATTAGATCAAAACGGAAAACTTTTAAATAAGTTTTTGTTTGTATCTAACATAGAAAGTAAAGATCCAAGAGTAGTTATTTCTGGTAACGAAAAAGTAGTGCGCCCGCGTTTAGCAGATGCACAGTTCTTCTTTGAAACAGATAAAAAGAAAACACTAGAAAGCCGATTAGAATCGCTTGATAGCGTATTGTTCCAAAAACAACTTGGTACGCTTAAAGATAAGTCTCAGCGTATTAGTGAGCTTGCAGGTTATATTGCTGAGCAATTAGGTGCTGATAAAGTGCTAGCACAGCGTGCAGGCTTATTAAGTAAAACTGACTTAATGACTGAAATGGTAATGGAATTTACCGACGTACAAGGTGTAATGGGAATGCATTACGCTCGCCACGACGGTGAAGCCGAAGATGTAGCCATAGCACAAAACGAGCAGTACATGCCACGCTTTGCAGGCGACAACTTACCTACAAACTTAATTAGCTGCGCAGTAGCGATTGCTGATAAGTTTGACACGCTGGTGGGTATTTTTGGTATAGGCCAAGCACCTAAAGGTGACAAAGACCCATTTGCGCTTCGTCGTGCTGCTATTGGTGCACTTCGCATTATGGTAGAAAAAGAACTACCACTTGATATTTTAGACCTAGTAGCTAAATCGCAAACATTATTTGGCGACAAGTTAACTAACTTAAATGTATCAGCTGATGTATTTGAATTTATGCTAGGGCGCTTCCGTGCTTGGTATCAAGACGAAGGGATTGAAGTAGACGTAATTCAAGCTGTGCTTGCACGTCGTCCGACTAAACCTGTTGATTTTGATCGCCGTGTTAAGGCTGTGAGTCACTTCCGCACATTAGACGCAGCAGAAGCGCTTGCAGCAGCTAATAAGCGTGTAGGTAATATTCTGGCTAAAAACGACATTACCAGCCAAGGTAGTGTTGATGAGAGCTTATTAAGCGACGATGCTGAAAAAGTATTGGCATCACAAGTAGCAAAATTTGCCACTGACCTTGCACCACTTTATGCAGACGGTAACTACCAAGAAGCATTAAGCCAATTGGCCGGTATTCGACAAAGTGTTGATAACTTTTTTGACAACGTAATGGTTATGGCCGACGATGAAGCAGTTAAGCAAAATCGTCTTGCGCTATTAAGCCAGTTAAGCGGATTGTTTTTAGGTATTGCAGATATTTCTGTTTTACAAAAATAACACCGATTAGCAATTTTAAAAGCCAGCGTTTTGCTGGCTTTTTAGTTTTCACTGTATGCAAAGGAAAACCCCATTGATGATTTCTATGAAACGAATTTTAACCTTAGCAATTGCTGGTTTACTTACTGCCTGTACAAGCCAAATTTCGATTAACGATGTATTGCCACAGCAAGAGCTTGATCGCACAATTTACTTACGTGGCGACTTTACACTGTGGGATGCAGAGCCCCAGTATCAGTTTGCGCCAGTTGGACCAGCGCTTTATCAAGCACAAGTGAAATTTTCGACGCCTGGTAAAGTGTACGAATTTAAAATAGCAGATGCCGATTTTAGCGAAGGTTATAACTGTGGTTATAGCGACGCACAACCAGCAGGGCAAAGCTTAACACTCGGCCAGCCAGCTATCGCAGACTGTAATACTATTTATAACTACTTTAGTTTCACACCAGCAATAAAAGGCACGTACATAGTAAGCATTGATTACAGCGACTACGACAGGCCACAAGTGACGATAACTAAGAAGTAACAGCTATAAATGGAAAGTTATCAGCAGATTGAATTTAGAAACACGTTAGATAAGAGTTAGTACAAATTCCTGATAGTTGATAGAGGTTACAACCCTTTCTTGACGACATATCTATATGGTGTTTCGTCCGCATCTTTAGCTACCAGAGTGTGGTCCATAAACGTACAAAAACTTGGAATATCTCGGGTAGTTGATGGATCATCAGCGGTTACTAATAGCGTCTCACCATCGCTCATTTTACGGATGGCAGCACGTACCATCATCACAGGTTCTGGGCAACGAAGGCCTATGGCATTTAATTGATGATCGGTGTTATCAAAGCTCATGGTTAGCTTATTAGTTAGAGTAAGGAATAATATGGCGTCTATTCTAGCTTTGATATATAAATAAATAAAGCTGTACCAGAATTGTTCCTAATATAAACTTTGCTTAATCTACTAAGAGCAGTGTAGATAATTTAGAAAAGAATTGAGATTTATGTTCCAGATTACTGATGAAGAGGACTTACAGGCACTTTCTGAGTCTGAAGAGTTAGAGTTTAAATTAGCTCAGGGTAAAGATGGTAAAGGAAAATTACCAGATGACTTTTGGCCGACTTATAGTGCAATGGCTAATAGTCGCGGTGGTTATGTTGTATTAGGGGTAAGAGAGAGAAAAGGCTTATTGTCCATCGCTGGTATCCAAGATATAGCTCTTGTTCAAAAACAGTTATTTGATATTGCAAATAATAAAGCGAAAGTTAATATTAATTTATTATCAAATGATGATACCCAGCAAATTACAATAAATAATAAAAATTTATTAATTGTAAAAATACCCTCGGCAAAACGAGAGAGTAAGCCTATTTTCTTGAATAATCAGCCAATGAAAGAAACTTATGTTCGATTACACGAAGGTGATCATCGTTGTGATGAAGAGCAAGTTAAAAGAATGATGGCTGAACAGGTTGAGAGTTGTAGAGATGATAAAATTTTAAAAGGGTTTAACTTCGATGATATAGATTTAGATAGCTTGAAGGCTTATAAAAATTTATTTTCAGTAGCCAAGCCGCAACATACTTGGTTGGAGTTAGATCTTTTTGAAATGTTTAAGAAGTTAGGTGGTTGGAGAAAAGATAGATCGTCAGAAGAGGAAGGTATAACCCTGGCTGGGATTTTAATGTTTGGTACGTGGGAGGCTATTCAGGAAGCGATGCCAAACTACTTTGTTGATTACCGTGAGCGAGATGAAGCAAATACAGAGCGCTGGATAGATAGGCTTTATCCTGATGGCTCTTGGTCAGGCAATATTTTTGACTTTTACAGGCGAACTTATAGAAAGCTAACTACTGAACTTAAAGTTCCATTCGACCTTCAAGGTTGAGTTCGTCTTGATGATTCTAAAGCGCATGAAGCAATTCGGGAAGCCTTGGTAAATACACTTGTTCATGCCGATTATACTGGTAGAAGCTCTATTTTAATTGTTAAACGCCCCGATTTATTTGGTTTTCGTAATCCAGGTCTAATGCGTGTGCCTCCTGAGTTAGCTGTGAAAGGTGGTGAGAGTGACTGCCGAAATCGTAGGATGCATCAAATGTTCTTAATGATAGGTGCAGGTGAACGTGCCGGTTCAGGTGTTCCAAAAATATATAGTGGGTGGAAATGGGCTAATTGGAGAACACCAAAACTTTATGAGAAGCATATTCCATCAGAACAAACTCTGCTGGAACTGTCTACGGTCAGTTTGATTCCAAAAGAAATAACAGAGCTCTTAGCTTCTTTGTTTGGAGATGCATTTTATTCTCTTAATGAATTAGAGCAAATGATTGTAACAACAGCTGCTATTGAAGGTTGGGTGAACCATGAACGCTCCTGTCAACTCACAAGCAAACATTCAAGAGATGTAACTTTAGCATTACCACGATTGGTAGATAAAGGTTTCTTAGTTTCAAGTGGAGAAAAGAAAGATAAATCCTATAGCTTACCGGGAATGGAGCTACCATCACCAGAAGATGTATTCACAAATACGTTAACCCAGTTTAATAGGTTAACGCATAACGTAGATAACTTAACGCATACCGTAGATAACTTAACGCATAAGGGTTCCGAATTAGATAAGAGCCCTGTTAAGAGAGATGAAAAAGGAAGGTTTATCAGTGAGATGATAGATAAGCCATTTGTTGATAAGTTAGATACTTTAACTGAGTTTTATAGGGCTGAGCTTAACGCATTAGGGGCTACAGCTAGAGAGCAGAGGCGTTTAGATGTCGATACTATGAAGCAGATAATATGTAGGTTATGTAAAGGGCATTATATATCAGTCTCAGTATTAGAAGCTTTACTTGATCGCAAACCTCAAAGTTTAAGACAGAACTATTTAAAACCTATGGTTTCAGATGGAGTTCTCAATATGGCATTTCCATATAAGCCTAACTCTCCAATGCAGGGATATACAACAAGCTAGCTAATAAAAAAGGCGAACTGAATAAAATCAGTTCGCCTTTTTAATCACCAAGATGGTTTTACATGTTTAAACTAATTAGTCTTGAACACGTTCAAATACAGTTGCAATGCCTTGGCCTAAACCAATACACATAGTTGCTAAACCGTATCGTACATTTTTGTCTTCCATTAAGTGAATAAGCGATGTGCTAATACGCGAACCCGAACAACCCAGTGGGTGACCAAGTGCGATTGCGCCGCCATTTAAATTCACTTTTTCGTCAACAACATCCATTAACCCTAAATCTTTCATTACAGGTAATGATTGTGCTGCAAAGGCTTCGTTAAGTTCTACTACGCCTAGGTCATCAATTGTAATACCGGCTTGTGCAAGTGCTTTTTTACTTGCTGGTACTGGGCCGTAACCCATAATTGATGGATCGCAACCAGCGACTGCCATTGCTTTAATACGCGCACGAATTGGTAAACCAAGTTCTTTAGCTTTTTCTTCGCTCATTACTAACATTGCAGATGCGCCGTCAGAAAGTGCAGAAGAAGTACCGGCTGTTACCGTACCCGATGTAGGATTAAATACAGGGCGAAGCTTTGATAGACCTTCTACTGTTGTTTCTGGGCGAATTACTTCGTCGTCTTCAACTAAGATAAGCGAACCATCTGCATCGTGACCTTCCATTGCTAAAATTTCGCGACGGAAACGGCCTTCAACTGTGGCAGCTTGTGCACGTTGATGTGAACGATAAGCAAATTCATCTTGCTGCTCACGGCTAATGCCATGAAGCGTTGCAAGGTATTCTGCTGTTAAGCCCATAGAGCCAGACGCTTGTGCAATTGATGTTGCTAAGCCTGGATGAAAGTCGTTGCCGTGAGTCATAGGTACGTGACCCATGTGCTCAACACCACCAATTAGGTAAGTGTCGCCAGCGCCTGTCATTATTGCGCGTGCTGCGTCATGCAATGCTTGCATAGAAGAGCCACATAAACGGTTAACCGTTACAGCAGGTACGCTGTGTGGGATACCGGCAAGTAATGCTGCGTTACGTGCTACGTTAAAGCCTTGCTCTAATGTTTGCTGTACACAACCCCAATAAATATCGTCAATTGATGCTGGATCAACTGCTGGGTTGCGATCAAGTAAGCCTTTCATTAAATGTGCGCTTAAGTCTTCAGCACGTTTATGTTTGAATACACCACTTTTAGAGCGACCCATTGGTGTGCGGATACAATCTACAATTACTGGATTATTCATGATATTAACCTTCCACCTTATAGAAAACACGACCTTCTTCGGCCCACTTGCGAGTTTGTTCAGATACTTGGTAAATCGCACCTAGGTGAGCGTATTTGTCTGCTGCTGCAACAAAGTTAGCTAAACCAGTTTGATCTAAGTAACGGAACGCGCCGCCTCTAAATGGAGGGAAACCAACACCGTAAACTAATGCCATATCTGCTTCTTGCGGCGAGGCAACAATGCCTTCTTGCAAGCAAAGTAGTACTTCGTTGATCATTGGAATCATACAACGGTCGATGATTTCTTGTTTATCAAATTCTTTTGGTGCGTCTGTAATTGGGCTTAGTAGCTCAATTGCTGTCTCGTCATGAGACTTTTTAAGACGACCGCGACGATCTGTTTCGTATTTATAAAAACCGGCTTTGTTCTTTTGACCAAAACGTTTTTCGTTAGCAAAAATAGTTACAGGGTCTTTATCCGCACGAGCCATACGCTCAGGGAAACCGTCAGCCATTACGCCAGTACAATGGAATGCTGTATCAATACCTACAACATCAAGTAAGTAAGCCGGACCCATAGGCCAGCCAAATACGTTTTCCATTACTTTATCTACTTTTGCAAAGTTAGCGCCTTCAACCACTAACTTGCTAAAACCTGCAAAGTAAGGGAATAAAACACGGTTTACAAAAAAGCCTGGGCAATCGTTAACAACAATTGGCGATTTACCTAATTTAAGCGCGTAATCAACTACTGCATTAATAGTTTTATCTGATGTTTTTGCACCACGGATAATTTCTACTAATGGCATTTTTGGCACTGGATTGAAAAAGTGCATACCACAGAAGTTTTCTGGCTTATCTAGCGCTTGTGCTAGTAAATCAATACAAATAGTTGATGTGTTTGAAGTAAGTACAGTGCCTTCTGGCATGTTCTTTTCAAGATCCGCTAGTACTGCTTGCTTAACTTTAGGGTTTTCTACAACGGCTTCAACAATAATGTTGGCACTTTGTAGATCTGACTCGTTAAGTGTTGGCTTAATTTTGCTAAGAGTTGCCAACATTTTTTCCATTGGCATATGGCCACGCTTAACTTTTGCACCTAATAGCTTAGACGCTTCACCCATACCTAAATCAAGTGCATCTTGTTGGATGTCTTTCATTATAATAGGCGTGCCTTTATAAGCAGACTGGTATGCAATACCGCCTCCCATAATACCAGCACCTAATACAGCGGCTTGCTTAATTTCTACATCGCTGTGCTTAGCAAATTTACGTGCCTTACCTTTAATGTATTGGTCAGCTAGGAAAATACCTGTTTGTGCAGCTGCTTCTGGTGTACGTGCTAATTTAGCAAAGTTAGCGTTTTCGATTGCCATTGCTTCATCGCGAGTACAGTTTGCCGCTGCTTTAATAGTACGTACAGCCATAACCGGTGCAGGATAGTGGCCTTTGGTTTTACCCATTACCATACCTTCTGCCATAGCAAAGCTCATGCCTTGCTCAACACGGTTTAATTTAAGTGGTTGTAGTTTTACGTTGCGTTTTGCTTGCCAATCTAACTTGCCAGAAATCGCTAGCTCAAGTGTTGATACACTTGATTCTAAAAGTTTGTCAGCACTAACTACCGCGTCAAACGCACCTACTTTAAGGGCATCTGCTGCGCGATTTTCGGCGCCTGAGGTAATCCACATCATTGCGTTATCGGCGCCAATGATACGTGGTAAGCGCACTGTGCCACCAAACCCTGGCATTATACCAAGTTTAACTTCTGGTAGGCCCATTTTAGCTGTTTCGCTTGCCACACGATAATCGGTAGCAAGTGCCCACTCACAACCACCGCCAAGTGCCATACCGTTTATAGCGCTTAGAGTGGGAAATGGTAAATCTTCGATCGCATCAAAAACGTCGGTTGCGTTTTTGATCCACACTACTAATTCTTCTTCAGGTTTAGTAAAAGTAGGTAAAAATTCGAAGATATCGGCACCAATAATAAAGTGTTCTTTATCACTGGTAAAAATCATGCCTTTAATATCAGTATTGGCGGCTAATTCTTTTAATGCTGCTGCGCAATCTGAAAGAGTTTTTTGAGATAGTGTGTTTACAGAACCTGCAACACAAAACTTAAACTCGGCGATGCTTTCCTTTAGGAAGCTAACTTCAAAGGAATCGCTTTTATATAACATTATTATTCTCCCTAGTTGACGAACTAAGACTGGTACGATGAGTTTGCATTTCAATCAGTGTGCTTGCTTTAAATTAAAAATGCAACGAAAAATTTAACTCGGTTACAATCGACTGGTTAAAATATAGCTGGTTTGGTGCTAAGGTGGTTGAAAAGTTTTTATTCACTACTTTAATTTTTTATTAAAGGACATTATGAAAAAATATTTATTAAGTGTTGCGGCAGCTGCATTCATTTTCCCTCTTTATTCTGCCGAGGCAAGTATCGATAACGAGGCATTTTTAGATGCCGAAAAAAAAGTAAGGTACGGAAGCTACCAAGACTTTAAAGAAGCGGTTAGTGGCTTAAATCATCCGTTGAAACCTTACGTTGAAAAAACATATTGGCAGCGCCATCCAAATATTAAGTATCAAGCAGAAATAGAAGACTATTTAAACATATATCAACATACTCCGCTTGAGTGGCCGGTACGCAAAGCGTGGTTAGAGTATTTAAAAAAGAAAAACAAAAAAGCAGCTTATATTCGTAATTATCGTGAAACGTCTAATACTGGGCTTACCTGTACTTATCTAAATTTTCAGCTGGATTTGGGCGCACCTGAAAAAGCAATATTTAATCAGGTAACTGACCTATGGGCTGTGGGTAAGTCGCAGCCAAACGAGTGCGATAGTTTGTTTTCACAGTGGCGCAAAAAAGGCTACATGAAAGAAGAAACCGTTTGGAAGCGCGTTACACTCGCTGCAGATGGCGGTACGCAAAGCTTATTACCTTATTTAAAAACGCTGTTACCTAAAAATGAAAGCTACTTAGCAGATTTATATTTAAAAGTACGTAAAGATCCAAGCGCTGCAGCTGGATTATATAGATATAAAAATAAGTCGGCTAAAGAAGGCGAAATAGCACTTTATGGTGTTAAGCGTCTAATATGGCGCGATAAAGAGCTTGCTTTGAAGGCGTGGGAAAAGTTAGAAAAAATATTTAAGTACAGTGACGAGGAAAAAGCGGGTGTGTATTACACCTTTGCATTGTCACTTGCTTCAAGCGGGCATAAACAAGCGAGCTTTTGGCTAAATAAAGTGCCAAAAGAGCGACTAGACAGCAAGCTTATTCAGTGGCAATTGGGCAATATGCTTAAAATCCAAGATTGGGAAGGGATAGCTGCGTTTTTTACGGGTAAAGAAAACTTAAGCCTTGGCCAGCAATATTGGTTAGCTTATAGCTATGCTAAACGTGGTGAGCAGCAAAAAGCAGACGATATTTGGAAAAAAGTAGCGGCTAATCGTGATTATTACGGCTTTTTAGCAGCAGCACGTTTAGGATTGCCCGTTGATTTAAATAATCAACCTTTAGCTGTTGATCAAATGCTTGTAGATAAAGTAAGTAATGCGCCAGGCTTTAAACGTGCAAAAGCACTTTATGATATTGAGCGCTTTACGTCGGCGCGCCGGGAGTGGAATTATTTAACGGATACGTCTAGCGATGAAGAAAAGCTGGCAGCATCACAGCTATCTACCGATCTCGGTTGGCACGACAGCACTATTTTTACTTTAGCAAAAATTAAAGCGTGGGATAACGTAGAGCAACGCTTTCCATTTGCGTTTCAGGATGTATTTGAGCGCTACAGTAAGCGCAGTAAAATAGATGTTGCATGGAGTATTGCTATTGCAAGGCGTGAAAGTTCTTTTGCACCAGATGCTCGCTCGCATGCTAATGCACGTGGTTTAATGCAGTTATTACCAAGTACGGCAGACTATGTGAATAAAAGCAGCGTTACGAGTAGTCGTTTATATCAACCTAAAACAAATATTAGGTTGGGTACGAGTTACCTACAGTACTTGAAAAAGAAAAACCACGGTAACGAAGTGCTGGCTACGGCGTCTTATAATGCGGGTTATCATCGTATAAAGCGTTGGTTGCCTGATGAAGCTATTCCAGCTGAGTTGTGGGTAGAGCTTATTCCGTATCGTGAAACCCGTGATTACGTAAAAAATGTATTTGCTTACAGACAGGTTTACCATACAAGAATGGGCCGAGAAGGTAATGTATTAGCGCCGCTACTAGATATGAAAATGGGCGGTTAGTAAACATAAGTTTAAAGTAGGGGGATATTTAATGCGTTTAGATATCCCCTTTTTTGAGCGCCCAGCGTATAAGTGGTAGACTCGAAGCAAGTTAAATTTAACAGATGGATTAACAATGGATAAATTAGCCGTTTTATATGCCGAACATATTGCAACACTGCAACAGCGTACTCGTACAATTTGTAATAGCGAAGGGTTAGAAGGATTAGTAATTCATTCAGGCCAAGCTAAGCGCCAGTTTTTAGATGATATGTATTATCCATTTAAAGTTAATCCACAGTTTAAAGCGTGGTTACCGGTTATTGATAATCCTCATTGCTGGATTGTGGTAAATGGTAGCGACAAGCCAAAACTAATATTTTATCGCCCGGTAGATTTTTGGCATAAAGTACCAGATGAGCCTCGCGACTTTTGGGCTGAGTACTTTGATATAGAGCTATTACTGCAACCTGATCAAGTTGAAAAGTTATTACCATACGATAAAGCTAAGTACGCTTATATGGGTGAGTACATTGAAGTAGCACAAGCACTTGGTTTTAGTATTATGAATCCAGAGCCTGTACTTAACTATTTTCATTACCACCGCGCTTATAAAACGCAGTACGAGCTTGAGTGTTTACGCAACGCTAACCGCATTGCAGTAGATGGACATAAAGCTGCACGCGATACATTTTTTAATGGCGGCAGTGAGTTCGATATTCAGCAAGCGTACTTAATGGCTACACGTCAAAGCGAAAATGAAATGCCGTATGGCAACATTGTTGCACTTAACGAAAACTGCGCTATTTTGCACTACACGCACTTTGATCCAAAAGCGCCACAAACACATAACTCATTTTTAATAGATGCCGGTGCAAACTTTAATGGTTATGCCGCTGATATTACTCGTACGTATGATTTTAAAAAGCAGGGTGAGTTTGCCGAGCTTGTACAAGCGATGACGGTTCAACAAATCGAACTAGGTAAAGGTTTGAAGCCGGGTATGCTTTATGGTGATTTACACGTTGAATGCCATAACCGTATTGCACAAATACTGAGTGACTTTAAAATTGTTAGCCTACCCGCTGAGGAAATTGTAGAGCGTAAAATTACCTCTACTTTCTTCCCGCATGGACTAGGGCACCACCTAGGTTTACAAGTGCATGATATGGGCGGTTTTATGAGTGACGAAAAGGGCACGCATCAGCCATCGCCTGAAGGGCATCCGTTCTTGCGTTGTACTCGCCTGATCGAAAAAAACCAAGTGTTTACTATTGAACCCGGTTTATACTTTATTGACTCACTGCTTAGTGATTTAGCGCAAACCGATAATAAACAGTTTATTAATTGGGAAAAGGTTGAGTCATTCAAACCATTTGGCGGTATTCGTATTGAAGATAACATTATTGTTCACGAAGATAGCCTAGAGAATATGACGCGTAATTTAGAACTCGATTAATTCTAGTTAACACTAATTAATTTATACACGTTAAAATACGTACATTACTTAAAGGGGCCTTTTGGCCCCCTTTTTACAAGTTTAAAATATGCCTGAATATAAATATCCTGCTGCTGACGTTTTTCACCAAGAAGAAATTAAAAAAAGTACGTTTATAGTCCACATTGCACATACCCCCGATTTAAATTCAGCCAAAGCATTTATTAAAAGCATTGAAGAAAAGTATAGCGATGCGCGTCATAACTGCTGGGCACATGTGGCAGGCAACCCCGGTGGTAGTCATGTTTATGGTTTTTCGGACGATGGTGAACCCAATGGCACGGCAGGAAAGCCTATGTTAAATGTACTGGTGGGTTCAGGCCTTGGCGAAATCACAGCTGTTGTTACACGTTACTTTGGCGGAATAAAATTAGGCACGGGCGGATTAGTACGTGCTTATGGTGGCTCATTAAATAATGCATTAGTAAAATTGCAAACGGTACTTAAAGTTCCCAGTGTTGAAATTACAGGGAGTAGCGAGTACAGCATGCAAGGTGCGATTGAGCAGTTATTAAAAACAAAGTATCAAGTGCTTAATATTGAGAAGCAATTTACTGCTAATATTGATTGGGTGATTACAATAGATAGTCGCGAAGCTCAGCAAGCAATCAAAGATATTTTTGATTTAAGTCACGGCGCAGTTGAGTTAACTATTAAAGAGTAATAACCTAGACAAATTGCATGTAATGCATGCTGACCCTATTTAATTTGGTTGATACTACTCAGCCTGAATTTACTAATAATAAAAGCGACAAGCTAAATGCAATTTCGTACCATCATAAAAATTCTTGGCCAACTTGTTGCGCTGTTTAGTATTACCATGGTGCCACCGGCACTGGTGTCTTTAATATATAAAGACGGTGGTGGTGTTCCTTTTGTTTTAGCATTTATCTTTAGTGTTGTTATTGGCATGATGGCTTATTACCCAAACCGCCATGAAAACGGTGACTTAAAAGCACGTGAAGGCTTTTTAATTGTTGTTTTGTTTTGGCTGGTACTTGGGGCGTTTGCGTCCTTGCCGCTTATCTTTTTACAAGAACCTAATTTATCGCTCGCCGATGCGGTGTTTGAAGCATTTTCTGGCTTAACCACCACCGGCGCTACAGTACTTACCGGTATTGAGTACTTACCCAAGTCGGTGTTGTTTTATCGCCAGCAACTCCAGTGGTTTGGCGGTATGGGTATAATTGTACTCGCTGTTGCTATACTCCCCATGCTAGGTGTTGGTGGTATGCAGTTGTACCGCGCTGAAATACCAGGGCCTGTAAAAGATTCTAAAATGACCCCGCGAATTGCCGATACAGCAAAGCATCTTTGGTATATATATGTGTCGCTTACGATTGCTTGTATGCTGGCTTATTGGGCTGCGGGAATGGAGTGGTTTGATGCTATATGTCATGCATTTTCAACGGTCGCGATAGGTGGTTTTTCTACTTATGATGCATCCATGGGGCACTTTGATAGCCCTGTAATTAACTTTATTTGTGTGTTCTTTTTAATTATTGCCGCCGTTAACTTCTCCCTGCACTACGCCGCAGTGGCTAGTCGTAACATACAAGTTTATATTCGAGACCCTGAGTTTAAGGTGTTTTTGTGTATTCAATTAGCGCTGGTGGTTATTTGTTTTACTGTGCTTTCCTCTAATGAAATATTTGCTAATGGCGATGAAACCCTCGATCAGGCGCTATTTCAAGCTGTTTCAATGAGTACAACAGCAGGCTTTGCTACTGATAACTTTTCAACATGGCCTTTGTTTTTACCTATTTTACTTATATTTTCGAGCTTTATTGGTGGCTGTGCAGGCTCTACCGGTGGTGGTATGAAAGTAGTGCGTGTGTTTTTACTTTACTTGCAGGGTGTACGTGAGCTTAATCGTTTGGTGCATCCTCGTGCTATATATTCAATCAAGCTGGGTCGAAAGGCATTGCCAGATAAAGTAGTAGAGGCTGTGTGGGGCTTTTTCTCTGCGTATGCATTGGTATTTATTATTATTATGTTAGCGCTTATGGGCACGGGTATGGATAACATAACTGCATTCTCAGCCACTGCGGCTTGTTTAAATAACTTAGGCCCAGGTTTGGGTGATGTAGCCTCGCATTACGGCGCTATAACCGATGGTGCTAAATGGTTGCTTACCATTGCAATGGTGTTTGGCCGTTTAGAAATATTTACTTTATTAGTGCTATTTACGCCTACATTTTGGCGTGGGTAAAAAGCCAATAAATTCATCATTGGGAAAGGGATATGCCAACAAATTTAGAAAAGCTAAAGCATATAGGTGTAGGCAGCTTAGTCGACCTAGAAATATTAACACCTACAAGCAGTAAGCGTGTTAAAACTGAATTAGTTGGTTTACTCGATAAACAGTTCATTATTTTAAACTATCCTAATGCCAAGCGTTTGCCGGCCGCGACTGACTATTTACGAGATGGTGTAATGATTGTTGTAAGAGCGCTTATTGAAGGCAGTGGTGGGCAAGTTATAGCGTTTCGCCAACAAATTATGTCGGTAGCTTCTCACCCGGCTAAGCTCGTGTTTATTAACTACCCTAAGCAAGTGCAGTTATTTTCACTACGCTCGCAAACGCGAATACCTACCTTGCTACCTGCAAAACTAAAACTAAGTGACGACAGGGTACTTGAAGGCCTTATTAAAGATATTTCACTTACCGGTGTAATGTTTGATATTAGAGGCGATCAGCAAGTTGAAAGCATTAAAGATATGCAATGCACTGTCATACTTAATAGCAGCGATAAAGACTTTGAAGGTGAAGTTTGCAGTGTTAAAGAGCATGCCGAAGGTGTGCACTGTGGGATTAAGCTACTAGCAAGCGAAGATGAAATGAAAACCTTTATGAAAGAGCATTTTATAGACCCTTCTGCACTCGAACCTACCGTCGAATAAATAGCTTTCGCTTATTTGCAACAAAAAGGCGTTTTATGTCAGTGCTTATAAAATATTTTTTATTATTTTCATAATTAAAAATATTATTAATATAAAACAATACATTAAGTGTTGTTTTTGGCAGCTTATTTTGTGTTATTAAATCTACCTCGTTAAAATTTATCTCAATTACTCTTTAAAACCACTCATTTTAAAACCATGCATTTAAAAATGTATCTTTTTATATAAACATAACTATATGTTTTTAATCGTTTTAATATATCCACTATAAAGTGCGTTGCTAAAAGGCAACAGTAATTACCTTAAAAACCCCTTCTTTTTATGCCTTGTACATTTAACTATCTGAAATTTAATAGCTTTTAAATATTGGCATCTAAGTTGTAATAGTCTAAGTGTACTGAACGAAATCGTGATTCAAAGTGAAATACTTAATCGCACACACATAAATTTGAAGGATACATATTATGAAAAGCATTAATAAAACTTTAGCACTTATCGCATTAGCATCATCTTCAGCCGTTTTTGCTGCAACAGACTTTGACACACTTGATGTTGATGGCAGTGGCACAATCAGCCAAGCAGAAGCATCAGTAGATGCGAAGTTAATGAGCATGTTCTCAGAGCTTGATACTGACCAAAATGGTGAGTTATCAAAAGAAGAATTTTCAGAAGCATAATTTAAAAGTATTTGTCCTGAGTTGCCAAAGACAACCTAAGTAGGCAAGGGAGCTTACGAAAGAGGATAACAAGGAAGTGAAAATTACGTTTTAAGTTAAACGAAGCAATTTTTTTGATAGAACATTGAAGGATTAAGTTATGAAACATTTAAATAAAGCATTAGCACTTATCGCACTAGCGTCTTCTTCAGCTGCATTTGCAGCATCAGATTTTGACAGTCTTGATATCGATGGTAGCGGCACAATTAGCCCAAGCGAAGCTGCAGTAGATACAGACTTAATGGCTGAATTTATTGAGCTAGATACCGACGGTAGCGGTGAGCTTTCTAAAGAAGAGTTCGCTAATTACTAATTAATCTTTTTCAGGTTAAACATTTTTTCACAGTCAGGGATCTTTGAAAAGGACTTCCCATCTTACTAGGAATATTATTATGAAAACATTAAATACAACACTTGCAGTTATCGTTTTAGCATCTTCATCAGCAGCATACGCAGCAGTCGATTTTTCTTCTTTTGATGCAGATGGCGATGGCGTAATCTCAATGGAAGAAGCAAAGGTTAACCCTCAGCTTGTAAAAATCTTTGATGATTTAGATACCGATGGAAATGGTGAGATTTCTAAAGAAGAGTTTTCAAAAGTACAGTAAGCAAACGCTTCATACTCCACTAAAGCCGCCTTAGTCAGCGGCTTTTTTGCGTTTAAGAACTATGATTATAGGAATATAGCGCTTACTTGGAAGAGCTTTTCTACAACGGTAATATGTTTTTTGTCGATTAAAAACATGATGACATGATCGCCCGACATAATAATTGTATCGTCGTGGGCTATCAGCACATCGTCATTACGTACTATTGCCCCAATAGTTGTTCCTGCAGGAAGTTTTATATCGGCAATCGCACGACCAACCACTTTAGATGTGTTTTCATCACCATGAGCAACGGCTTCAATGGCTTCTGCTGCGCCTTTACGCAGTGAATACACGTTAACAATATCACCACGGCGTACGTGCGTTAATAGCGCAGATATAGTGGCTTGTTGTGGTGATATGGCAATGTCTATTTCGCCGCCTTGGACTAAATCTACGTAGGCACCACGCTGAATAAGCACCATGGTTTTTTGTGCGCCCATACGTTTAGCAAGCATGGCTGACATAATGTTAGCTTCATCGTCGTTGGTTACGGCAATAAATACATCGACTTGTTCAATATGTTCTTCTGAAAGAAGTTCTTGATCAGATGCGTCACCACAAAAAACGACCGTGTTATCGAGCATTTCTGAGAGTTGTTCAGCACGTTCTTTACTGCGCTCAATTAATTTAACGGTGTGGTTTTTCTCAAGTGAGCGGGCAAGGCCAGCGCCAATGTTACCGCCACCAGCTATCATAATTTTTTTGTAAGAGCGTTCAAGCTTTTGCAGCTCGTTCATTACTGCGCGTATATGTTTTGTAGCGGCAATAAAGAATACTTCATCATCTGCTTCAATAACGGTTGTACCTAATGGTTTTATTGCTTTACCTTGACGATAAATAGCGGCAACACGAGTTTCTACATTAGGGATGTGTTCTTTAAGTGCAGATAACGCATAACCCACAAGTAAACCGCCATAGTAAGCTTTCACTGCTACTAATGAGAGCATGCCATCAGCAAACTGCAACACTTGCAGAGCACCAGGGTAGTCAATTAAACGGCGGATATACTTAGTGACCAGTGCTTCGGGAGCAATGTAATGATCGATTGGTAAATCATCATTTTGAAAAAGCTTCTCGCGGTACTTTAAATATTGCTCCGAGCGAATACGGGCAATCTTAGTGGGAGTATTAAAAATACTGTACGCCACTTGGCATGCAACCATGTTCACTTCATCTGAACTGGTTACGGCTATAATCATATCGGCATCTTCAGCGCCAGCACGGCGTAATACATCAGGATGTGCGCTGTGGCCCATAACCCCTTGTAAGTCGTACTTATCTTGAAGTTCACGTAATCGGTTACCGTCAATATCAACAACAGTAATTTCGTTTTGTTCGCCAACTAAGTTTTCAGCAAGCGTAGCGCCAACTTGCCCGGCACCGAGTATAATTATTTTCATTATTTACCCGTGGTATTGACCATAATTTAATTAAAAAAATAGCCATTTAATATTTCATAAATGGCTAACTATTCAGTGTACGGCTATTAGGCTTTTTTAACTAGTTTAGCGTAATAAAATCCATCACTTTCACCGGGTAATAACTGCAAACCAGGAGTTGTTAAGGTATCGTTTTCGTGTAGCGGAATATGCTCTACGTCATCGTTATTAGCTAAAAACTTAGCGACTTGCTGCTGGTTTTCTTGTGGAAGAACCGAACACGTAGCATATACTAATGTGCCGCCTGGTTTTAATAGTGGCCAAATGCTATCAAGAATATCGCTTTGTAATTTAGATAAGTCTTCGATGTCAGATGCGCGACGTAACCATTTTATATCAGGGTGGCGGCGGATTACGCCAGTAGCCGAACAAGGCACATCAAGCAAAATACGATCAAATAATTTTTCGTCCCACCAAGTATGTGGTTGTGATGCATCGCCACATTGAAGATCTGCGCCTAAGCCAATACGCGTTAAGTTTTGCTTAACACGTTCAAGGCGAGTTGCATCGCTATCAAGTGCAAGTACTTCTGCATCAGCAAGCTCTAATATATGACACGTCTTACCGCCAGGTGCTGCACAGGCATCTAAAATGTAGTCATCTGCTTTAGGTTCTAAAAAGCGTGCTGCAAGTTGTGCTGCGGCATCTTGTACTGAACATGCACCCGTATCAAACTCAGGCAATGAAAATACATCGCGTGGCTTAGCAAGCTTAATCCCATCTACAAAATCTGGGTTTAAGGTGTGTTCAATATCATTAGCGCTAAGCATATCGCTGTATTCTTGTGTACTAAACTGCGACTGATTTACACGTAACCACATAGGTGCTTGTTGTTGGTTTTCTGCAAGTATATCTTCCCAGCTATCTGGATAGGCTTCTTTAACTTGTTTGATAAACCAATTTGGGTGGTTGTATAAGCACACAGGGATCAGCTTTGCTTTTTCTTCAAGCTCTGCTTGTTGGCGCTGAAAACTACGTAAAATGGCGTTTATTAGCCCTTTTAATCCTAAAGCGCGAAGTTGAGCCAGTGCGTTTACAGTTTCTGAAATAGCAGCATGCGGTGGTACGCGCATATGCTGTAGCTGATAAATACCTACGTACAATAAAAACTGAAATATTCTACGTTTACCTTTTAATGGCTGCTCTACTAAGTGTTGGCAGTAATTTTCAAGGCTCGGTAAATAGCGTAAAACGCCATAACAAATTTGCTGTAGTAACGCTTTATCTTTAGGCGGCAAGCCTTGGCTGGCAAATGGAAGTTCTTGATTAAGCGATGCGCCTTTATCAACGACGTTATATAAAGTTTCAGCGGCAAGCGCTCTTACGTTTGGAACATTACTCATTGTTTTCGCCTAATATTGTGCCAGGGGTAACCCAGTCACTACGACCATTTAAAAAGTCGTTAATTGCCATTGGTTTTTTACCTTGCGGCTGTAATTGCGTAATACATAAAGCGTGTTCGCCACACGCCACTACTACGCCATTTTTGTCGCTTGATAAAATTTGCCCAGGATCACCTAATTGCTGCACAACCTGCGCTTGATAAATCTTTACTGTTTGCCCACCCATTTGGGTAAAGCACACTGGCCATGGATTAAAAGAGCGAATGTTTCGCTCAATTTGCAGCGCACTCATAGACCAGTCGATATTAGCTTCCTCTTTAGAAAGCTTTTTAGCGTAGTTAGCAAGTTCATCATTTTGAGGTTCAGAGGTGATCTCGCCATTAGCTAATTTATTAATGGTTTCAATTAATGCGTTTGGTCCTAGCTCAGCAAGTTTTGTGTATAAGCTTGCGCTAGTTTCTGTCGTGCTAATAGGGCAGCGACTTATATGTAGCATATCGCCGGTATCTAGCCCTTCATCCATTTGCATTATTGTTACGCCGGTTTGTTCATCACCAGCCCAAATTGCGCGTTGAATAGGTGCAGCACCGCGCCAGCGCGGTAATATAGAACCATGCACATTTAAACAACCTAAACGCGGGGCTTCTAATATAGCTTTAGGTAAAATTAAGCCATACGCTACAACAATCATAATATCGGCATTTAAGCTTGTTAGCTCTGCTAGTGCTTCATCATTTTTTAATGACTGTGGCTGAAAAACCGGTAAGTTGTGCTCAAGCGCTAGCTCTTTCACTTCACTGGCTTTTAATTTTTTACCACGACCAGCAGGGCGGTCTGGCTGGCTATATACACCCACTATTTGGTGTTCGCTTTGTATCAGCGCTTGTAAATGACGTGCTGCAAAGTCCGGCGTACCGGCAAATATAATGCGTAATGGTTGAGTCACTGAGTTTTCCTAAGGTGCTTATTACTGATCTGCAAATTTGGCTTCTTTTTCAAGCTTTTTACGAATACGTTGGCGCTTTAATGGAGATAAGTAATCAATGAACAGCTTACCTTGAAGGTGATCTAGTTCATGCTGAATACAAATAGCCAGTAATTCATCTGCATCTAGTACAAATTCTTCACCGTTTTCGTTAAGTGCAGCGACTGTTACTGTTTCTGCGCGATCTACTTTTGCATACGAGTTGGGTACTGATAAACAGCCTTCTTCGCTAACGGTAGAGCCGTCTTTTTTAATGATTTGTGGATTAATTAACACCAGTGGCTCATCACGCTCTTCTGATACATCAATAACAACGATTCGTTGATGAATATCTACTTGCGTGGCCGCAAGTCCAATGCCATTTTCATCGTACATTGTCTCTAGCATGTCTTTTACAATTTGGCGTACTGTGTCGTCAACTTGTGCAACATCTTTTGCTATAGTACGTAAACGCTCATCTGGAAATCTTAAAACTTCTAACCTAGCCATAGTTACCTTTTTCACTTGTGCTTAATTTAGGGTATTGTATGCTCTTATTTTAGCCATTCGCGTTCACCTTTAACAGGTTTTGGGCAATAATAATGAAAAAACAATACAAGGAAGCTCAATGAAATCTCCATTACTTGCAATCATGCTTACGTTAAGTGCTGCATTCCCCGCAGTTGCTGACGTGCTTAAAATAAAAAAAGATGCACCAAAACAGTATGTTGTAAAAAAAGGCGATACACTTTGGGATATTTCTGGCATCTATTTAGATGAGCCTTGGCTATGGCCTGAACTTTGGCAAATGAATCCACAAATTGACAACCCGCACCTAATTTACCCCGGCGATGCATTAGCGCTGATATACGATGCAGATGGAAACCCACGTTTAGTGATCAATAAAGGATATAGAAAGTTATCTCCTCAGGGGCGTATTACACCAAAAGGGCGTAATGCTATTACTACCTTGCCGCTTGAAATGATTAAACCTTATATCAGTTACGAGCAAGCAATGAACAGTGATGATATTAAAGGCAAACCTTATATTTTAGGTGCTAACGAAAACACTAAAACACAAACGTTAGGTCATATTTTATATGCTAAAGGCGACTTACAAGTACATAAAGCGTATGCCATTTACCACAAGGGCGATGCTTACACCGACTTAACTGGTGAAGTGTTAGCAACGCGTGCATCTTACGTGGGTATCGCACGTGCGTTTAGAGCAGGTGATGAACACAATGGCGTGCCTTCGTCATTACGTGTTGAATCTGTTAAACGAGAAATTCAGCAAGGTGACTTTTTAATGCCGGCAATGGAAGGTCAAATGCTTCCTGCGTACTTTAATATACACCGTCCTTCTGAGCCTGTAACAGGGAATATTATCGCTTCCCCGCGCCACGTTAGAGAATTCAGCACAATGGATGTTGTAGTGCTAAACTTAGGCAGTGAACAAAATATAGAAGAAGGTCATGTATTAGATCTAGAGCGTCAATCGCCAACGGTTATTGATGGTCCTCGTGGCCCTCGTTACCCAGAAGACTCTAGTAAATACGAGAAGCTTTTATCTGATGTGAGCCAATTATTTGGTGATGAGTCTGACGAAGAAAATACAACGTGGACTATGCCTAAAGAAAAAGTTGGCGAGCTAATTGTCTTTAAAGTGTATGACAAAATAAGTTATGCATTAATAACTAAAAACCAGCACCCAATTCGCATTGGAGATATTGCAGTTATTCATTAAGAAGTAGCGAGTCGGTGCTCTAGGAGAGAGCATGGATCAGTCATCTGGCAAGCTAGCCCACTGGCTTGCCTTTTATATGTGTAAAGGGTTGGGTATAAAAACCCTTTTAGCACTATCTACAAACTATTCCCTTGGGTCGTTATTCGACTTACCTCATGACAAGCTTTTACAGCTAGGATTAACCGCTAATCAAGCGAGTAATTTACTCAACACTAATTGGCAACAAATCAGCCATTATGAGCAATTAATTGCGCAGCAGGGCATTACCGTAGTCTGTATTTTTGATGCGCTTTATCCAGAAGATCTCCGGCAGATTGCCAGTGCCCCTTTATTACTATTTTGTAGGGGTGATGTCTCGTTACTATCTACCCCACAAATTGCAATTGTAGGGAGTCGTAATGCCACACCTACCGGGCTTGAAATAGCATCAGAATTTGCATACGAGTTAACTTTGGCGGGGATTACAGTTACCTCAGGTATGGCGCGGGGAATAGATGGAGCAGCACATAAGGGCTCTCTTGCTGGTACGGGTAAAACCATAGCTGTGCTTGGTACTGGGGTTGATATTTACTATCCTAAACGCCATAAACTATTAACAGACCAAGTGTTAGAAAGCGGCCTGCTGGTGAGTGAGTTTTTACCAGGAACAGCTGCTCATGCTCATAACTTTCCGCGCCGTAATCGTATTATTTCTGGTTTATCTTTGGGGGTGCTCATTGTTGAGGCTGAAATCAAAAGCGGTTCGTTAATTACAGTACGTTATGCGCTTGAACAAAATAAAGAGGTATTTGCAGTACCAGGTTCTATTAAAAACCCGCTAGCACAGGCAAGTCACTTTTTAATAAAGCAAGGCGCTAAGTTAGTAGAAAACGTGGCTGACATTCTTGATGAGGTGAGTTTTACTTACGACAATAGCGTATGTAATAAAGAACAGCCAATTCAGGCAAATTCTCAATGTGAGGTTTTAAATAGTATTGGCTTTGAAGTAACCAGTGTAGACGACATTGTGCGTCGCGCTCGGTGGCCAATAGACAAAGTACTCGCTAGATTGCTCGATTTAGAATTAGACGATCAGATTGAGCGCGTCCTAGATGGTTATATTAAGTTAAGCGCAGGAAGGTAATATGTTTGATATTCTTTTATATCTTTTTGAAAATTACATTCATAGCGAAGCAGATATATTTGCAGAGCAAAATGAGTTAACCGATGAGCTACTGCGCGCGGGTTTTAATAAGCCTGAGATATTTAAAGCACTCGATTGGTTAGAGCAACTCGCCGATTTACAACACAGCGATGAGTCTCCTTATCTTATTGATAATCCTAAAGATGCAGTTCGTATATTTACCGATAGCGAATGCCAAAGGCTCAGTGCTGAGTGTCGTGGCTTTTTAATGTTTATTGAGCAAATAGGCGTAATTAACAATGTAACTCGTGAGATGGTAATGGACTGTTTAGCCTCTCTGGATAAACCAACCATAAGCCTAGAAGATTTAAAATGGATTGTACTTATGATTTTGTTTAATGTTCCTGGCTCTGAGGAGGCGTATGAGCAAATGGAAGATTTGATTTTTGATGAACCCAGCGAACTTCTCCATTAGAGATAATTATCTTAATTGTACTCAAATTACTTAAACGTATAAGCACAGCATTGCTTGTATCTTTAAGTGGTTTGGGTATATTAGGCGAAAATTCACCAACCTATTAGGATCACCATGAGTAAAATCGACCATTCGCTTTTCTCGGCGAACAAGCACGCCCTCGAAGAAGAATACGAGATATGCCCACAGTGTGGTTCAGAGTTAGTGATCCGCAATAGTAAATCAGGCCCTTTTTTAGGATGCGCAAGTTATCCTAAATGCGACTTTATTAGGCCGTTGGCACATCACGATAGTAACGAAATCAAAATATTAGAAGATTCAGCATGCCCTGAGTGTAGCAAACCGCTGGTGGTTAAAAATGGCCGCTACGGTATGTTTATTGGGTGTACGGGATATCCAGAATGTCATTATATTGCTAACGAAAATGAAGAAAAACAAAGCGAAGACACTTTGCCAAGTTGCCCCAAATGCAAAAAGGGTCATTTAGTCGCGCGCAGTAATAAATTTGGTAAAGTATTTTATTCTTGTGATTGCTACCCAAGTTGTAAATACACGCTTAATAATAAACCGGTCGAACACCCGTGTCCTGAATGTGGCTGGCCCATCGTCATAGAGAGAAATATGGCAAATGGCACATTATTGCAATGCCCACAAAAAAGTTGCATGCATAAGCTGACCCCAACTGAATAACGTTTAATTATATCTGGAGACTACTTTGTCAGACCTTTCAAATACGCCCACTGCAATAACGTGCTTAACGCAAGGCGAAGTTATTTTATACCCAACAGAAGCTGTATATGGTTTAGGTTGTGATCCAGATAATCAACAAGCCGTTGAGGCACTATTAGCTATTAAGCAACGCCCGGTTGAAAAAGGGCTTATTTTAATTGCTGATAACTACGGACAATTATTAAAATACGTAGATGATGCAAAAATACCTATGGATAAACGCGCTGATATATTTTCGAGTTGGCCTGCTGCAATTACGTGGGTTATGCCTGCATCTAAAAATACACCCAAGTGGTTAACTGGGCAGTTTGATACTATCGCAGTAAGAGTAACTAACCATCCAACAGTAAAACGTTTATGCCAAGAGTTTGGCAAACCGCTTGTATCAACGAGTGCAAACTTAACAGGGCAAGAAACGGTCATTAGTATTGAGCAAGCTAAAACGCAATTTGCAGAGCAAGTTGGCTTTTACGTTGATGAGCCATTAGGTGGCAATACTCAACCAAGCACGATAAAAGACGCCATGACTGGCAAAATATTTAGAGGTTAATATGCAAAGCGAATTATTAGATCAAGTAAAAGCATACTTTATGGCTTTGCAAGACACTATTTGCCAAGGTTTGGAGGCTGCAGATGGCAGTGCTAAATTTATAGAAGATAACTGGCAAAGAGCAGAGGGCGGTGGTGGCCGCACACGTGTAACCACTAATGGCACAGTGATAGAGCAAGGTGGGGTAAATTACTCACATGTATTTGGCGCTTCAATGCCAGGTTCGGCAACAGCGCATAGACCAGAGCTTGCAGGACGCAGCTTTCATGCATGTGGTGTGTCGTTAGTTATTCATCCAAAAAACCCTCATGTACCAACAAGTCATGCCAATGTGCGCTTTTTTATTGCTGAAAAAGAAGGCGAAGAGCCAATATGGTGGTTTGGTGGCGGGTTTGATCTCACTCCTTTTTATCCAGTATTAGAAGACGTACAGCATTGGCATCAAGTTGCTCATGATATTTGTGCACCATTTGGTAGTGAAGTTTATCCAAAATACAAAACATGGTGCGACGAGTATTTTTATTTAAAGCACAGAGACGAGACGCGCGGAGTCGGCGGTTTATTTTTTGACGACTTAAACGAACTTGGTTTTGAAAAGAGCTTTGCGTTTATGCAATCGGTTGGTAATGGCTTTTTAGATGCCTATTTACCTATTATTGAACGCCGTAAAAATGATGAATACACAGAGCAACAACGTGATTTTCAGCTTTATCGTCGCGGACGCTACGTTGAGTTTAATCTAGTGTGGGATAGAGGTACGTTGTTTGGGCTACAAAGTGGCGGGCGCACTGAGTCTATATTAATGTCTATGCCACCACTTGCACGCTGGGAATATAATTATAAACCAGAACCAAGTAGCCCAGAAGCTAACCTATATCAGTATTACTTACGCCCGCAAGAGTGGTTAACGAGTCAAGCAAGTGAGTTGATAGCCAGAGAATGGCAATTATAACAATTACACAGTAATCAAAAAGGCGCTAATCAGCGCCTTTTTGCATTGGGGCTAAATACAAATTTAATGTTGATTGATCATGTGCGTTGCTAGTTGAGAGAATGATTGCTTTAAGCCTTCACGTAACAACGGGTTGTCTATTTCTATATCCAGCGTTTTATTCATGCAGTACATCCATTGATCACGCAATGCTTTATCTACAGTAAAAGGCATATGTCTTTTACGTAGCATTGGCTGGCCATGTTTTTCAGTAAATAGGTTCGGCCCGCCTAACCAACCAGATAAAAATTCAAAAAATACTTGGCGAATTCGATCTAATGGCAGAGGATGCATATCATATAACGGTTTAGCGTATTCATCTGACTCCATTATGTCGTAGAATCGATTGGAGATAGCACGCGCCCCTTTCTCTCCACCTATTATTTCATACGGTGTTTTTTCAGGAGTAGGAGCCTGTTGCTCGGGAGCTGGCTTAGATTTAGAGAAAAGTCGTTTAATCATATAATTTATCATCGTTAATAGGCAGTTTATGCTGCAAAGAGGTTGCTTTAAAATGGACAAATATGCGGTTTTTGGAAATCCAATTAAACATTCAAAATCCCCCGCGATACATAAACAATTTGCTGTATCACTGGGTGAGCAAATCGACTATCGCGCAATATTAGCACCTATCGATAACTTTGAAAAAACAGTATTGTCTTTTTTTGGGCAAGGTGGTGTTGGTGCTAACGTTACGATGCCATTTAAAGAGCAAGCCTATGCAATGGCTGATGAGCTTACGCCATTAGCTAAAATTGTAGGGGCTGTTAATACATTAAAAAAACGAGATGATGGCACATTACTCGGTGATAACACCGATGGTGTGGGCTTTGTAAATGATTTACTCGCTAATAAAGTAGCCATAACTAATAAACGCATTTTAATCATAGGTGCGGGCGGTGCTGCTCGAGGGGTTATTTTACCTTTGTTAGAGCATAACCCTCAGGAAATAATAATAGTTAATCGCACAGCACAAAAAGCCAAAGAACTCGCAGAGCTGTTTACTCAATATGGACCAGTATCTGGCTTCGGCTTTAGTGATTTACCAGTAAGCGATTACTCACTAATTATAAACTCTACCTCTAGCAGTATGAATGATGAGCTTCCAGCTCTTGATGAAAAACACATAACTAACTGTGAAGTAGCTTATGACATGTTTTATTCACTGCAAAATACCATTTTTATGAATTGGGTTGCACAGCATAATATTAACGCTAAGCTTTTAGATGGCAGTGGAATGTTAGTTGGTCAAGCTGCTCAAGCATATTATGTATGGCGTAATAAAATGCCAAAAATACTTCCCGTAGTGGATGCGCTTAAACAAGGGGTGCTTAAATGAATCAGGCAATACAATTTATAGATAGGCTAGAATTTAGAGAGCCTGATCATCAGTTAGTATTTTTTGCACAAGTTAGTGGCATGCTGGTGGAGTGTGTAATACAAGTAAATACACTTAAATTAACAGACGAAAGCCATGCAACAGAGTATTTTGAAAAGTACCGTTTTGATTATGAGGAGCGTGCCGAGGAACTCATCGAAGAGGAGATCTATAACTCGGCAGGCCAAATTGAAGTAAGCTTATTAACTTAAGTTAGCGATTTCAGCTAAGTATTCATCTTTAAGTGATACATAGTTATCGGCAGATATTTTTAAAAAGGCAAGTTCTTGCTCTGTAAGAAGGCGGGCTTGCTTAGCTGGGCTTCCTACATATAAGTAACCAGACTCTAAACGTTTGTTTGGTGGCACTAAAGAGCCGCCGCCAATAATTACATCATCTTCAACAACCACGTTATCCATAATAATAGCGCCCATACCTACAAGTATACGGTTCCCTAATACACATCCGTGCAGCATTACCTTATGACCAACAGTTACATCGTCACCTATAATAAGTGGGTAACCATCAGGATTACTTTTAGTTGCACGAGATAAATGCAATACACTGCCATCTTGTATATTTGTACGTTCACCAATACGTATATAGTTAACATCACCACGTGCAGCTACTAACGGCCACACACTACTATTATCACCTAAAGTAATGTTACCAACCAAAACCGATGAATCATCAACATAAACAGACGCATTAAATGAAGGAGTAACACCTTTATAAGAACGAATTGCCATAGTTAGTACCTTTTAGATCATGATTATTAGTATTTGAGTGTATCAGCAAGGTGATTTTTGTACCATACAGTGCACTGTTTGGTTACAAAACTATCAGTTTCAGGGTGTTTAGTTCAGATACTAACCGAACAGCATCTTTTTTTACTTTTTCTTTAAAAAAGTGCTTGCGTAAAAATATGATCTCCCTATAATGCGACCCCACTGAGACGGGAAACGCCGAAGCATAGCAAGGCAGCAACTACTCATAGAGTTAAATAAAACTTCGGTTTTAAATCTTCCAAAAGAAAGTTTAAAACAAAGTGTTGACTCGAAAAATAAAGGGT